>NZ_BFAG01000002.1:122500-410866 GCF_002897375.1 Deinococcus aerius | reverse complement strand
TCGCGCGCAACTCTTCCACGTCCACGGGGCGCGTCGTCTCGATCATCGCGAAGTGCAGGTGGCTGAGGTTGTAGGGGCCCGCCCCGGCCAGGGTGGTGATGTCGAGCCCCGGGATCACCGTCTGGGCGTCCGGTCCCTGATGGCTGGGCACCTTCGTTTCCGGGGTGGCCGTGTTGATCATGCCGTTCCGGTGCGACTCCCACGGGTCGGTCGCCCGCCGCATCAGCACGGCCCGCACGCGTCTGGCCAGGCCACGCCCGTGCAGCGCGTGGCTGATCCGGCTGAGGGCGGTGGTATTGCAGGACACCACCCGCGCGGAGTCGCGGTTCAGTGCCCCCTCGTAATTCACCTGCGCCACGAACGAGTACCCCGCCAGTTCGTGCTTCTCCCCCCCCTGCCAAATTGGCTTGACGCCCGCCGCCTGGTACGCGGCCTGGTTGGCGGCCGCGACCCTCTTGGGGGCGCAGTCCACCACCACGTCCACCTGCGCCAGCAGGTCCTGGAGCGTTCCGGCCACCGGCACCCCGGCGGCCTGCAACTCGCCCGACCTTTCCGGGAGGCTGGCGTACACTGGGTACCCGCGCTCGACCGCGACACGGATGCGGTAGTCCGGCACCACATCCGCCACGCCCACAAGTTCCATGTCGTCCTGCGCGCTCACCGCGTCCGCGACGCGCTTGCCGATGACACCGTAGCCGTTGACGGCCACCCGCACCTTGGCTGATTTCATGCGGTCCTCTCCTTCCAGAACGTCAGAGGCGGAGTGCCCCTCGGGACCCAGCCTAGGCCGCCGGACCAAGCGGGCCCTGTCGAGTGGCTGAAGCTGCGCTGAGCCCCTTCCCCGGCCTGGTGGTCCGGGACCCGTCCCGCGAGGACTTGTCGGGGCTCCCGCGGCGCGTCGAGCAGGAGGGCCACAGCTTCACCCTCTCTAGACCCCGGAGCGGGCGAGACCCCGGAGCGGGCGCACCAGTGCTCGTCGACGCTCACGAGGCGGCCGGGCTCGCCCCCCACGGCGCCGAGCCCATGCCTGCCCTCCCGCTCATCCCCAAGCCCAGCGCCTCCCGCCATACGGGACGTCCGGCAGCCGCACGCCCCGGCCTGAGCCGCGGTCCCCACCTGGCAAGTGAGCACCTCGACGGGCACGCCGTCCGACAGCAAGATTCGCGGGGCGCTGGACACCTCGCGCATGCAGTCCTCGTCCTGCACGAAGCGCGGGTCGGCGGGAAACTCCACCCTGAGCACGTCCACGCCCAGCGCGGGAAGGTCCTGGGCGCCGCGGACCACCTGTTCGGCCTGACGTCGGGCAAACACCCGCCGGGTCCTCGTCTCGCGGTGCGCCGGGGGAGGCGACGGGCTCGACCAGGGCGGGCAGGTCCTCCTCCCGGCAGGCGGCGATGAGCGCGGCCGTCACCTCCCGCTGACGCGCTGCGGCGTTCTCCCGGGCCGGGTGGTAATACACCAGCAGCTTGGCGGCGTCCGCGCCCATCCGGCGGATCGGCTGCCCCCTCCAACCCGGGTGGAACGTGGTGAGCCGCGCCCCGTGGTCGTCGTTGTACCCGGTGGCCTCCGTGCCGACCCGTAGGCCCGTGTTCCCCGGCAGCGCTTCCACCGCGATGCCCTGCGCCGCCCCATACGGACACCGGGGCCAGGGCGCGGGTGAGGTCCAGCTTGTACCCAGTGAGGCGCGCGGCATCCCCGGATTCCGGGTGACGGGGGCCCATCATGCGCTGGATAGATCCGCGGTGATCGAGGGCCCTCATCACCAACAGCCCTTCCCGGGTTGCGAGGCGTTGCAGGCCGCGCAGTTTCCCGATCGTGAGGGGCGTCATGGCTGCTCCTGGGGTGTGCAGGGGTCCGGGATGCGGACGAAGAGGCGGCTGGCTCCACCGGTGGGTGGGGCGCCCTCTCAGTGGTGGCTCTCGTGTTCCCCGCCGGTGCTCGGCTCCACCTGGCGCAGACCCAGGTCACGGACGCCCCCCGGGGCTGGCGCGAGGGGCGAGACGCTCACCCCGTTCGGCCCCTTCCCGGTCGGCACCCGGGCAACCGTGCGGCGCGTGGCTAGGTCCACGACCGCGAGGGTGTTCGCGTAGGTGTTGGTGACGTACGCGAAGCGCCCGGTGGGGTCCACCGTCACGCCGTGGGCGCCCGCGCCGGTCGCGATGTCCGCCACCACGCTGAACTTCGCGGCGTCAATGACCGACAGGGTCTGGCCGGGGCGCTCCGGGGTGCCCTGGTTGGCCGCCAGGACGAAGCGGTTGTCCGGCGTCACGGTGAGCTGGATCGGCCCGGGACCCACCCGCACCTTTCCGAGAACCTTCCGGGTGGCGACGTCGATCCTGGCCACCGCATTCTCGTCGCGGAGCGTCACGTACGCCACCTTGCCGTTCGGGGCGAACGCCACCTGTGCCGGGGCCTGGCCCACCGGGACCTCCGCGACCGTGCGGGACGCCCGGGCGTCGATCCAGCTCACACTGTTCCCGCCGGTGTTCGCCACCAGGACCCACCGGCCGTCCGGGCTGGGGCGCAGTCCGTGCGGGTGCGCGCCCACCTTCACGGTCGCCAGAGGCTGAAGCGCGGCCGCGTCGATAATGGTGACAGTGCCGTCCTCACCATTTGTGACGTAGGCGCGCTTCCCGTCAGGGCTGACGATGACGTGGGCGGGGGACGTCCCGGTCGGAACGCTGCCCAGCAGCCGGTAACTGGCCGCGTCAATCTTGACCGCCCGCGCCTGCTCGCCGAGCACGGCCCAAACGCTCTTGCCACCTGGGGCGAGCTGAACGTTGTGCGGGGAGGGCACCCCAGTCAGGGTGGCCTGGACACGCCGGGTGGCGGCGTCGATCACCGTCAGGCTCCCGGTCGTCTCATCCGCGACCCAGACACTTCCGCGCACGTCCGGCGCCCCTCCTCCGCCCAGGGTGGTCGCGGCGGACACGCCCAGGAATAACCCCAGCAGCGGAACAACTTGCAGCATACGTGTAGACATTGCATCCTCCGGGTGGCCGGGCGCGGCCTGGAAGCCATCCAGACACTGCGGACTGGCCGTGCCGTGCTTGGCCCGAGGTCATGCTAGGGCGGACATGTAAAGCTTGTGCAAAGCGGCACATGGTGGTGTCCTGGGCTTTCCTTCCATCGCGGTCGGGGCGGAAACTGACCACGCGTGCCCGCGCCAACGGGCAGCGGGTTCGCCGGTCCCGGCGCTTCCACGGGTGGTTGGCACCTCTGCCCGTCCGGCCCGGAACCCGCGGTAACGGCCCGGTAACCCAGGAACACCAAGCTGGGGCGGGAGGTGCACCAGATGAGGAGACGCGGCCGGCAGAGGCGTGGGAGGCACCTGCAGCAGACCCGGCGGCGCGGGGCGACGGGATGAATGCCCGGCTGCTGGCAGAGGTGCTGCTCAAGCGGCGAACCCTGCGAACCCATGACGCCTGGAGCCGCCAGCAACTGGAACGCCATCAGGAGCGGGCGCTCGCCACGCTGCGGCGTTTCGCGCTCGCCCGTTCGCCGTTCTACCGGCGCTTCCACCAGGGGCTCGAAGACCGGCCGCTGCATGAATTGCCGGTTCTCACCAAGAGCGAGCTGATGAGCCGGTACGACGAGCTGGTCACCGACCGCGCCGTGCACCTGGAAGACGTCCGCGCCCACCTGGCTGCCCCAGGCGGCGGGAAGCCGTTCCTGGGGCGGTACCAGGTGAATGCGACGGCGGGCAGCACCGGGCACCCCGGACTGTTCCTGTTCAACCGGGAGGAGTGGTCCTGGGTGCTCGCCTCCTATGCCCGGATGTACGCCTGGAGCGGCATCCGGGCGGATCTCACGCATCATCCCCGCCTCGCGGTGGTCAGCACCACCCACCCCTGGCACCAGTCCGCCAGCGTGGGCGCGAGCGTTCAAAGTCCCCTGGTCCCCACCCTGCGCCTTGACGCAGACCAGCCCCTGCCCGAACTCGTCGCGGCGCTGAATGCCTGGCAGCCCGAGGGGCTGGTGGCCTATGCCGGGACCGCCCACCAGCTCGCCGGGGCCCAACTGTCGGGTGAATTGCACATCCGCCCCAGGGCCGTCCTCACGGCGTCGGAGGTGCTAACCGGTGAGGCGCGGCGCCGCATCACCAGCGCGTGGGGCAAGCGCCCCTTCAACGAGTACGGCGCGACCGAGACGGCCGGGATCGCCGGGGAGTGCGCGCATCACGACGGGCTCCACCTGTACGAGGATCTCCTCGTGATCGAGGTGGTCGATGCGCACCACCGGCCCGTGCCCCCGGGCGAGACGGGCGAGCGGCTGCTCGTCTCAGTGCTGTTCAGCCGCACGTTGCCCCTGATCCGGTATGAACTGACAGACCGGGTCCGCCTCGACACGGGCAGGTGTGCCTGCGGCATGCCGTACCGGCGCCTCACGGCCATCGAGGGCCGGGCGGAAGAGGTCCTGCGCTTGCCCGGCGCCAGGGGGACCGTCGTGACGGTCCACCCCAATGTCTTCCACGATCTGATGGATGCCGTGCCGGTCAGCCAGTGGCAGGTCGTGCTCACCGGATCGGCCGTTCGGGTGCGGGTCACCGGCCCCGGGGCCACCTTGACCCCGGGGAGCGTCGAGGCGAACGTGGCCGCCGCCCTGGAGAGGCGGGGGGTGATCTCCCCGGACGTACGCGTGGAGGTGGTGGAGCAACTTTCCCGGACCGCGCTGGGCAAGACGCCGCTGATCCGGGTGGAGTCCGCAGAGCCGCCCGGGAGGGCGGACCGCTGAACCGGAACCAGCAGGGGCGGGGCCCCGTCCTCCGGCTTTTTCCCGGGCTTTACCGAAGTTGAACAGAGCTTCTGTAGGGTGAGGTCCGTGCAATGTCTGGGAATGTGCCCGAACTGGAGAGTCGCCCTGTGCCCGGCGGTGTTTTCCGTTCCCCCCGCGCCTGCTCGGGGGATGGCCGGGACGGCGTGACATGACGGCGAACACCCGTCACGCCCCCCGCACCGGGCGCCGCGCGGCGTTGCCCCTGGCCCTGCTGGTCGCGGCCGGGCTGGGCGGCGCGCTGTGGTGGCAGACGCAGGGTGCTGGGGTTCGGGCCGCAGGGCGGCTGAGCGGCGACTTCCACGCCCTGCGGGTCCTCCCGGATGGCCGCCTGCTGTACGGGCAGCATGCGGGCGTCTCGGTCAGCACGGACGGGGGCCGGACCTGGGGCGCCGCCGACGGTGCCGGAGACGCCATGGCGCTCGCCCCGGCGGCGGGCGGCACCCTGGTCATGGCCGGGCATGACGTGCTGAAGGTCAGCCGGGACGGCGGGACGACCTGGCAGGACGCGGGGTTCGGAACCCTCCCGGGCACGGACATTCACGGCTTCGTGGCCCTGCCGGGTCGACCCGGCGTGTGGTACGCGAACATCGCCGGAAGGGGCCTCTACCGCACGGAGAACGGGCAGGACTGGCGCTTCGTGTCCCCGGAGACGGCGGGCGTGATGGCGCTCGCGGCAGGTCCGGGGGAGACCCCGCGGCTCTATGCCCTGAGCATGGGTGAGGGGCTGATCGTCTCGGACGACGGCACGACCTGGCAACGGGCCGGGGACGCGCCGCAGGCGGCGGGTTTGGGCCTGGACGTTCACCCGGTGAGCGGCAATGTGTACCTCGCCGGTCCGGCTGGCGTGGCCCGCTCGGAGGACCGGGGCGCGAGCTGGATGAACCTGGGGCTGCCCGAGGGCGCCCTGCTGGTCACCGCCGACCCGCGGGACGAGACGAGGCTGTACGCCGCGGGTGAGAGCGGCCTCCTGTACCGCTCGGTGGACGGGGGGAAGACTTGGAGCCAGTGAGGTCGCGCTGGTGGCTCGCCGCGGCGGGCACCCTCGTCGCCGCGCTCTTCCTCGCGTGGCCGACCATCTCCCCGGTCCTGCGGGAGGCCGCCCTCGACCTGTATCGCCGCAGCGGCACCCTGAACGCCGCCCTGGCGGGTCCCGTCACCGCCCTGCGCCTCCAGGCAGGCGCCTCGCTGCTCACGCCGTTCCTGCTGGGGCTGCTGGCCGCCACCGCGCCCTGCCAGCTCTCGACCGGCGCGGCGACCCTCGCCTACGTCGCGCGGGACGGCCACGCGGGGGGGGCCTGGCCGCGCAGCCTGGCCTTCATGGGGGCGCGCGTGCTGGTGTACCTCGCGCTGGGCGCCGTGGCCGTCTCCGCCTTCGGCGGCACCCTGGCGGCCCCCGGGAACTTCTTCACCGGCGTTCGGCGGGTGCTGGGCCCGCTGATGGTCCTGGTGGGCCTGGCGATGGTCGGCGTGCTGCGCCCCCGCGTCACCCTCGGGACGCGCCTCGCGGGGCGGCTGGAGGAACGCGCCCGGGGGGGGCGCGGCACGCTGGGCGCGTTCCTCCTGGGTCTGGCCTTCAGCCTGGCGTTCTGCCCGACGCTCTTCCTGCTCTACTTCGGCCTGACCCTCCCGCTGGCGCTCACCGCGCCGCTGGGCGCGCTGTACCCGGCCGCGTTCGCGCTGGGGATGACGCTTCCCCTGCTCGTCCTGGTCGCATTCCTGCCCCGGGCGACGGCCAGCGGGCGGCCACCGTACGTCGGTGCTCTCCAGCGCGGCCACCGGCACGCCACGCCGGTGGCCGGGGCCGTGTTCGTCCTGGCCGGGCTGTACGACAGCTTTGTCTATTGGCTGCTCTGACCGCGAGCAGGTCACGCCGGGGCACAGCTGGCCTGTTCTCCCAGGTCCTTGGCCGGGTGCGTCCCGGCGTGCCTCACGTTGGGGGCCAGGAACCACCGCCCAGGTGTCCGGCCAGGGAGGGCACCGACCGGCGTGCCGCCCGGGTTCGAAGGTGGCGAGGGTCAACACCGCGAGTGGCGACGCCCACGCCCAGGTCAGGCACGAGTGGCATCTGGCCGCTGTACGCCCACCACTTCAGGGCGCGTGCCACCCCCTCACCCGGCGTCCCGGTGGTTCAGCGCGAGGGCGGCGCACGGGACCCCGGCGGCGGGGACCAGGCCCCGCTGCGAAAGGGCGGCATCTGCACCATCTCGCGGGCGCTAGTGAGAACGAAGGCCGTCCCGGAGACGAACAGGAGCGCGCGGATGAGCGCCCGGCGCAGGGGTCCGCGGCCCGCCGGGACGGGAAGCGCGGCGGGCGTCACGAGGAGGCCGAGCAGGCGGCGTTCCCGCACCTCCACCGGGAAGCCAGCCGCGCGCAGCCGCTCGGGAGTGCGCCGGTTCGGATGCCAGCCGACCACGTGATCGAAGACATCAGGTCGGCCGCCCGGCCCAGCCGGGGGTGAGGGGGCGGACAAGCGCCAGCAGCCGTCCGCCCGGCCGCAGCTCCGCGAAGAGCCGCGCCGAGTCGGGAACGGCAGGGCCTTGGGGCGCGCTTTGCGGAGCGTCCCACCGCTGAGGTCGGGGCCCATGCGTGAACGTCGCACCCGTGCCCACCCCGAGGTCCAGCACGTCGCGGCACGCCCCCGCGAGGAGGCGCGACCGCAACAGCATTGGGCGGCGACCCGGTCGTATAGCGGCTAAACACGGTCGGCATGGGCCACGGGTGATCCTCCACCAAAGGCCAGGGGAGAGGCTTTCCCCGGCCGCCTTGGTCGCACACTCCTGTTCAGCTTTGATCCAGCGCCGCGTCCGACGCGCCCATAGCCAGAGCCACGCTCCGCCTTTTACAGAAGTTGAACATGGGCCGCGTAGCCTGGAGCTATGACCAACACGAACAGGATGTCCGGTGGGAAGGTCTCCCCGGCACGGCCGGGGGGCCGCCCCTGGCCCGCCGTGCTGGCGGGGGGGTTCGCCCTGCTGCTGGTGGGGGGTGCCTGGTGGGCCCGTTCCGGCGGCGCCCCGGGGGAGCTGGGGCAGACGTTTCCCAACCAGGGCCAGGAGCACATCGCCGCGGGGGCCGAGCACCCGGCCTACAACTCCTTCCCGGCGACGAGCGGCTGGCATGTCGAGCAGCCGCAGCCCTGGGGCACCTTCGTGTACGAGGTTGCGCCCGAGGCCCTCGTGCACAACCTGGAGCACGGCGGTATCGTGATCCAGTACCATCCGTCGCTGCTGAAGGGGGACATTGGGGTACTGGAGGCGATTCAGAAGCGCTATCCGAACAAGACGGTCGTCGCCCCGAACGCACGGTTGAAGGTCCCGCTGGCCCTGACCGCCTGGCGGCGGCTGTACACCCTCGACACGCTGGACGAGGCCAGGATCGTGGACTTCATCGAACGGTACAAGAACCGTGCGCCAGAGCGTCTCCCCGACTGAGTCCCGGCCGCCCGCGCGGCCGCTGGGGCGCTGGCTGCCGCCGGTGCTCGCGGCCCTGCTGGTGGCGGTGCTGGCGGCGGCCCTGCTGCGCCCCAGCGGCGCGCCCCCGTCCCCTCTGATCGGGAAATCGGCCCCGGACTTCACACTGACCACGCTGGACGGCCAGACCTTCCGGCTGCGCGACCACCTCGGCGGCCCGGTGATCGTGAACTTCTGGGCCTCCTGGTGTATTCCCTGCCGGGAGGAGGCGCCCCTGCTGGGCGAATTCGCGCGGGCAGCGCGCAACCTCACCCTGGTCGGGGTGACCTTTCAGGACCAGCCCGACGCTGCTCAGGGCTTCGTGCGGGAGTTCGCGGTGCCGTATCCCAGCGTGGTTGACCGTCAGTCGCGCGCGGCGATCGACTATGGGGTCGCCGGAATTCCCGAGACGTACTTCATTGATGCTGGCGGAGTGGTTCGGGAAAAGCACACCGGGCCTTTCACCCGGGAGGCGCTGTGGGAGAGTGCCCGGCGGATCGGCGTGCGGTTTTGACCTCGCGCCCACCGGGCAGGGCCTTGTGAGGCGTGACCTCCATGGGCGCGGCGGGGGAAAGGGAGACGAGCAACCCTGGAGTTGCCCCCTCCCGTCACGGCTGGCTCACTGCCGGTGTTCGGGATGGGGTCCTCGCTTAGCCACTGCTGATGCACCTGCTCGTGGTTCAGGTGCACATGCTCGTCCACATGATCCACCGCGCTCAGTGGGAGCCAATGGTGCGTCCCCGAGTCATCCTTGGTCAGCTTGAGGTACTCGCCGTCCACCCGGTCCACCTCCTCATGCGGGTGCCCGTCCGCGCAAATCATCGGCATGTGCTCCTGAATCCGTGCTCCCATCGTCGTGGTCTGACCTCCCTGGGCGGCACCCTCCTCCCGGCCAACCCGGCAGGCGCGACCTTCACCCGATGGAGGAGGCTCCACGTTTTATCTCGATACCTGAGCAGACGCTCAGGTATAGTGGGGGCATGAGTGCTCCCCGCTCGAGGCTCGAATACTTCGTGGACGGCATGGACTGTGCCAGTTGTGTTCAGAAGGTCGAGCGCATGATCGCCACGCTCCCCGGCGCCGAGGAGGTCAGGACCAGCTTCAACAAGCAGACGCTCCGCCTGGACCTCGACGAGACGCAGACAGAGCGCGCCACCCTGGAGCGCAACCTCCAGGCCCTCGGGTACACCCCCTCCCTGCTGAATCCGCCCACGGCTCCGATGTCGGAGGCCGCTCCCAAGGACCACGCCCACGGCGAGCACGGGCACGTCCACGAGGCCCCCACGCCCGGTCAGCCTTGGTACGCCACCGGGCAGGGCAAGCTGGTCGTGACCTCCGGCGTGCTGCTGGCGCTGGCCTGGCTGTTCGGCTTCATCGAGCCCCAGTTCGCCACCTGGGGCTTCGTCGCCGCCACCCTGCTCGGGGTCTGGCCGCTGGCGAAGAAGGCGGTCGCCAGCGCCCGCTTCGGGGACTACTTCAGCATCAACACGCTGGTGAGCCTCGCCGCCGTCGGCGCGGTCCTCATCGGGGAGGCCGCCGAGGGCGCCGTCGTCGTGTTCTTCTTCGCGGTCGGGGAGCTGCTCGAAGGCATCGCCGCCGGGCGGGCCCGCGCCGGAATTCAGGCGCTCGCCGCCCTGGTCCCCAAGACCGCCCTGCTGGTGGAAGGCCAGGGGACCCGTGAAGTGCCTGCCGATTCGCTCGCGGTGGGGCAGACCGTGCAGGTGAACCCCGGGGGCCGCGTCCCGGCCGACGGCACGATCCTGAGCGGCACCTCCAACCTGGATGACAGCCCGGTGACGGGAGAAAGCGTGCCCGTGGTCAAGAGCGCCGGGAACACGGTGTACGCGGGCAGCATCAACACCGATGGGGTGCTCACCGTGCGGGTGGACAAGGCGGCCAGCGACAACACCATCGCCCGCATCATCCACCTGGTCGAGGAGGCGGAAGGAAGTAAGGCGCCCACCGCGCGCTTCATCGACCGCTTCAGCCGGTACTACACCCCGGGCGTGGTCGCGGTGTCCGCCCTGGTGGCCCTGGTGCCCCCGCTGCTGTTCGGGGGCGTGTGGCACGAGTGGCTGTACAAGGGCATCGCTCTGCTGCTGATCGGCTGCCCCTGCGCCCTGGTCCTCAGCGTCCCCGCCGCCATCACCAGCGGGATCAGCGCCGGGACCCGCCGGGGCCTGCTGATCAAGGGCGGCGCCGCGCTGGAGAGCATCGGGAGCGTGAAGACGGTGGCGTTCGACAAGACCGGGACGCTGACCGCCGGGAAGCCGCGCGTGACCGACGTGGTGGGGCAGGACCGAAACGAGGTGCTGCGCCTGGCCGCCGCGGTCGAGTCGGGCAGCAGCCACCCGCTGGCGAAGGCCATCACCGACGCTGCCAAGGGGAGCCACCTCACCCTGCCCGCCGCCGAGAACGCCCAGGCCCTCCCCGGCAAGGCGGTCACGGCGACCGTCGAGGGCCGAACGCTGAGCGTCAGCTCGCCCCGCCACGCGGCGACCCTGACGACCCTCCCCGCCGACCTGAGCGCCACCATCGAGGCCTTCGAGAAGCAGGGGCGAACCGCCGTGGTGCTGCTGGACGGGCCGACCCCCCTCGGCGTCATCGCCATCCGCGACGAGCCGCGGCCCGACGCCCGGGAGGCCGTCGCGCAGCTCCGCGGGCTGGGCGTCCAGACCGTCATGCTCACCGGGGACAATGCCCGCACCGGGCAGGCCATCGCTTCCGACCTGGGGATGGACGTTCGGGCCGAGTTGCTGCCCGAGGACAAGCTGCGCCTGATCGCGGACCTGAAGGCGAAGGGGGGCGTGGCGATGGTGGGGGACGGCATCAATGACGCGCCCGCCCTGGCCCAGTCGGACGTGGGCATTGCGATGGGCGGCGGCACCGACGTGGCCCTGGAGACCGCCGACGCGGCCCTGCTGCGTGAGCGGGTGACCGGTGTGGCGGACCTGGTGGGGCTGTCGCGGGCGACCATGCAGAACATCAAGGTGAACATCGCTTTCGCGCTGGGCCTCAAGGCGATCTTCCTGGTCACGACCCTGCTGGGGTATACCAACCTCTGGATGGCGATTCTGGCCGACACGGGCGCGACCGCCATCGTCACCGCCAACGCCCTGCGCCTGCTGCGCTGGAAGGGGAGCGGTCCCGCCGCCCCCCGCACCGTCACCGCCGCCCCAACCCCCAGCCGGGCCTGAGCCATGCCCGAGATCACGCTCTACACCGTCCCGAACTGCGCGGACTGTCATGCTGTCAAGCGGCTGCTGACCCACCATGGCGCTGCCTTCACCGAGAAGAACGTGCGGGGGGACCCGGAAGCCGTGGCGGAAATGCAGGCCAAGGCAAACGTCCGCATCGCCCCCGTCACGTTGATCGGCGAGCAGGCCTTTTACGGCCCCTTCGACGACCAGCGCCCCCGGATTCTGACGGCCTTGCAGGGTTCCCGTGAGTGAGCACGGGCACAGCCATGGGGCGAACGCGAGCGCCCGCCAGCTCACCCTCGCCCTGGCCCTGACCGGCAGCTTCCTGGTCGTGGAGGTCATCTACGGCTTCCTCTCAGGCAGCCTGGCCCTGCTCTCCGACGCCGGGCACATGCTCACCGACGTGATGGCCCTGGTCCTGTCCCTGTTCGCCATCCGCCTCGGGCAGCGGGCGGCCGACCGGAGACGCACCTTCGGCTACCGCCGGGCGGAGATTCTGGCGGCGGCCGTGAACGCCGGGGCGCTCTTCGCCATCGGGCTGTACATCCTGTTCGAGGCTTACCGCCGCCTGCGCGAGCCGGTCGAGGTCCAGACCACCTCCATGCTCGTCGTCGCGGTGCTGGGGCTCCTGGTGAACGTCATCAGCGCCCGCATCCTGGTCGGCGGCAGCCAGGACAGCCTCAACGTGAAGTCCGCCTACCTGGAGGTCATAGGCGACCTGCTGGGCTCGGTGGCCGTGATCGTCGGGGCGCTGCTGATCCGCTTCACCGGCCTCACCTGGATCGACCCGGTGCTGGGGGCCCTCATCGGCCTGTGGGTCCTGCCCCGCACCTGGACCCTGCTCAGGGCCAGCGTGAACGTGCTGCTGGAGGGCGTGCCCGAGGGCCTGGACCTCGATCAGTTGCGATCCGACCTGGCGGCGTTGCCCGGGGTGCGGGAAGTCCACGACCTGCACGTCTGGAGCGTGACCAGCGGCGAGCACAACCTCACGGCGCATCTGGTGGCGCCCGCGCCCGCCGCCGATCTGCTCTCCCGGGTCCACGAGGTCGCCGAGCGGCACGGCATCGAGCACAGCACCGTCCAGATCGAGCCCCCAGGCGCCCACGCCGGGCATGAAGGACACCTGCACCCATGAATCGGCCTCCTGGGAACG
This sequence comes from Deinococcus aerius, assembly GCF_002897375.1. Classification (NCBI taxonomy): domain Bacteria; kingdom Thermotogati; phylum Deinococcota; class Deinococci; order Deinococcales; family Deinococcaceae; genus Deinococcus; species Deinococcus aerius. Next base: position 398,288 of record NZ_BFAG01000002.1, on the reverse strand, counting down.
TGCGGGAGGTGGTGGGGTGACGGTGTTTCCCTCCTCCCTGCGCTATGGTCGAGACATGAGAACCGCTTCTCAAGACGACGTGTGCGAGGTGGCCTGCGTCCATCCTGAGGCGGTCGCCCGGGTGAGGGCCGTCCAGCCAGACGCGAGCTGTGTTGAGGACGCCACCAGCCTGCTCAAAATGATTGCCGACCCCACCCGCTTCCGCATCCTCAGCGCCCTGAACGCCGAGGAGCTGTGCGTATGCGACCTCGCCGCCGTGGTCGGCATCAGCGAGAGCGCCGTCAGCCACCAGCTCCGACTCCTGCGGGCCCACCGCCTGGTGGCCTTCCGCAAGGAGGGACGCATCGCCTACTACCGGCTGCTCGACCAGCACATCACCTCCCTAATCGGCGGCGCGGTGGACCACGTGCGCGAGTGAAGCCGATCTTCGTCCTGCTGGCCGTGGCGCTGCTGGGGCTGGCGGGTGTGGGCGGGTGGTGGCTGACCCAGGAGCGCCGCTGGCAGGGGGACCTGTTCTGCATCGAGCGGCCCGGGACCCTCTGGAATGGGCTGGCTCCCCTCCCGTCCGGCCTGACGCCCGAATGCCCGACGTACAGCCGGGGCTACCGGGCGGAGGTTCACCGGGGGGAGGCCCGGGTGGAGATGTACCGCCTGCCCGGGTGGCAGCCGAAGGTCCTCCTCGATCCCTTCAAGCGCGCGGGGTATGGGCAACGGACGGACGACGTTCTCCCCGGCAACTACACGGCGTTTCTGGACCGGGGCGGGGAGCTGCTCCAGTACCACGCCGTGCAGGAGGGGGAGACCAAGACCACCCTCATCACCATCAGCGGCCAGCCGTAGAATGCTCCAAAAGCGGCCAGTGAGGTGGGCTCCACCTCACTGGCCGCACGTCTGTCTTCACCGCAAGTGCAACGCGCGGCCCACCCCTTACCGCGACGGGGACGCGGCGAGCCGGCGGTGAAGCTGGCGCTCCTTGAGGCCCTCGGCCAGGAAGTAGCTCCCCATCACCGCCACCACCGCCACCACCTGGAGCACCACACCCTCCCAGGTCGCGTACAGCCCCGACCACAGCCCCGCCCACGCCGGGAAGCTCGCCGGCAGGGCGTGGACGGGCAGCCACCCCACCAGTTGCAGGGTGTGGACCGTATTCCCCACCATCACGAACAGCACCGCGCAGATCATCCCACCCGTCCAAACCAGCAGCTTCTTCATGGGCAGCTTGGCCTGGAGGGCGAAGACCAGGACACCCACGCCCAGCACGGCGGCCAGTCCCAGCCCGGTCCCCGTGAGCACGACCCCCGTGCCGCTTTGCAGCACCAGCGATTGGAGGAACAGCACCGTCTCGAAGCCCTCGCGGTAGATGGAGGTGAAGCCCAGGACGACCAGGCCCAGCACCTGCGCGAGGTGCCCCCCCACCCGCCCGCCCATCAGGTGGTGTTTCTGCTGCTGGAAGGCGGCCATACGGTCGGTCCAGTACACGTTGTGGAAAAACCAGTTCATGATCACCAGCAGCACGCCGATGGCGATCACGCTCACCACCGCCGAGAGCTTCTCCCCGAAGCGCGCGAAGAGCCCCAGGGTGCCCTGCATCAGCAGCCAGGTCAGCACCGAGGCGACCAAGGCGAGGGCCGCCCCCGCCCACATCGGGCGGCGCAGGTGCCGCACCTGCTTGCGGCGCAGGGAGCCCATCAGGGCGGCCAGGATCAGCACGGCCTCCAGCCCCTCGCGGAAGACGATCACGCCCGCGTTGGTCGCCACGGCGGCCGGGGCCGCGTCCGTGCCCAGCAGCTTGGCCGTGTCGTCCAGGGCCACGTCGAGTTGTGCCCGGGTCTGCCCGAAGGCCGCCGCGTCCCCGCGCTCCCGGATCAGGCGGGCGAGCCCCTTGGGCTGTTCGCCGTTCCAGAAGAGGTCTTCGAGGCGCAGCTTGAGGTCGGGGGCGAACACCGCGATCCGGGCCTCCGGGCCGCCCTCCAGGGTGGCGTAGGCGTCGAGGCGCCCGCTCTCGGCGAGGTCGTAATCGCCGCTGGCGGCCGCGCGCACCGCCGCGTCGAGTTGCGAGCGAATCACGTCGAGGTCACCGCTGGCGTCGTGCCGCTGCCAGGCCGCCGGGAAGAGGGTACTGAGCTGGGCGGAGAGGGCCTTCACCCCCTGCTGCACCCGCGCGGCCGAGGGGACGTTCTCCTGGCGCGCGGCCCGGTCGAGGTCCGCCGCGAGGGTCTCGAAGGCCTGACGGGCCCGGTCGGCGCCGGACTGGTCCCCCAGGAGCGGGGCCAGGTCCCCGAAGGCCCCGGCCGCGCCGCTCAGGAAGGTGCGGGCCTCGGTGATCTCCAGGTCGCGCTTCACGACGACGTGTCCCTCGGCGCCGCTCACCCCGCGGGCGTACTCCACCAGCACCAGGTTCAGGTAGCGCAGGGCCTGGGAGGCGCGGCGGGCACGCTCCCGCTCGCTCAGGGGCGCGGCCCGGAAGCCATTGATCAGGGTGGTGACCCGGGGCAGGCTGCCGGGCAGGGCCACGAACGCCTCGCGGGCGGTCTTGAGCGCCGCCTCGCCCCGTTGCTCCCGGTAGGTGGGGGCCAGAACCTCGAAGTACCCGCGGGCCAGGGCGGCCTGCTCTGCCGCCCGGATGCGGTAGCCCTGGGTTTGGGCCTGGCCCAGGTGGGTCAGCGCGTCCGCGAGCCGGGCCTGGTAGCCGTCGAGCAGGTCGGCCCGCACGCCGAGCAGGGCGGCCTGGGGCTGAATCTCCCCGCGCGCCAGGGCCTCGACCGCCTCGGTCACGTCGGCGTTCAGCCGCGTGAAGCGGTTGGCGGGCCGGTACTCGCGCAGGGGCAGCCACCGGCGGGCGGCGACCACGTCGTTCGCCCGCACGGCGCCTTCCAGGGCGCGGTACGCCCCGGAGAGCAGGCCCGTCCAGGCCAGACTCCGGGCGGCAGCGAAGTTGGCCTCGTCGTCCCGCCCCGCCGCCTTCACCGCCCGCTCCAGATCGCCCGCCACCTGCCGGGCGATGGCCGGGTCCACCTCGCGCAGCGCTGGCGCGAGGTCGCGTTGGAAGGTGGTCTGCGCCTGTCGGGTGAGCGTGGCCGCGTGCTGGGGATCGAGGATCAGCTCGACCTGCGCGTCGGAGAGCGCCGTGCGCACCGTCTGCGCCGCGGTGGCGAGGTCAGCGGCGCCCGCCGTGCTGGCCAGGGTGAGGAGCAGGGGGAGAAGCCGCCTCATTGCCCCGACACCTTGACCCCCAGGAGGGTGGCGGCCTGCGTGAGGGGACCGGCAATGGCGGTCGCGCGGTCCTGCGCCTCCTGTTGCAGCATCAGGGCCTGCTCGGGCGTGAAGCGCCGCCGCTGCTCTCGGGCAATCAGGCGTTCAACGTAGGTCCGCAGGTCCTTCAGGCCGCTCCGCACCTGGGCGTCGAGCGTGGCGTTCCTGCCCCGCACCTGGGGACTCACCCCGGCGTAGATCACCTGCCAGGACCCGATGTTGTCCCGCAGGTCGTTCAGGCGGGAGATGGCCGCGAACTCCTGGGTCTGGCTGGCGCCGCCCGTCACGAAACGCGAGCCGCGCCAGGCCTCCAGAAAGTCCTGGGTGGTGGGCACGTTGGCCGTGAGGGTGCTGAAGACGTACGCCGTGCTGGGCTGCCAGGTCCGCGCCGTCTGCCGCAGTTGCCCGACCACCGCGTGCAGGGCGTCCACGCCGCCCTTGAGCACGTTCGCGTCCGGCAGGGCGTTGCCCAGCCCGTCCCTGGCGCTGAGCTTCACCTTCAGGGCCGTGTACCGGGGATTCAGGCCCCACAGCGCGGACTCGGTGAGGTTGAACAGTGCGCCCGGCCGTTTCAGAACCGTGCCGTTGGGGAGCTTCACGTCGTGGTCCACGCCGCCCTCGGTGCCGGGGTTGGCGGCGTCGATGATCAGGTCGAGGCGGTCGAAGGGGTCCTGCCCGGCGAAGAAGCCCTCGATCTGCTCGTAGCGGGGGCTGGCGTCGCGCCAAGCGGCCCGGGTCTGCTCGACGGCGGCTTTCACTCCACCAGGATTGGTCTTCCAGAGCCGGGCGTAGTCGAAGTTCGCCCCCTTGGCGAGTTGGTAGTAGGCGTCACTGGCCTGCACGAGTCGGGCGGTGGAGGTGTTCAGGGCGTCCAGGCGACCCAGCAGGTAGGTCTTGGTGCCGCTCAGGTCGGCCGCCAGGGCGGGCGGAGCGAGCAGCAGGGTCAGCAGGATCGGGGCGGTTCGCACAGTTCTCCTTTTAATCCGAGCAGATCAGTCGGATTAAGCGTAGGGCGCGACCAGAGAGCTGTCAAGAATCGTCGTGTAGGACGGCCTTTATTGAGAGTCGTTCTCGGTAAGGTCAGGACTTCGGCCAGAACGGCGTCATGTCAGCGCTGATCACACCATGCTGGCCCTTCCGTCTCTTGGAGGGGACGAGGAACACGTCTGTTGAGGCCATCGGTCTCCTCCAAGCATCTGCCCCTGCGGCCAGCCCGGGTCACGTTTGCCGCGGCCCCGCTGCGCCGGATCTCGGGGGCGAACGGGTGGGACTCTCTGAGTTGCGGGGGCAGGAAGTCATCGTGCCGTTCCGCGGCTGAGGTGCGCCTTCTGCCGCGCCGGTCCGGCACGAACACCTTTACCATGACCCAATGGGGAGGTCACACGAGCGAGTTCCGCGGGCTGAAGGCGGACCGGATCCCGTGTGAGTCAGACGGTGGCCTCCCACTCCCCGCGACGGGCTTCCGGCGGTGACGGGGTAACGCCAGCAGTGGCGCGAGAACCAACGCTAAGCTTTCAGCCCCTCGGCCGCGCCACATCCTCTGGGGCTACCGTCGTCCCCGGCGCTCGCAAGAGCCTGGCGACGCTGCCAGTCCTGACTTTCTCAACCACTAGAATGCCTGAATGACGACGGTGGCCGTGCCCGGCGTGCTCGACCAGCTCAAGGCCCTCTCCCACGAGATCCGCTTTGAGTTGGTCCGGCACCTGGCAGGCGGCGAACGCTGCGTGTGCGACCTGGAAGCCTTGCTGGGGCTTCCCCAGTCCAAGGTCTCCTACCACCTCGGCATCCTCCGCGAAGCCGAACTGGTTTCTTCCGAGCAGCGCGGCAAGAACACCTATTACACCCTGCGCCAGGATCAATTTTTTCAGTTGGGTGGGAACCTGCTGGGCGAGATATTCACGGGTCCACTCGCCTTGACGCATCAAACGAAATCGATATGCTGAGGGTGTGACCCGCGTTCTGATCCTGTGCACCCACAATTCCGCCCGCTCGCAGATGGCCGAGGCCCTGACTCGGGCGGCGGCAGAGCGTGTGGGATTGGGCCTCGACGTGCATTCCGCTGGGACGGAAGCCACCCGGGTCAAGGACGACGCGAAGACCGTCATGGGGGAGATCGGCCTGAGCCTCGACGGCCACACCAGCAAGACGCTCTGGGACGTGCCGGACTGGCAGAACTTCGACTATGTGATCACCGTCTGCGACTCGGCCGCTGAAGCCTGCCCCGCGTACCCAGGCCGGACCCACCGCCTGCACTACCCCTTCACCGACCCGAGCGGCGGCAGCCTCGACCGCTGGCGGGAAGTGCGGGACCAACTCCAGAAGCAATTCGATGGGTTCGTGCAGGCGCTCCGGGACGGGCGGCCCGTCCCCGAGAGTTACGAGGACAGCCCGCCCGTCTCGGCGGCCTGACGTGGCCGTTCCCCTGTCCCGCGCGCTGGTGGCCGAGGGGCTGGGCACCTTTGCCCTGGTGTTCTTCGGCCCCGGTGCGGCGGTGGTCCAGGCGCAGACGGGCGCCCTCGGCCACCTCGGCGTGGCCGCCGTATTCGGCCTCACCGTCACCGCCGTCATCGCGGCCCTGGCGCCCATCAGCGGGGCCCACATCAATCCGGCGGCCACGTTCGCCCTGACCCTGGCCGGGAAGTTCCCGCGTGCTCGGGTCCTGCCCTACGTCGCGGCGCAGCTCCTGGGCGCGGTCCTGGCCGCCTTCGTGCTGCTGGCGCTCTTCGGCCTGAAGGGCGGTCTGGGCGTCACGGTTCCTGCGGGGAGCGTGGCCCAAGCGTTCGTCCTCGAACTGGTGCTGACCTTCTTCCTGCTGCTCGTCGCGCTCAGAAGCGGTCTGCCGTGGGTGGTGGGAGGCGTCGTTGCCCTGGGAGCCGCGATGGGCGGCCCCATCACCGGGGCGAGCATGAACCCGGCCCGCTCCTTTGGCCCGGCGCTGGCGAGCGGCCTCTGGACCGCCCACTGGTTGTACTGGGCCGCCCCCCTGCTCGGCGCCGTCCTGGCGGTGGCCGCCAACCACGTCCTGAGTCCCACAGAACCCGTCGAACCCCGTCCTCACCTTGCCCAGGAGTTCCAGCCCGAAGGAGAGCCGACATGACCCAGGGAGAGAGCAACACGTTCACGCCAACCGACACCCGGCCGCCCAGCGTGCTGTTCATCTGCACCGGCAACACCGCCCGCTCGCAGATGGCTCAGGTGCTGCTGGAGCACCACGCCGGGGACCGTTTCAGCGTCCAATCGGCTGGGCTGGAACCGGGTGAAATCAACCCACTGACCCTGAAGGTGCTCGAAGAACGGGGCCTTTCCACCGGCCACCTTCAGGCCAAGGGCGTCAAGCCGCTCCTCGGGGAGCACTTCACCTACGTGGTGACGGTGTGTGACCGGGCGGAAGCCAACTGCCCGATCTTCCCGCACGCCTCCTACCGCCTGTCCTGGGCCTTCGACGACCCCGCTGCCGCTCAGGGCAATGAGGAGGAGCGCCTGGCCGTCTTCCGCCGGGTGCGTGATGAAATTGACGACCGGATTCAAAGCTGGTTGCGGAGCCAGGCATGAGGACCGCCGTCTTCGGGGACGTTCACGGTAACTGCTCTGCCCTGGTCGCCCGTCCGATCAGGGCAACCGTTAACCCATCCGATTGTTGTCATTGACAAGCAACAAGGGCCGCAGTACAGTCAAGGCATGACCGTTGCCAATGACAACAGATTGGAGGAGGCGACCCAGACGGGAGCACTCCTTCGGACGGTGACGCGGCAGTTCACCGAGTTGCAGCAACGGAACTTCGCCTGCTGCGACGTGCAATCCGCGACCCAGTGCGCGATTCTCACCACCTTGGAACGCGAGGGCGATCAGACGCTGCGGGCCTTGACCGGCACTTTGAACCTGGACAAGGCGTGGCTCAGCCGCAGCACCGACGATCTGGTGGAACAGGGGCTCCTCGTGAAGACGCCGCACCCGGGCGACCGCCGCGCCCTGCTGCTGCGCCTCACGGGCGCGGGACACCAGGCCGCGCAGGACCTCGACGCCCAGCTCAACGACCAATCCGCCCGGGTGCTGGCCCGCCTGCCCCAAGAGGACCGGGCGGCGACGTTGCGGCTCCTCAGGGGCCTGAGCGCCGCGCTTGGGGCCGAACTCGACGGGGAGGGGGGCTGCGGATGCTGACCCGAGGCGCACGTCCCGCCGATCTTCCTGCCGCCGGGGCGTTGCTCGCCGCTCTCAACCTGCCCACGGCGGGCGTCGGCGAGCACCTGGGCGGCTACCTCCTCGCCGAGGACGGGGACGGGCACGTGCTGGGCCTCGCCGGGTTGGAGACGCACGACAGAGTGGGCCTGCTGCGCTCGGTGGCCGTCACGCCGTCGGCACGGGGGCAGGGCGTGGCCGCCCGGCTGATCGGTGAAGTGCTCGACCAGGCCCGCGCCCGGGGCCTCCAGCATCTCTACCTGCTCACCACCACCGCCGAGGGCTACTTCCCGCGCTTCTTCCCGCGCTTCGGCTTCGTCCGGGTGCCACGTTCGGTCGCTCCCGCCCCCCTGCTCGCCTCGCGCGAGTTTCAGGACGCCTGCCCAGGGTCCGCCACCCTGATGCACCTCGCCCTGCACGCCGCTTCCCAGGAGGAACCCATGACGCAGACCATCCCCGGCCTCACGGACCAGACCTCCACCTCCGCGCTGCTCGACGCGCTGCGTGCAGGGCCTCCACTCCCCCTGGAGTTCTGGCTCCACAGCGAGCGGCTGGTCGGCCCCGGCTACCACGTCACGGAAGTGAAGGCCGTCACGATTGAAGCGATGGACTGCGGCGGGAGGGCTTCCTCCTGGCGCGAGACGGTGATCCAGCTCAAGGACGGCAACGCGCGGGAGGCGGGAGAGGGGTTCATGACCACCCGTAAGTTCCTGAGCATCTACGACCGGGTGGCAAAGAGCGTCCCGGTGCGCGGGGAGGCGGAGGTGCGGTTTGAGTACGGCAACAGCGTCACGCCCGCCATGCAGTACCACGTCACGCACGTCGAACCCCAGGGGGAGCGCGTGATCGTTCACCTGCGGACGCCAGGTGTGCAGTGCAAGGCTTCTGACGCCTGCGGGCAGCCCGTCGCTGCGGCGGAGCCGGTGGAGGCCGCGGCGTGCTGTGCCCCTACAAGTGGGAGTGGCTGCTGTGGCCCGGCCACGACCGACCTGATCTCCCTGGGCTGATGCCCGAGTCCACTCGCAGCCAGCGTTCCCTGGTGTGGACGCTGGCCGTCCTCACGACCGTGAGCTACGGCGCCCTGTACTACGCCCAGCCCCTCCTTGCGGTCGCCGCCGAACACGAACGCGGGTGGTCCCGCACTCAGACCGGCCTCGCCTTCACCCTCGCCCTGCTGGTCACGGCGCTCGTCGCCCCAAGGGTCGGTCGCGCCCTCGACGCTCGCGGGGGCCGGGTGCTGGTGGGGGGCGGGGCGGCGCTGGGCGGAGTGGCGTTCATGCTGCTGGCCTGCACCTCCAGCTACCCGGCCTTTGTGCTGGGCTGGCTGCTCGCGGGCGTGGCGATGGCCCTGACGTTCTACGAGGCCGCCTTCACCGTCCTGGGGCAACAGGTGAGTGGCGCTGCCCGGACCCGGGCCACCCTGACGATTACGCTCGTCGCGGGGCTGGCGAGCACGATCTTCGTGCCGCTCACCGCCGCCCTGCTGTCGGTGGGGGCACTACGTGCGGCGCTGCTCGCCCTCGCGGTGCTGCTGGTCGCCTTGGGCCTGCTGGCCTGGCGGGTCCTTCCCTCAGTGGGAGGGGCCAGACCGGGTACACCTCGTCCGGCCTTTGCCCCGGACCCCGCCTTCGCACGGCTGACGTTGGCCTTCACGCTCGCGCGCATCGTCACCGTCGGGGTGGGTTTGCAGCTCGCGCCGCTCCTGCTCGCTGCCGGATACGCTCCCGGGCTCGCGGCGGCCCTCACCGGCCTGCTGGGCCTGGCCGCCCTGCCGGGCCGGGTGCTGTTCGTCCCGCTGCTCTCGCGGCTGGGCGCCCTGCCTCTGACCCTGGTGCTCTTCGTCGGCCTGGCGATTGGGGCGCTGCTGCTGCATTTCCTGGCGTCTCTGACGCTCATGGTCGTGGGCATCGTGGTGTTCGGGCTGACGAGTGGGGCCCTGACCTTTGGGGCGGCGAACGGGCAGATGGCGCGGTCGGTGAACCTGGCGCAGGCGTTCACGCCGCTGGGGGTAGGGGTGCTGTTCACCTGGACAGGCAGCGCCCACGTCTCCCTGCTGCTGCTGGCAGGGTCTGCCCTGGCCGCTGCCGGAGTCCTGCTCACCGCCCGTCGCCTGACCGCAGGCGGAGGCTGGACCCAGGCTTAGCCTTGGTGTTCGCCCCACTGCTGGCGCGACCCCTTGACGGGAACGTCCGAGGGGTGCGCCGTGGACACCCTGACAAGGGGTGGGCGGCGGGGGTGCCGCTCTGCTTCGACGGGCTCCGGTGGGTGGACGATCAGCGGCGCGGCCTCGCGGAGGCGCGCGTCTCTGGCACGGTCCGGATGGGATCGCCTGACCAGCCGGAAGGCGACAAGAATGCGGGCTCAACCGTTCGGTCGGCTCCCTGTGGAGCGGTGCTGCAGGTCCAGCAGACCGAGTTTTAGGAGAGCCGCAGGATCCCGGTGGGGCCAGCCTATAGGCGGTGGGGCGCCGAGCGGCGCGGCGAGTCCCAGCCGCCCCTGCGGCTTGGTCCCGGAGAAACGCGGCGCCGCATGGGCAGCGCAGCCACCGGCCACGCTCAAGCTGCGGACAAGGTGTTCAGGACCGGATGACCTTGAGCGTCGCGTCGTACTTCGCCTCCACCAGCTCCAGGAACAGCAGCAGCGCACCCGGGCCGCCACGCACCCTGAACCAACTTCCCACGCTCATGGGACTGTCCGTCGTCCGGCTGACTTCGGTCCAGCCCTGCTCGGCCAGTTGCGGCGAGAAGTGGTCGAAGAGGGCTGCCGCCGTCCTCTCCGCGCCGAGCACGGCGGCATGGTGCCACCGTCCGCCGCTCCCACCCCCGCCCAGGGGTTCCACCGTCGTTCCACTGGGGACGCGCAGGCGAACCGGGGGTCCCCACCTTTCCTGGCAACAGGCCAACCGAACGGCGCGTTGTTCCGGGAGCGTGGGAGAGGCGTCGAGGGTCACCCACGTCACCCCGTCCACCTCCCGGGCGGTGACCCGCAGGGAGAGGTGCTGTTCCCTCGAGGAGCAGTGGAGGTGTTCGGGGAGGAGTGCTGGGAGAAACCCGCCTGCCGGGAACCCCGGCAAGCGGTCTTCCTCCCAGCCGGTGAGCCGCAGTAGGTCACGCCACTGCCCGAGGCACGAGAGCAGGGGCAGTTCAGCGTCGAGGAGCACCCGGGTGTGCCTCCCTGGCAAGCCCCCGGACCGGGGAATCCGGGACCACTGGGTGCTGCCCAGGACCCGTGAACCGGCTGGGAGGGGGAGGTGGAAGCCGGGCGGAAGCCGCCCGACATAGCGGGTCTCTGTGGCACCGTGGCGGAAGGGACCCAGAAGCAGGCGGCGGCGCAATTCACGTTCCAGGGCTTCCATGAAGACCTCCGGGATGAGCGGAATGGGGAGGGAAGTCAGGGGAATACGGGGGGGGTCCCGCCCCAAGCAAGTGGACCTGGGAGACGGCCCCTCCGGCGATGCGGACGGCCCCACCCCCAACCCCTGCCGACCGGGCCGGCTGACTGCCGCATCAAACTCCCCGAACTCCTCCGGCTGGATCACGGAGTCCGCGGCGCCACGGGCCTCGCTGGCCCACCGGTCCTGGGGCAGCTTCAAGGGCGTGACCACCACCGGCACACCCCGGAGCGCCTTACCCCCGTGCATGGTGTACAGCTGTTCATGTCTGTTGACCCGGGGCATGTGGAGGTCGAGCAGCACCAAGCTAAATTGCCCCTCCGGTCGCCCGGCGTGGCCGCTGCGGCGGCCCAGGAAATTCAGGTCCTCCTGGCCGCCTGCGGCGACGCTGACCTCGCGCCGCTGAGTTTCAGGGCGACCCGGGCTCGTTGTCCCCGACATCATCAAGTGCTCGGTCATGCAGGTCCTTCCGGCCAGGGCAGCACGGGAAAAGCCTCACCTGTTCGTGACAGTGGACATGAGGGTGGGAGAACCACCTGTCCAGGCAGAGTGTCCTCAACCCCGCCGAACCTCAATGACGGGTGGGCCACTTCCATGTCAGCGCCTCCAGGTTCACGGCTGTCCAGTCCAGACTTTCTCAGCGGACAGGGGGGACGGGCGTTCATACGCTCCCGCCCGCTCCCCGCACCTGGCTGCGGCTCAGGACACCTGAATCTGCATGGTGAGCCCCCCGCCCCCCTGCACCTCGACGTTGTCGTTCGTCGTGTGGTGCGGAATGTGGCAGTGGATCAGCCAGGTGCCCTTCTCCCGGGCCTTCCAGATCACGTCGTAGCGCTGCCCGGGGCCGACGTTCACCGTGTCTGCGAGGTAGCGCGCGCTTTCCTTCAAGGTCTCCCCGTCGCGCGCCACGACCTCGAAGGGGCCGCCGTGCACATGCATGGGGTGCACGAAGTTGTTGTTGCTGCCGACGAAACGCAGCCTCACCGTCTGGCCGACCTTCATGCGGAGGGTGTCGGTTTCCGGGTACGCCTTGCCGTTGATGGTGAAGAAGTTGGGCAGCGCGCCCTCCATGATCATCGCCGGGAAGGTGTAGCCCTCGCGCTTGAGCCACTCCTGCAACTGCACCGTGGAGTCGAGGTCCGCCTTCGGCTCGCCCGCCGCGTTGTTCGGCTTCACGAGCAGCGCCCCGTACAGCCCCAGGCCCTGCTGGCGGTCGGGGTTCTTGTGCGAGTGGTAGAAGTACGTCCCCGCCTGCCGCACGGTGAACTCGTACGTGAAGGTCTCGCCGGGCGCGATGGGCCCCTGGGTCACGTCCGCCGGGCCGTCCATGCTGTTTGGCACGATCAGGCCGTGCCAGTGGATCGTCGTGCTCTCCGGCAGGCTGTTCTTGACGTTGATCCGCACCCGGTCGCCCTGGGTGAGTTCCAGGCGCGGCCCGGGCACCTGGCGGTTCACGGCGTAGGCCGCCACCTGCACGTCCTTCAGGATGTTCCAGCGGATCAGCGAGGTCTCGAAGTTGAACACCTTCACCCCGCCCACCACCTGCGGCGTGAGGGTCCGGTCTCCCCGGGCGTTCGCGGGGGCCGTGAACCGGACCCGGGTGAGGTCCACTGCGGCCATGTCCCGCATCGCCTCCATGTTCATCGTCTTCGTCATGATCATGCCGGGCGGCATCACCAGGTCACCCATCCGGGTGGGCGTCTGGAGGGGCGTGGCGGGCAGCTCGCCCACGGGGGTGGGCGTCTGGGCGGCCGGGCCCGTGTTCGCGTTGCCCCCGCCCATGTTCATCCCGGGCATGCTCGGCATTCCGGAGGTGTTCCCGCTCATGTCCATCCCGGGCATGTTCTGGCCCGGCATGTTCATCTCGCGGGCGCTCATGCTCAGGTCGCCGAAGGCGGCCGCCAGACCGACGCCCGCCGCCAGGGCGAGTACGCTCAGGATGGTCACGGCCGCGATCTGGGGACGCGACACCTTGGGCGTCATGTCCATACCGCCGTGGTCCGGGGACGGCGTGGACTTCCGAGGATCTGGCTGGTCGTTCATGTCACATGCCTTTCATGGAATGGTGGGCGGTGGAGGCGCCTGGCGCGGGCACCTCACCGGTGGTGCGCTCGATCAGGCGCTCCTCGGCGGCGAGGTCGTGTCCGCCCCGACCCAGGGCCCGCACCGTGCCCATGCCGTGCTTGAGACCGCTCGCCACCAGCCAGACGTTGACCGGGTAGGCCACGGCGAAGCCCACCAGGGTCGCCAGGGACATCACCCCCCAGAAGCGCAGCGAGGTGGGTTCCATCGCCGTCATGTCGCGGCTCATCAGGATCACCATCACCGGCACCATGCCCGCCATCACCGCGTTCATCGAGACCCACTCCGGCAGGAACGAGCGCCGCACCGCCCGCAGGTACGAGCCGCCCAGCATGTCCCGCATAAAGAGCGCCTGGAAGATCAGCAGCCCGAACAGGAAGCCGAACACGTACTCGCTGATCACGTCCAGCCACATCGGCAAGCCCAGGGTCGTCGTGATCGCGGCGGCCAGGATGATGCCGGTCGCGTCCCCCGCCAGGCAGTGGATGCTCGAGCCCACACTCTGCTTCCACAGGGGCTGGACGAAGGTCTCGTGGGTGCCAGGAGCCGGTTCCTGGCAGGACAGGATGTAGAGCGCCGCGCCCACCGGGCCGGTGTAGAGGGTGACGAGCAACCAGCCCCACTTCATGACCCTCATCTCCGGGTTGCGGGTGAAGGCGTCCCAGGCGACGTAGGCCGCCGACAGCGCGGTCAGCCCGAACCACACCGCGAGGATGACGTCGATGGTCGCCCAACCGGTCGCGGCGGGAGTCATGCCCGCCCCCGGAACTTGGACGTGGAGAAGACGCGGGCCCGTGGAACGGACCGGCCCTTCACCCCCTCCATCCGGTGCCTGGAGGTGTCGCCCGCGATCATCCAGGGGTTCCTGCCGCCAGGCTGCCTGCGGAGAGGGGCGCCCCCGAAGCGGGCGAGCGCCCGCGCGGGGCGGCAGGACGTCCCGCGCGCGGCATGGCTGCCCGGCGGCAGGATGGGATCGCCGGGGGTCCGGTGTCCGGGCACGAAGTGTCGGGGGCCTGGCGTCTCGCCCTCATCCCGGATGGGGGAGCGGGTCAGGGCGAACTCCTGGCGGGCGGGCCGGGCCTGGAGCATCCGGGCCGCCCGCCGCCACTGGGCACCAGCGGGGACGCGGCGTGTCGCGGCGCCGGGATGGGTCACGGCCGCACTCTGGGTGGGCGCGGGCGCGGGGATGGGTCGTCGGCAGTTCATCTCCACCTCCTGGCGCAAGGCTAGGCGCGAGGTGTTAAGTTCGTGTAACCCGGCCGGGGTGGCCTGGAAGTTCGCTCCCACACGCCCGGCGTTCCCCAGGGTCAACCCTTCGACCCGCGCGGCTCCTGGTCATCGAGCAGGGGAGTCCACCAGCCGGGGCAGGCCATTCTCCACGCTTCACCAGCCGGGGTGTCCACCCCGGCTGACCGGGTGGGCCAGGGCGCTGGTCCATGAGGTTCGGAGCCACACGCCGACTTGAACGGACCGGCCCCGACGATCGGGGGGAGACCGGTCACGGTCCTGGGTCGTCGGGACCGTTCCCGCCCGGCTCTGGGGAGGAAGAGGACGCCTCCAACAGCTCGAAGGTCACGTCCTGGCTCCCGTCAGGAAGGCGGTCGAGGGCGAGCATCACGATGGGACGGGTGACCCCCTCCACGGTGACGCTGGGCTCGGAGATGCCCTCGAAGTCGGCCAGCCGCAGGCCCACCGACATGCCGACCGGCAGGCGCGGGTCGTCGCTGCGAGTGACCTGCCCCACGATCTGGGCGGGGGGAACGCGAACCGTCACGGAGCAGGTTTCTAATTTTCGGATATTCGGAAGCACGGATGTTAGGATAGCAGCATGCACCGCCACGCCATTCCCAGCCCGGCCCACCCGGAGGACCTGAGCCGGGTCACCGCAGTGTTCAAGGCCCTGTCCGAACCCCTGCGGGTCCAACTGCTGCTGCTGCTCAGGGACGGCGAGCGCAATGTCGGCCAGCTCGTCGAGGCCCTGGGCGTCCCCCAAAGCACCGTCAGCCGCCACCTCGCCCTCTTGCGGAGCGCCGAGCTGGTCAGGACCCGCCGCGAGACGACCAGCGTGTACTACCACCTCGCCGACGGGCACGTCGCCCGCCTCCTGCAGGAGGCCTTCTCCCACGCCCAGCACGAACGCCTCGGCCTCCCCGACCACCCCGGCACCGAGACGGTGATGGGAAGCGTCCAGTGAACGCCCTGGCCCCATTCTCCGCGCTGCGCAACGCCCGCTTTGCCCGGCTCTACGCCGCCCAGACGATCAGCCAGATCGGCGACGCCTTCACCTGGGTCGCGCTCGCCCTGCTGGCCTACCAGCTCGCCGAGAAGGACGCCGCCGTCGTGCTGGGCACAGCCCTCACCCTGCGCGTGACCGCCTTCGTGCTGTTCTCCCCGCTCGCCGGGGTGCTCGCCGACCGCCTGGAACGCCGGACCATCCTGGTGGGCTGCCACTTCGCCCGCGCGGTCGTGATCGGCCTGATGCCCTTCGTGGGGGAAGTGTGGCAGGTCTACGTCCTGATGTTCCTGCTCAACAGCCTGACGGCCTTCTTCACCCCCACCAACCAGGCCACCGTGCCGCTGGTGGTTGGGCGCGAGGACGCGGGCCCCGCCTTCGCGCTCTCCAGCGCGACGACCGAGTTGCTGGGCATCGTCGGCCCCGGGCTGGCCGGGGTCCTGGCCGCCTTCGTGGGGGGGCGCAGTCTGTTCTTCTTCGACGCGGCGTCCTTTGTGCTGGCGGGCCTGCTGGTGCTCACCCTGCCCAGCCTGCGGGCGGGGCGGGGGGAGGTGGAGCGCAGCACCCTCGCGGACGTGCGGGACGGCACGGCCCGGCTGTGGCGGGACGCGCCGGTCCGCTTCGCGCTCCTGATGGAACTGGTGGCGGCGGTCGCGGGCGCGCTGATCCTGGTCGTGACGGTGGTGCGGGTGCAGGGAGGGCTGAATCTCGGCGAGGCGCAGTACGGCTGGGTGATGGCGCTCTACGGCCTGGGGGCGACGGTCGCCTCGCTGGCGGTGGGGGCGGCGGGGCGGCGGGTGCCGAGGACGACCTTCATCCTGGCGGGGGCGCTGCTGACCTCGCTGGCGATCCTGCCGGGGGACGTGGTGGGCCTGGCGCCGCTGATGATCCTGTGGCTGGTGGCGGGGGTGGGGCAGAACTGGGTGAACCTGCCGACCGAGACGCTGCTGGCCGAACGCACCGAGGAGGCGGCGCAGGGGCGGGTGTACGGGGCGCACTTCGCGTGGAGTCACCTGTGGTGGGCCTTTTCGTACCCGGTGGCGAGCCTCCTGAGCGCGCGACTGCCCGACCACGCCTTCCTGTACGGCGGGCTGCTGGCCCTGGTGATCCTGGCCGCCGTGTCCCTCCTCTCCCGCGGCACGCCGAGTCCTGCGGCCAAGCCGAGTTCCTCGACCGATTGAAAGGAGACGCCCGGCCCGGCGCCCGTCCGGAGGCACGCTCCCGGGCGGGCGTCATGGGCCAACTTCAGCCGCCCTTGAGACCGCTGGCCGGTGGCCTTCACGCAGGCCTGCTGCACTGGAACGATGACCCAACCCGACCGCACCGGCCAGTCCGAACAGACGGCCCAGGAAGACCGCGCCGCCCGCATTCAACGCCTGGTGAACGAGGGCCGGGAAGCGGAGCTGGACGAGCAGGACGACCGGTTCGCCATCGAGAACGGCCTGATCGAGGGCTGAGCCCCGCAGCAGGTGCGCCCCGGCCCGGCGGAGAACACCGCGCGAAGGGGCGGCCTGAACAGGGAAGGCCCTCTCCCCGCTTCCTTCGGCGCTCCGGGCGTGACGGGGACCTGAAGCGGTGGGGCAGAGCCCGCACCGACCTTGTGAGCCCTGCTTCAATGGGCAGAACCCGGTGGGAAACTGGCCGCTCGCCTGAGGCCGCTCCCGACCCAACCAGCGGAGGAGGCGGGTTGACCCCGACGGCCCGCCCTGGTGCAACCGGGGAAACCACCGGTCCCGCTCCACGTCGACCTGATAGTCGGGTCCCCAGCGGTCACACCGTAGTCTCCACGGGGATACTCAGGGCCGTGGCGATGGGCGTGTAGATGTCGACGTCCGCCTCCACGGCCCGCAGGCTCACGATCAGGGCGTACCGCGCGTCGCGGTCCACGTACGGCGGGGTGCCGCCCCGTTTCTCGCGCCACCACCCGCTGACAGGGTAGACCAGCACCGCCTCACAAGCTTGCAGGGTCGTGATGTCCCCGCGCCAGCGGTCCGAGTGAATCGAACCGGAGGTCCGGAGTCTGGGGCCGAACGCCCAATGATCGTTGCCCGCGTCCCGGATGCTGCTCCCCTCGTTGGGCAGGCTCTCACGCTGAATGCGGGCCTTGAAGTCCGCCTCGGTCTCCAGCGGGCCTTTCACTGCAAACCTCAGGCCGTGCGAGGCGTAGCGGAACCGCTGGGCGTAGCCGCGTTCACTCGGATTGGGTTCCACGAAGTACGACAGCGTGACGCGCATCTCAAGGTCCAGGCCCTCCAGCGCCGCCGTGTCGATGGCCGACCAGGGGAAGCGGTGCAGGTGCATCTCGTTCATCCGGGTTCGGCTGCCCACCGCCTCAAACGGGCGCAGGGCGTCCTGGACGACCAGCGTGAGGTCGTTCCGCGCGCTGCGGCGGGCCCGCTCCAGCTGGGGGACGCCGTACCCGTACCGACGCAGGAGGTTCCGGACATCCAGGCGGCGGGACCCGGCCAGGCGCGCCTGCATGGCGGGCGTCCACTCGGCGGAGTGCACCATCAGCGCCCGGATCGTCTCCGGCCAGTAGTGCGGGAACTCCGCCGCGAGTTGGGCCGCCATGCGCGCCCCCAGCGCCGACGCCGCACTCGTGTCCCCGAAGTCCCGCAGGTGCCCCGTCGTGAGGTCGAAATCCGCCGTGAGCAACCGGACGTCCGGGTGCTTGGCATCGAAGGTGCCCCCGTTCACGATCAGGTTGCCGCCTTCCATCACGATCTCCGGCTTGATGGGCCACTGTTCCTGCCAGAGCACGGACGTGCTGCTGGTCGGGGACAGGTCCCCCCCGGGCGCCACCGGCCACCATCCCGTGTACCGAGGGTCGAGCAGATTGGTCTTGTCGGTGTACGCCCCCACGGTCAGGACGTTCCACGCCTGGGCGGGGCTGTGCACCTGCGCGGTGTCGGCCGACCCCAGGTAGTCGCTCAACAGGTCGGGAACCGCGGGCGTGTTGTTCCCGGCCGCCACCACCGCGAGGCGCTGGGGCTCGTCACCGCCCCCGGACGTGAGCTGGTCGAGGGCGGCGGACCAGGCCGTGGGCCGACCCCGGTTCACGTCGAAGGTCGCCGTCACCGCCAGGCAGATGACGCGCTGCCGCTCGGGGTTGGTCCCCTCCATCTGCCGCACCGCGTCCTGGGTGATGCGCCCGTAGAGGTGGTGGGGGTTGTGCCCGGCCGGGGGCAGGATCTTCACGGACTCCAGCCGGTGACTGAGCCTCGCCGCCGCGCTCGACAGCAGAAAGGCGAGGACGTCCCCGTGCAGGATCAGCCCCGACATGGCGGTGCCGTGCCCGTCCCACCCGGAGTCGTCCGGTCCCCAGTGGGGGTGCCAGGTCTGCCAGTCGTTCGGGTGCAGGTGCGTGGCGATCAGGGGGTGGGGCCGCGTGACGCCGCTGTCGAGCAGCAGGACGGCCGTCTGCACCGACGCGTCGGGGGGCAGAAGACGCGTGGCGGCCTCGTCCACCCACTGGGCCTGCTCGGCATTGTTCATGCGCACGAACACGTCCGGCGTGTCACGCGACAGGCGCAACTCCGCCATCACGACCGTGTGGAGGAAGATCCGGCTGAGCGCGTCGAAGGAGCCGTGCACGAGCAGCACCTCCCGGTCCGGGAAGCTCAGGCTCTCCTCGGCCACGGTGAGTTCCACCCGCCGCGCGACCTGACGGAACTCCTCGGCCGCGCCCTGCCGGACCCAGACCTCCCACCACACGGCCGCCCCCGGCCCGGGCAGCGACGCGGCGTCCCCGACGAAGATGGAGCGCAGGGCGGCGTGCCGGATCCCCTCGATGTTCGTCACCAGGGACGCGCGTTTGGGCTGGCCGCCGGGAGTGTCCTGGCTGGCGTACTCGTGGATTCGGCGGTCATAGGTCCCGGCCGCCGTTTCCGGCACGACGACCGTCGCAATCACGCGGTTCGTCGCCGGGTCCCGCCGGACCGAGGCCACCTCGATGCCCTGTTGCCGACCCTCCAGCCGTTGCAGGAGAGCTTTGTCCGCGTCACGCCCCGTCAGTTCGAAGTCGAGGTACTGCCCCTGCGGCCCCTCGGGGAACGCGGGGTCCCGGGGCAGGCCCGAGAGTGCCTGCCTGGCCAGCGCGAGCTGACCCGCCAGGGCCGCTGCGTGCGCGGCACGGTCGTCGCGCGGCGTGATGTGCGCCCTGACGTTGCCCTGCACCTCGTACCGTGTGGCTTGCCCGGGACCCTCCAGGTAGAGGTGGTTCAGATCGCGTCGCGGTTCAGTCATGCGGGATGACCCGCATCTTAGCGGCTCGGCACGTCAGCGGCGAGCAAGTTTGCGTTCCTCAATCGCCGCGAGCAGTTCCGTGCCCCCGATCTGCTCGCGCCCACCCAGAATGGCCGTCTTCGCGGCCTCCTCCGCCGCCCGGGCCACCTCGGCGTGGCTCAGCCCCTCGGCGGCGGCAGCCAGCTTCGACCAGGAGAATTTGGGGGGCGCGAACCGGGCCAGCTTGTTCTTCAGGATGCGGGTGATGACCGCCGGGGTGGGCAGCTGGTACTCGATCACGTCGTCGAAGCGGCGGAAGAGGGCCGGGTCGAGGAGTTCCGGGTGGTTGGTGGCCGCGACGATCAGACTCGTGGAGGTGTCCTGCTCGAGAAACTGGAGGAACGAGTTCAGGACGCGCCGAATCTCCCCCACGTCGTTGCCCGCACTGCGTTTTGCGCCGATGGCGTCGAACTCGTCGAAGAAGTAGACGCCCCTCATCGTGCCCATCGCCTCGAAGACCGTCCGCAGTTTCGCCGCCGTCTCCCCCATGAACTTCGTGATGACCCCCTCGAGCAGCAGGGTCATGAGCGGCAACCCCAGTTCGCCGGCCAGGGCGTGCGCGGTCAGCGTCTTGCCACTGCCGGGCGGGCCGATCATCAAAATCTTGCGCCGCGGGGTCAGCCCGAAGGCCCGCAGCCGTTCCTGCTGCACGTACTCGTGAATCACCCGCTCCAGGCGTCCGGCCGTCTCATCGGGCAGGACCAGGTCCTTGAGCCGCTGGCGCGGGTGCGACACCGACAGCAGGGAGGCCAGTTCCCCCTTGGGCGGCAGCGGCTGAAACACCAGCGGGGAGGGGGAAGCTGGCGGCGGGAGGCCCTCCCGCGAGCGGGCGAGGTCGATCAGCTTCCGGAGTTCCTGCGCCACGTGGCCGTGTCCCTGCCTGGCCTCGCGTGCCGCGACCTGCAAGGCCACCGACAGGAACTGCTGGTCGTCCCGGTCGACGTGGCTTTTCACAAGCGCGAGAACGTGGTTCGAGGTACTCATGGGGCCTCCGGGGCAAAAGGGGTCAGCGGACCTGCATCCCTGCTGCTCAGGGTACGTGAGACCGCGTCTGAAGATGTCCCGGTTATATCAGTGGAAGAGGGCGGGAGGACCCCGACGTCGAGGTTCCCCCGGGGCCACCGAGCCGGGTCTCCTCATCCTCGGCCCACCGCCCCCGACGCCCAACCGGTACACTCCAGGTCAAGCGCGGCGGGGGGAGACATGGGCATGCGGCGGATCACCTGGATGGTCGTCCTCACTCTGTTCACGTGTGCTCTGGCGGGCGGCGGGGGTCCTCCGGGCCCGCTGGCCCCCGACTTCGCGGTTTAGACCATCGACGGTCAGGCCGTGCGACTCTCGGCCCTGCGCGGGCAGGCGGTGATCATCCTCTTCAGGGACGTGCACTGTGCGGTGTGCCGGGACAACGACCAGTTGCTGCGGCTCTACCAGGACGAGTATGTCGACCGTGACCTGACCGTGATCAGCCTGCACGCGCACGTCACGCCGCTTGACCTCGCCTGCTACGACGCGCCCTTCCTTTTCGGCGTCCTGACCGGTCGCGATCCGGGGGTGGTGATCTTCCATGAGTACCACGCGACGCTCCCCACAACCGTGTTCATCGACCGGCGCGGCCGGGTGCGGAATGTGGTTCACGCACGCCTCGACGAGTCCACCCTGGTGCGCGACCTGCAAGGCCTGTTGTGAGGCAGAGGTGCGTCGCTCTCCGGGCCCAGGGTCGGGGGGCGGAGCCCGGTGAGGCGCCACGGACCGGCGTCTCCGGGGATGGAGCGGCGGTCGTGGCAGCCCCCCCGCGGCGTCCCGGGCCAGCGGCCGGGGAAGAGCCCTCTGATCTGGGGGCAGGGGTCGGCGGGAGGGGGTTGGTCATCCAGCGTGGCCTGACACCCGCTTGCCTTTCTGCCGTCCGGCAGGCACGATGCGGAGCATGACGAAAAAGTCGACGAAGGCCCCGGCCAAGAAGCCTGCTGCCGCCAAAGCCCCGAAACGCGGCGCCGCCGAGGCCGAGCAGCCCGCGCCCGCCGCCGAGGTGACCACCGGGCGCGGCGGCAAGGTCGCCAAGACGCAGCTCGTGGAGCAGGTGGCGGAGAAGAGCGGCCTGACGAGGAAGCAGGCGGCCCAGGCGGTCAACGCGGCCATGGACGCCATCGTCGAGGCCCTCCGCCAGGGGCAGAGCGTGGGGTTGCCCGGCCTGGGCACGCTCAGCGTGAAGCAGACTGCCGCCCGCACCGGCGTGCGCCCCGGCACCTCCGAGCGCATCCAGATCCCCGCGGGCCGGAAGGTCGCCTTCAAGGTGGCGACGCAGCTCAAGGGCGCGCTGTAATCCACCGCTGGGGCAGAGGGGTGGGGGCCGCGGTCCCCACTCCTCCGCTTTTGCATGGGCACGTGAATCCTTGAGACCCCCCCGCAACTAGCCTTCCCGCACGCCAACTCCTCCCTTGTAGACCTGCGGCTTGATGCTCGACCTCTGGCTGGTGCCGGTGTCCATGCTGGACCTGGTAGGCACGCCTCAGGAACCGGAACCGCCCTCCGGTGCCCACCAGCTCTACCACCTGCTGCTGCAGGATGCCCCTCTCCCGCGGGTCGACGAGGGAGTCTGGCTGCCGCTGGGGCCTTCCACGGTTGAGGCGGCGTTCCACTCCCCGGAGGAGCGGGCCTCGCTGGCCCTCCTGCGGCTGAACGTGGTGGACGAGCTGGCCTTTCACCAGGCCCGCGCGGTGCTGGAGGCCTGCGGGTGGCAGTGGCCTCAGGGTCCCACCAGGATTCGCCACAACCCGGCGCTGCCCACCGAGCTTCAGGCGGTGCAACGCGCGTAGATTCAGCTGCAGGTAATTCAGCCTCTCCTCCCGCTGGGGCTCAGAAGCAATACCCGGGCGGCGTTTCGCGCGCGCGTTCGAATGGGACCTGCCCGCCTTCTCTCTGGACCGCTGGATCCAGGCGTATGAACAGGGCGGGGGCTTTCGTGGCCTGCTCCCCCGCGAGGCCCGGACGCGTGACGTGCTGGGCCTAGCGGCGCCCGCCCTGATCGAAGCGGCCCAGCAGCACAGCAGACGGACCCGTCCGGGGGGGCGCGGCCCTCGCGGGTGGTCCTCCAGGAGATTCAGGCGGCCTGCCGGGCGTGTGACCTGCCGGTGCCTCACACGAAGACCCTCCGCGCGCTCCTGTGACGCTCCTCGCACGGGTCCCCTCCCAAGATTGAGGCCCTCAACATCGACGACGAGCTGGAGGCCTTCCTCGACAGCTTCGGGGAGGACTAGAGCATTTGACAGAATAACGGCATGGAGAAACGGGTGGGGGCGCGGGGGTACAGCGTGGACCTGCGAGAACGGATCGTGGCGGCGGCATTGAAGGACCCAGACCATCAGCGGGTGGCCGAGACGTTCCAGGTGTGGGTGGGGACGGTCGAGCTGTATCTGAAGAAACATGCCGCGGGGACGTTGAAGACCGTGAAGCGACCCACGGGACGTCGTCGCACGGTGCAGAGCGAGCATGAACAGGTCCTGCTCCAGTTGCTGGAGGAGGACCCCGACGCCTCGTTGGAAGAACATGCCCGCAAGCTGGAAGCCAAGACGGGGCTGAGGATCAGCTACCGCACGGTGGACCGGGTGTTCCAGCGGCACGGCATCACCTACAAAAAAAACGCGGGTCGCCTCCGAACGAAGTGAAGAACGGCGCCAGCAGTTCCTGAACGACTTGGCACCGTACCTTCGGACCCCTGCCCGGCTGGTGTTTCTCGACGAGAGTGGGTTCAACACGGCCATGACTCGCCCCTACGGACGAGCACACCGCACCCGTCGGGTGCGGTGTGCGGTGCCGCGCAACTGGGGCCGCAATCACACGCTGATTTGCGCCGTCCAGGCAACGGGTCCGTTTGCTCCCCTCGTGGTCGAGGGCGCGGTGAACGGACCGATCTTCGAGTGGTATGTCCAGGAAGTATTGTGCCCAGCCCTCACCCCTGGACAGGTGGTGGTGATGGATAACCTGTCGGCGCATCATCGCGCGTCCGTTCGGACGCGCATCCAAGCCCAAGGTTGCTCGGTGCTGTTCTTGCCGCCGTACAGCCCGGACTTCAATCCCATCGAAATGCTGTTCTCCAAGGTCAAAGCCCTCGTCCGTGCCGGGGAGTGGCGGGAGGTGCCTACTCTGCTCAACGCCGTCTGGACTGCGCTCAACGCCGTGACGTTGCGCGATGTCTTCGGCTGGTTCACCCACGCCTTCCCAAATATCTTCTTGTGTCAAATGCTCTAGTCCCCCTGCCCGGCCGCAGCCACCTGCCCGGCCGCAGCCACCTGCCCGGCCAGGTACGTCCGCACGGCCTGCTCCATGTCGAGCGTCAGTCGCGCTCCGTTGTCCTGAAACGCCTGACAGGTCTCGGGCAGCGCGTCCACCAGCACCGCCGGGTCGAGGGCCCGCATGACCTTGGCGTCCTGGGGACGCAGAACCCCCCAGCGGGACAGCAGTCGCTCGTGCAGCTCCCGGGCCGCCTGGAGCCGCCGCTGCGCCGCACGTGCCGCCACCTGCGCAGCCTCCCGCGCCGCTTTCGCCTGCCGCTCCTGCTCCTGCGCCTTCAGCCGGGCGACCAAGCCGTCCAGCGCGGCGAGCAACCGGGGCGTGTACGCCCGCCCCTCCAGCGCCTCCCGGATCCTCTGGAAGTCGTTGGCCGAGAATCGCCCCCGCCACCCGGCCAGGTTCCGCAGCAGGTACGCGCGGTCCTCGTCGGGCAATGCGGTCTCCGGCAACCGGGTGGACACCAGCGCCCGCAACCGGGCCGCCTGCTTCACGGTGTACCGGTGGGTGTCCAGGGCCCGGCGCAGCGCCTCCTCGTCGGGCCCCAGGTCCGGCATGAGCTGCGCCCAGGCCAGGCGCAGGGCCTTCCGTGCGTCCCCTTCGAGCTGGGGCGGCGTCAGCGTGCCCGCGTCCAGGTTCAGCCGCTCGGCGGCTTCCTCCAGCGCCGCCCGGAGGTGCGGGGGGAAGTTGTTGTCCCGCACCGCCACCGCGAAGTCGGCCTGCAGGGCTTCCGGCATCGCCCGGACGAAGGCCGGGCGCAGGCGCAGGGCCTGGATCTGCGTGTGGGTGAGCTTGGCTCCCTTCGCCGCCCGCCGGGCCTCCTCCAGGGCAGGGAGGTCCTCCGGGCGGAGCCGCATCTGGTTCAGCCGCTCCAGCAGGGGAGCCTGCTTGGGGCGCAGATGCAGCCGCACCCGGTCCCGCTGGTCGTACCAGCGCCGCTGCTCGGGCTCCCCCAGCCGCACGTCCTCCTGAACAGGGCGCAGCGGGGCGACGCCCCGGTCCGGTTGACTGGCCCGCACGTTGCTCCACGCTTCCCGCAGGCAACTCCGCTCGTAGACGGTGAGTTGCCCCTGGATCAGGTGGTGTCGCCAGCGGGACTTCTGCAGAGGCG
This sequence comes from Deinococcus aerius, assembly GCF_002897375.1. Classification (NCBI taxonomy): domain Bacteria; kingdom Thermotogati; phylum Deinococcota; class Deinococci; order Deinococcales; family Deinococcaceae; genus Deinococcus; species Deinococcus aerius. Next base: position 373,475 of record NZ_BFAG01000002.1, on the reverse strand, counting down.
TCAAGTCCTCCAGGTGGGCCTCCAGCTCTGGCCAGCGGGAGACCAACTCGGGCGTAACCTCCCCGAACGAGCAACCGCGTTCCCGCCGCTCCTGAACCTCCACCATGGTCAGTAGGTCGCCGGTGACCTCCCGCAGCGCGGCCAGCACCTCCCGGGTGCAGGGCACGTGCTCTCCCTCGGCGGCAAGGAGGTCGGCCACCTCAGCCCGCATCGCCTGCGGCAGAGCCTCCAGCAGCATCGGCACGTGCGGCTGGAGATGCGCGACGACGTCCCGGGCCAGTAGACGCCGGCCATCATCGACCGGCAGGGGGGCTACGGGCCGGGCGGGCCGGGGCAGAGGAGCCTCGGGTTCCGGCACGGCGGGTCGGGTCCGGGCCGCCTCGACCTGCTCGAGCGTCACCCGGCGGGAGTGGTCCCTCAGCGCCTTGAGCCCGGCCCGGTTCAGGGGGATGCGGGCGTGGAGCAGCCGCTGCAGGTGCTCGCGGATGGGGTCCTCGTCGCGCAGGCTGTCGAGGTACGCCTGCGTGATCAGGCCTTCGTGCAGGCCGTTCGCCTGGCCGTAGCCGCGCAGGTCGTCCCCGTGCCGGAGCAGCAGGTTCCGCTGCTTCGCCTCGTGCGCCGCGTCCAGCAAGACGGTCTCCATCGCGTTCGTTTGCCGGGGGTCCAGCCCCAGGATGTCCTTCAGAATGCAGGTGGTCCCGATGGGCGTGTGCCAAGTGCCGTCTTCCGAGCGGATGCTGTAGACCACCAGCCGCGCTTGGCTGGAGTTGTTGATCGGCGAGACGGCCCGGACCGGCTCGTCGTACTCCTCCACCCGGAAGTTCTCCGGGTCGAGCGTATAGGGAAACGTCCGGCCGTCGTGGTACCGCAGCGTGACGCGGACGTTCGCAAGCACGAGGTCCTCCTCGCTCAGGTCACGGTTCAGTCGGAGTGCGAAGTCGCGCAGGATGCGGTGGAACTCGGGCGCGTCACTCAGCCGCAGCGTTTCGCGCATGACACCTCCAGGGGGAAGGCAATAAGGGGCAACCACAGGTGTGACGCACAACCTGGCGGGCCGACTCGAACAGCCCCTGCCAATACGCCATTAGCGTAACATGAGTTGGGAGTTTGATTCCAGCAGGAAGTGATGCTGCGCTCAGGTGCGAGAGGCTTTCCCCAGCAACAGCACGAGGAAGGCCTCCAGGTCGATGTCAATCGAAGAGGGACGGCAGCGACGCAGCGTGGGTCGGGCTCACCGTCAGGGCCTGCACTTACCGGAACTCCAGGCCTCGCTCCTCCAACTCCGCTCGGGCTGGCGCCATGATGGACGGCGCCGCGAGAATACCCCGCACCACCAATGAAAGATGTACTGGCAGGGACCGGGTGGGGAGGTCAACAGCACCACATGCCACGCTAGCGCGTACACCACACCCACCCACATCCCCCGCGCCCAATCCAACGTGCATATGCTGGTGTAATCCGTCGGGCAGCGGGATTCCCCGTTCTCCCGCACTTCCGGCGGAACACGCCCCCGATGGCCCCAGCTCAAAAGGGGATGAGCAAGTTGAGCAACCGGCGCAGCTCGTTCGGGGTGTCGTCCGCCGTCCGCGTCGCCGCGCGAGCGGCCAGGTCCCGGAACTCCTCCTCGGAAGGCAGCGCCGTGGCCTCCACCGTCAGGGTATGAGCGGAACACTCCGCCTCCCCCCCGCACTCCACCTGCACGTCGCACGGGAGGTAGCAGCGGCCGGGCTCCAGGTCGAAGCGGGCCCGCAAGACCCCTTCAGGCGCCGTGATGATGAAGACGAAGAGAACAGGGATCACTGCCCCTATTGTGCGCCCTGCCGCGTCAAAGCACGAGGAGGGGGTCAGTCCCTGGCCCTTAGGTTCACCAGACTCACCCCCAGCAACCGGACCCGGTGCCCGGCCAGCAACTCCGGCGTCAGGACCTCGGTCACGGCCTGAGCCAGTTCGTTCGCCCCCTTGAGCGGCTGCTCGCGGGTCCGGTGCCGCGTCACCGTCGTCCCATCCTCGAAGCTGAGTTTGAGCACCGCCGTCCGCCCCACGTACCCCCGCTTCGACCACCGGGCTTCGACCTCCGCCGTGAGGGACAGCAGCTCGGCCAGGACCGCCTCCCGCGTGCTCAGGTCATGGTCGAAGGTCCGCTCCACCCCGATGGACTGCGGCTCGCGGTTCGCCTCCACCGGCCGCTCATCCACCCCCCGTGCCAGATCGTACAGGCGCGGCGCCAGCTTCCCGCTCCCCAGAATGGCTTGCAGGTCCGCCAGGGACCTCGCCCGCAGGTCTGCCCCCGTGTGGATGCCCTGGGCCTGGAGCTTCCCCGCGATGACCGGCCCCACCCCGTAGAAGTCCTCGACGGGCAGGCCAGCGAGCAGGGCGTCCACCTCCTCAGGGTAGATGACGGTGAGCCCGGCGGGCTTGTGCCTTCCGCTGGCGAACTTGGCGAGGAACTTGTTCACCGAGACCCCGGCCGAGCAGGTCAGGTGCGTCTCGGTCAGGATGTCGGCTTGGATCGCGCGGGCGATCCCCTCGGCGTCCTCCAGCGTCCGGCCCTCTGCGGTCAGGTCCAGGTAGGCCTCGTCCAACGCGAGCGGTTCAATGATCCCCGTGTACCGGGCGAAGACCCCGTGAATCTGCGCGGAGACGGCGCGGTACAGGTCCATGCGCTGCGGAATGAGGACGATGCCGGGGCAGCGCAACCGGGCCTGATACACGGGAAGGGCGCTGTGAACGCCAAAGCTGCGGGCGACGTAGTTAGCGGTCATGACGATGCCGCGGCGGCCAGGGACGATGACCGCGATGGGCCGCTCGGCCAGCTCAGGCTGCTCCCGCTCCTCGACGGAGGCGTAAAAGGCGTCCATGTCTACGTGCACGATCAGGCGCTGCATGGAGGCAGTGTCCCTCCTGAGCCGGGCGTCTTCCGTCGGGTGTCATGCGCTTCCCTGTGCCACAGGTGCCCGTCGGGGTCCAGGCCGTCCCAGTCCCCCAACCTGTGGTTCGCACCCCTTGCCCTTTGCGTCCCCCTGAGAATCAAGCGCTCTCCCGGCCTCCCTCCAGCTCCCGTGTCCTTTAACCCTCAGAACTCCTCAGAGGCCCCTTCTCGTCCTTTCTGTGGCCGAGCAGATTTCACTCCGTCTGAGACGGCCTTTTTCTTGACCCTTTTTTGAGAAGGAGCAACTTGAGCAGATTTATTCTGTAAAAGGAAGAATGGTAGGCACTGATGTGCTCATCTTGCTCCGTCGGGCGTGCATCAACCACTTGGACCTCGACATGGGCCTCCCACTCCTCACTCCCGTGGGGCTGCTCGACTGAACGTCCCTCGCCGCCTGCAACGTCAGCGTGCAGGAGCGGGAGGCCGCTCGGCCCACCCGGGGAGATCCATCCCCAAGACGCCGCGGCACACGGCTCGCCGTCCCCGCCCAGGGTCAACGGGAGCGCCGCCGGGACGGGCGGCGGGACGGACGCCGTGCTCGCGTCCCCATCTTGACGCCCCACCCCGCCACCCATGCGCTCAGCCCCTCCCACCAGCCCAGGCCGATCGGCGCAGGGGCAGCTTTCCTCCCCGCCGTCTTCCGGGAAGGCTCGTCCCCCTGGGCTTTCCTGGTACGTTGGCCCGGTTCCTTCCCCGTGGAGGAGGTCCTGACTGGACGTTGGGCCTGGGGTCCGGTTTCCATGGCCCGTGGCTCCGCTGTCTTGCCCGCCTTCGCTGTGCGCGGCCTCTGTCCCGAGCCCCCGGGCAGGACAGTCTGAAAAAGCGTGACCGTCACCTCCACCCGGGGCCGGGCCGGGTCATAGCGCGGGTGGTCGTGGCTGCCGTACACCCACTTGTCGCCCTGGGGAAACAGCGCGTCCACCACCCCCTTGCGCACGTTCTCCGGGTCCGCGTGGGTTTTGTTCGCGAAAAAGCACACCACGTCTAAGCGGACCCGGCTGCGCTCGTCGGTGGGCCGCACCCCAAGCAGTCCCGGTGGGGCGTGGGCGCGCACGTGGTCCTTCCAGGTGTGGTATTCGCGCATCCGGGTGTGGTTGGGCCGGGCTCCCTGGGTGTAATAGCCGACGAGCTTGTGGAGGCGGGAGGCGGATGGGTCCGCTCGTCCGCCGCTGCGGCGCCAGGTAGGAAGGGCGGGGATGACGAAGGTGGTGGGCTCGGGGGTGGAGGAGGCAGGCATACGGACGAGGTTCCTTTCGGAGGCAGGTCTTACCCTAGCGCCCTGGGTGGGCGGAGGGACCGGAGTGGAGCCGCGCCCGTTTTCCCACCTAATGCCTGTTAGGTAGGATAAAGTATGGCCTGGAAAATCAGCAGCTATATGACCAACCGACAGGATGAGACCGACCTCGGGAAAGCTGGCGGTGAGTTGATCACTGAAGAACGGCTCGGGGCGACCAACGTCATCCTGGGGCTGCTGCCCCAGGTTGCTGAGGAGGAGTTGGAATCCGTGCTCGACCGAGGGGGGAAGCTCACCGGCACGTTCAACAACCCGGACGGCAGCGTCGGTCAGCGAACCGTCTTCGTCGAAGTTCGCTGACCATGACTCTCGTTCCATTCAAGGGTGGGCTCCTGGCTCAAGCACGGGTCTGGACGAACCTGCACGACGATGAGCTGCGCCGCCGGGCCGTACAGGCGGCGGGCGAAAAGGACGTGTACGCCCTGGTGTCCCTCACCACGGCGTACCTGGCTCACGGAGGAGGCAGCGGCGTCCTGACCAGCCCCCGGACGGTCGAGGCGTACGCCCTGGGCACCCGGCAATTCGTCGAGTACGCGAGCAGTCAGGCCGTGAACCTCCTGCGCCCCGGACGGCACGACGCCCAGGGGTACATCAACACTCTGCTCGCCGCTGGCCGCAAGCCCGCCGGCGTGCAACTCAAGGTGGCCGCGGCGGGATGCCTCTACCGCGCCCTGCGCTGGGCGGGGGCCACCGAGGCCGATCCCTTCCGTGACGCCCGCGTGCCGAGAGACCCAACCCCCGGGATCGTCAAGCGTCCCCCCTACTCGGAGGACGAGTTGGCCGACGTGCTGGAGCAGGCCGACGTGCAGGCCAAGTTCCTGTTGTTCCTCACGGCCCACGCGGGGCTGCGCATCAGCGAGGCGCTCGCGCTGGAGTGGGACGACCTCGACGAGGCGGCCAAGCGGATCCAGGTCCGGTCCGGCAAGGGGCGCAAAGCCCGGGTCGTCGCCATGAGCAGCAGCCTCGCCCGGGCCGCCCGGCACTACCGTGGCCTGTACGCACCCGGCGGTCCCGAGCATGTCGACGGCAAGCGCACGACGCTGCCCATTCGCGTCTTCCGGTACGCGGACATGACCACCGCCCGCTACCATGTCGAAAAGGCGTTCAAGGCCGCTGGCGTGAAGTTCCGGGGCTTTCACCCGGGGCGCAAGTATGCGGGGACGCGGTTGCTGCGGCAGATCAAGGATTTCGGGCGGGTCGCCGCGCACCTGGGGCACTCGTCCGTGGATACGACGCGCAAGGGGTACGCCCAACTGGCCGCCGACGATCTCAAGGACGACCTCGCCGGTTGGTGAGGCTCCCGGGTCTCACCTGACCTACGGGAACAATAGCGGCATGACGCTCCACTCCCCTGTGGCCTCTCCCCTCCTGGGCAGCTTCCCAGCGGCTCCACGTCATGAATGATCTGCCGCTGCGCGCCGCGCGGGCCCGCGAGGAACTGACCGAGGCGCTGGGCGACGTGTTCGGGGTCGGGTGTGACCGCGCTGGGCTCCTGACGCTGAGCCTTCTCACCGCCCTGGTCCAGCACCAGCAGGCGGGGGGGCAGGGCGTCCATGTCCGCGAGAGCCGTTACTTCGTCGGCCTCACACCCCTGGTGCCGGAGGTTCGGGAACTCGCAAGCCTGCGACCCGAGTACGAACAGTTGTACGCCCAGGAACCGGCCCAGGCGCACCTGTTGGTCCAGCGAGCGCTGCTGGCCCGTCTGGTCCCTCACGCGACGCGTGGCGGCAAGGCATGAATTCCCTCTCCCCCATCCACAGCCTGCAGGTGCTCGACCTTCTGGGACGGGGTCCGTCCACAACCGGCGACGTCGCGGCCTCCACCAATCTCCCGCGCGCAGACGCCCACGTCCTCCTCAGGACTCTTCAGGACGCTGGCCTGGTCTGCAAGGCCGCCGACCGCGCGGGAACACTTCGGCTCCACCAACTGCCTACGCTGGACACCGAGACCGGCGAGGTGACCCAGGAGCAGGTCCTCGCTGAGGTCGAGCGGCAGCGCACCGTGGCCGCACTCGTCACCACGACCGGTTTTCCGCGCACAGTCGTCACGGACGTGCTCACCCGTGCGCTGTGGCGAGGCGAGGTGAGCTGCCGCTGCATCGGGAGCCTGGGGGTGTTCACCCGGGGTAAAGCCTGGCAACCGAGCGTTTCCGGTCAACCGACATGAAGCGTGAACGGGTACGAAGGGGCGGGCGAGGGTCAGGACGTCCGGCCACTCAAGCGGGCGACGCCTCGCTCCAGCAGCAGCTGGAGGAGCGCGGGCAGCAGAGTCAGGCTCTCCCGGGTGAGCTGCTCGACCCGTTCACGCGGCAGGCCCAGCAACACCGCCTGCTCGCTGGCCTGCATCGGATGGATCATCCGCGGCGAAACCCCCTCCCCTTCGAGGAAGATGTAAGTCGCGCGGAAGTTGTCGTGCGCGTCGAAGACCAGCAGGAACGCGAGGCCCTGCCGGAGCGGCACGCCGAACAGGGACTCGCCGGGACGTACGAAGAACAACAGTGCGCCACCCCAGGCCTCCTGCCCAGGCAACTGGTCGGGCAGCTCGAACCAGACCGCGGGACAGGTAAGGGTCAGCAGCCCGTCGGGGAGCGGTAACCCGCGCAGCCGTTCATAGGTGGAACGGCTCAGGGTGCACAAGCGGGCCTCAAACAGTCGCTCCTGGAACGTAGCCTCGAATTGCGCCTGCAGTTCAAGCGGAGAAACTCCCGTGCCATGCAGCAACTCGTACAGGTGCAGCAGCCCGTCCTCTTTGTGCCAGTCATAGCCCAGGCCCCGCCGGGCATCACGTTTCATGGTGTCGATCAACATCCCGCCCTCCTGAACAACCAGGTTCGAACAGAAGTCTAGGGGCGACAGGGCGCGACCACAGCCAGAGCAGGTTCAGTGGCACGCGGACGGCCACAGGGCTTCCCATTTGCCCGACACGCTGCAGCGTCCAACCTGACCCGCCACCACACTTCAGGGTGGAGGACATCCACCCATGACCACACGCCTCACCCTGCTCGCCCTCCTTGCCCTCGTCTCCACACCCGCCGTCGCCCTGAAGGACGTGAACGTCATCCTGACTCCGCAGCAAGCCCAGCACTACACCCTGACGCTCGGTCCCGGCGCCCTCGGCACCCTCGTCTTCCCCGAGGCCGTCAAGGACGTCCTGGTCACACGCGACGGGCTGGTCGACCGCAGGAAGGACGGCAACCGCGTCCTGCTCGCGGGCCTCGCCGGGTACGGCTCCACGCCCCTGCAGATCGTGACCGACAGCGGAACCTACACCTGGCGCCTCACCCTGTCGGGCGACCACGCGGGCAGCATCGTGAACGTCACCGTGAAGGACCCCGAGGAGACGAGCCCGGCCCCACCAACGCCACAGGCCAGCGCCCCCACCACCAGCCTCCGCCCGGGTGCGGCCCTCGGCGCCGAGGAGACCCCGCGCTTCACCTTCACCGCCACCCGCGACGGGAACATCCTCGTGGTCAACTACCGCGTGCAGGCCGGGTCCCGGGCGATTACCCTCAACGAACGGCAGTTCGCGATCAACGGTCAGAACGGCGGCAGCGTGCTCGTCAAGACGAACCTCGGCACGCTCGTGGTCGCTCCCGGCACCACCCGCTACGGCACAGTGACCGCCAGCGCGGCCGACGCCGGGGTCAATCCGACCGTTCTGTGGCCGTACCGCGTCGGCATCAACGAGTACACCACCCGCGCGACCCTCAACGTCACGCCCAGCGGCAATGCCCAGCGGTGACCTGCACACCGGAGTCAACCTGATCACCCTGGTGGGGATCGCCGGACCCCTGGCCGCCCTGCACGTCTCCCAGGACCTGCTCCTCTCGCTGGCGGCGGGATACCTGACCGGGACGCTGCTGATCACGCCTGACCTCGACCTGGCGGGACACGTGCGTGTGCGGGCACGGTGCAACTGGGGTGTCTGGGGAGGCCTGTGGCGCCCGCTGAGCCTGTTCGTGCGGCACCGGGGCGTCACGCACACCTACGTCCGCGGACCGCTCCTTCTGCTGGGGTACGCCGCCGTCCTGCTGACACTGCCGGTCACCGCGCTGCTCGCCGTGGACCGGGCCCTGGACGTCCCCCTGCGGGTACCCACCCCGGACGGGCCGCTCTACGCGGTGGCGCTGGGCGGATACCTGCTCGCGTACTGGCTGCACCTGTGGCTGGACGGATACCGGCCCTGGAACGTGCGCCGGTGGTGAGAGGAGGAACCCCTTGAAACAACCGACCTTCGCCGATGTCCTCCGGAGCGAGGCGCGGCTGACCTTCTTCCAGTTCGGCCGTCTCCGTCCTCCAGGCGGCAGACGGTGGTCTCGCTCCCAGCAGGACGCGCACGTCCTGGAACGGGCACGAACCTTCCTCGACGAGCGGGTGATCGGCCAAGCGCTCGCCGCCTACGGAGTTCCCCAGGCCGAGCGGGCCCTGCGGGTCCTCGACACGGTCCGCGCCCTCGTCGAGGCGGAGGCGGATGGGCAGACGGTACGGGCCAGCAGCAATCCCTTTCAGGAAGAGAACCTGTATTACCTTCCCCCATCCGCCCTGATCGTGGTGAGCCAACCCACCAACCGACGGAGCGAACCGGCCTGGGTCAACCCCCCGCCCACCGTGCCCGAGGTGGAGTACCGACCGCCGGTCGACCTGGCAGCCCTCGCCGCGCAGCCGGAGCTGTCCGTCCCGCCTTCCCCTGCGGAAGGGCCTGAATGGGAACCCGGACCCGAGGTGATGGTCACCGACCATCCACCCGTTGCAGTGATCACGCCTGGTGGGGCCGTGTCCGACCCACGGCCCCACCAGGACCCGGAACCCAGAACTTTTCCGAAGCGTGGAACACCTGGGCACATGTCCATCGCCGAAGCGCTGCTCCACCTCGGCTACGGGGACCTGGAGACCTCGGAACTGTCGGACCCGCGCCTGGAACAGACCCTCCTGAAGGGCGGGAGGATCAACGAGGACCTGGCTTTCCGGGCACTGGCCCTCTCGCGTGGTCTCCCCTTCGTGGACGTGGGCCTGGACCCGCCCCACGAGGACGCCGCGCACCTGCTCGACGAACCCACTCGCAGGACGTACCGGGTGTTCGGGCACCGTCTGGACGACGGGGAGTTTTTCGTCCTCACCGACCAGCCGCAACGAGAGGCGGTCCTCCGGCGGGCGGTGGCCGAACGCAGCGGTCAGCCGCACGTGGAGGTGCTGGTGACGGGGTCCGCGGCGCTCGACCGCCTGATGGGGGGAAACGACACCACGCCCACGAGGGTCGAAGAGTCCAGCCGGGAGGTTCACCAGGAGCAGGCCGGTGAGCCTCACCTGACCCTCCTGCTGGCGGCCGACACGACCATCCAGCCGGGTGAGGTCACCGACTACCTGGGGACCGACTTCGACCCCGACCTCCACGCCCTGCTGCTGGCCTGTCTGGCCCACGCGCATCGGCGGGTCGTCGTGCTGCGGGTGCCGGGCGCATCGGCCTGGCCCCTGACGACGGCCCCGACCGAACACCGTTACCCCACCCTGGCGCGCGAGGATGCGCGGGCGCTGGTGTGCACGGGTGGCTGGCCGGAGGAGGACAGCGAGCGGCTGACCGCCGAGTGGACGGTGGACGGGTCGGGGGCCGTCCTGCGGGCGCTGGCTCAGGACGGCGAGGTGAGGTTCGAGAGTCTGATGCTGGAGCGTGAGCTGCTGGAAGGCCTGTCTCTTCCCGATCCCCGGGAGGCAGAGGGGGGGAGGCGCGGACACCCAGGGGTATTCCGTTGAAGCTGGACAGAGCGTCCAGCGCCTCGTCGGGGAGCGCCGGGGACTGGCCTGCGTCCAGTTTCCCGTATGGGCGCATTCCAACCCTCTTCCAGGCGATCAGACCCGGGCTGTCGGCTATCAAGGGTTTGGACAGGACACCGGATGACCAAGCTCCCGGCTCTGGCGCCTCTCTCCCTGCGATGGGGCCTGCCGCTTAGGCATGTGCCGTGGATACTCGGGCTGGTACTGCTCGTGCTGCTGCTGGAGGCTGTGGTGCAGTCGCGTTGGGTCGTTCCGTGGGTAATCGAGCAGACCGGCTGGACGCCCAAGCGGGGTCCCTCGGACGAGTTGCTGGATCGGATTGTCCGGGGCCCCATGATCGAAGAGGCGATGTTCCGGCTGGTCCTGATCCCCGGGCTGGTCGGTTTTGCCGCCTTCCTGGGCAACCCCGGGGTGCGTCGTCCCCAAGAGGCCTGGCGCCTGTTGCCGTGGTTGAGGGTCGTGTCGTTGGTGAGCTGCGTCGGGCTCAATGCCTTCGACGTGTTGAAGGCGGCAGTGGATCAGCGGCAGTGGAGCCCCACCCCAACATGTTCATCACGCCCCTGGTCCTGGCCTCGTTGTCCCTGAGCCTGCGTCAGCGGCATCCCGGCGGACGACTTTCCCCCGGCTGGCTGATCGGCTGCGCGGCGGTGACGAACACGCTCTTCGCGCTGGCGCACCTGTGCAACTCCCCCGATCTGCCTCACCACCCGGCCGTACTCGGCCTGGTTATCCCACAACTGATGAGTGGGGCGGTGTTCTCCTGGGTGGCGACGCGCTCTGGCCTGCGGGCCGCCATGCTCTGCCATGGGTGCGACAACGCCCTTGTCACTGTCCTGGGAGCGGTGCCGTTGGTGTGGCGGGTCCTGACGAGCTGAGACGCGGCTCTCTCCCGACCCCGGAGAGCGGCCGAAGACCCCTGGGACAGCTCACGAGAAAGGGTCCTCGCGCTCTGCGTTGACACCCCGAAGTTCCAAGTTGTCCTACAGCAGCGCCCGCGTCCCGTGCAGGGGCTCGACGTCCTGCACTTCCAGCCGGGAAAAGCGGCGCTGCGCCCCCTGACGACGCTGCAACACACCCCAGGTGTCGAGGTAGTTTCCCTTGCCCTGCCCGGCGAGCACGACCGCCAGTTCCCCGTAGGCCGCCAGTTCCAGTGGCACCAGTGGTGTCTCCGTCCCCTCCGCCCGCTTCGGCGTGAGCCCCAGTCGAATGTTCGTCACCGGCACCTCGTTCTCCAGGCGCTGGGCCTGCGGTGGGGTGATCAACACCCCCCGCGCCCGGACCCGCCAACGGGCACGAAGCAGCCGCGCGGCCCCACCGCCGTCCAGTTCCAGGCGGACGTGCTCGCTGGGCAGGCGCGCCGCGTCCTGAACCGCGATGACGATCTCCCCCTCATACGCGGCCAGCACGCCCGTTCCGCTGATCGCCTCGCCCGCGCCCAGCGTCCCCAGCCGTCCTGCCAGACGACCCGCGGCGACGCAGGGCTGGTAAAAGACCGTCCGGATCGGCGTCCCGTCCTCCCGAGACCGCTTGAACTCTCCAGCCAGGGTGAACGTGGCGAACTGGCCGCCGGGTTTCAGGACGCCCGGACGCGCGAGCGCGGCGGTGAACTCGGCGGAGGTGCCGTGGGTCAGCGTCATCATGGCAGCATGCTGGGGGAAGGTCAGGTTGGAAGGCGCGAAGTCCAACCTGACCCGGCCGCACAGTGGCCACATGCGACGACGGTTTCTTTCCCTCACGCTGGGGGCGCTGCTTACCCTGGCCCTTCCCGCCCGGGCCGTCTCCCAGCCCGCCCTGGCCCTGCAGCACCTGCCCGTCGTGTATCAGGGCTGGAACGACTGCGGCCCGGCGAGCATCGCGATGGTGCTGGCGTATTACGACTTCACCGTCCCGGTGCAGACCATCAGCCGGGCCACCAAACCGTCCCCGGCCAGCTATATGCAGGTGGAGGCCATTGAGCGCTTTGTCAGCCGCTACGGCCTGCGGTCCGTGCAGATCCGGGGCAGCCAGATTTCCTTGCTGAAGAATCTGATCGCGCTGGGTGTGCCCAGCATCGTCTTGCAGTACGCCCAGGAAGTCGGCCAGGTGCCGCATTTCCGAGTGATCCGTGGGTTTGACGACCGCTTCTCCCGGCTGTATCTGGCGGACCCCTTGATCGGGTACGCTTACATCTCCTACCAGGACTTCGACACCCTCTGGAACATCCAGGGCCGGATCAGCGTCGCGGTCTATCCGCCCGCCATGCACGCGCAGGTGATGAGGGCGCTGGGCGTGGGGGGGTAGCACCCCGTCACATTTCTCCGGTGCGGTCACGCCGGGGAGGTACGCTTGACGGCATGAACGTCGACCGGCAGCGGGCAACGGACCTGCTTTACGAGAGGCCCTACGGCGACGGGGCACGGTTTTTTCTTCCCGACGAAACAGGGCGGCCGGTCGAGGTGGAGCGGCTCCCCTCCACCGTCTGGCGGGCCCGGCAGCGGGTGATCGGCATGCACTTTCTGCCTGACCCGGACTACCTCAGTCTGGTCACGCTGTTTGTCCCCGTCTGGGAGGGCGCTGACCCGCCCCTGCTCTACGAGACGGTGCTGGTGCGCGGCGACGAGGGTGAAGTGGTGGCGCGGGCGGCCACCGTCGAGGCCGCCCGCACCAACCACCGCACCTTCCTCACCCAACTCTGTGCGCGGTATGGCCTGCCCACGCCACCTGAAGAAGTACCCGAACCGTGAACGCGGTCGAGAGGACGTCCTCTCCCGGCGCGGGCAGACCAAACTGGGCGCAGGCCTGGGCGAGCGTGAAGACGTCAATATCCTGCTCTTCCAGCCTGCTGCGCAGGCAGAACACCGGCTGGCGGCTCAGCCGCATCCAGGCGGCCTCCCGGGAAGCGCCCGGCGTTCGGAACGCGAGCAGTTGCGCCGCCCAGCAGGAGGCGTCCCAGGTGGCCAGGGTCCGCCCGGCGGAAAGGTCCAGGGCCCGCTCCAGCACGGCGGACACGCAGGGGTCACGGCGGCTCGCCGAGGTCGCGTAGGCGACCACCTGCCCGTCCTTCCCCAGCAAGGCCGCGCCCGGGGCGGACCAGGATGTGCCCTCGGGAGCCAGCACGAACACCGGCGGCGGGTCCAGCTCGGGGTCCACGGACGCCAGCGCCTGGTAGACGGGGACGCGGCGGCGCACCCGCGGCACATAGCCGACCTGAGGACCGACTGGTCGCAGGGTATAGGGGGGCGTTTCAGTCCAGTCCGGCGGAAAGACGAGCATGAGGGCAGTATGGGTCCACCCCAGGTTGGTGACCTTCCCGTCTCAGGTGTGGTCACTGCTCCAGGCAGGAAACCCGGAATCCACGGCGCGCAGCCGCGAGAGCACCGCCTGCGCCTCACGCGGGTCGGCCTCCTGCTTCAAGCGCGCCAGGATGCCTTGGCGAAGCTCGTCCGGGGTGACGAACATCCAGGGTTGCTCCAGGGCCAGGGGTCCCCGGTAGAGGCCCAGCACCCCACGCAGGGTGGCGCCGCGCAGTTCGCGCAGGTCGCAGCGGGCCCGCACTTCGGGAGCCAGGCGGTAGCCTCCATCCACCCGGACCACCGGGTCGCGTGCCTGACCGAAGACACCCTGCCAACTCGAACGCAGCCCCCTGAGCGTGACGGACAGGTACACCCGGGGTCGCCGGGAATCGCTGAAGAGTGCTTCCATCAGCTCGCCCGCCGAGTGGACCTCGCCGTCACACAGGTACGCCAGCAGCGCCAGCGCCCGGGGCGGCAGTTCCAGCACCCGGCCGTCCAGCCGGGCCAGTGGCGTTCCCAGCAGGCGCACCTCCAGGGTGTGATGCTCGGGTGGACGCTCCTCGACCGGGGGGAGGCCATACCCACCCGGGGAGATCTCCAGGGAAGTCCACCCGGGCAGAGGGTCGGCCGGGAGGACATCGGTCTCGCTGTCCAGAACCCGTCCACATGGGCGCCCGCCCCTCCAGGGGAACCAGTTCCGCCAGGTGGTCACGACCGCCGCACCGTACACCTGCTCGTGGCCCTCGCGCCCACCGTGGACCAGTGCCCGGACCAGCGCACTCTCACGGAGCGCGACGGGACGCTGGGAGGGCGGCGGCGGCGTCTCACTCAGGCAGGCCCGCAAGACCGCCTTGAGGTCCGACAGGGTGGGCTCCACCCAGGGGTCACGGGGCGAGAGCGCCTCGAGCTGTCCGACCAGCGAGAGCGCTGCCGGGTATTCGTGGCGGTGCACGTGCAGCAGACACACCCGGAGACCGGCCTGCACCTCCAGGGTGTGGTAACCCCCCAGGCGCGCTTCCTCCAGGGCACGCCGGGCCTGCCCGAGCGCCTCTTCCTCACCGTCGCCCAGCCGCAACTCGCGGTGAGCCAGGTGTGCCTGCAAGAGCGCCCGGCTCGCACCGTACCAGCGCCCGACGGGGACGGTCACACGCGGCAACTGCCCCAGCAGCAGGCGGGCTTCCCGGAGGTCGCCGAGGTCGATCAGGAGATGCAGCAGCTCAAAGGTCACCGTCAGGTCCGACAACGCCAGAGGCAGGTTGTAGCTGTAGACCATCTGAGCCTGACGCGCCGAGTCCCGTGCGGCCCGGACGTCACCGAGACGCAGGCAAGCACTCGCCCTCGCAACGTAGAAGACCCCGATCTCTTCGGCGGGCAGCCCCACCGCGGCGCCTGAGGCGGTCTGCAACTCCATCAACGCGGCGCCGGAGCGACCCTGCGCCACGAGACACAACGCGAGCCAACCCAGAGCGCGCAGGCGCGGCGCGCTCCCCTCCGGTGAGGCCCTCACCGCCTCGCCGAGGACGCTCACAGCCTGATCAAGCCAGCCGAGCCGCAGGAGCATCTCCCCCACCACGAAGCTTGCTTCCGGTTCACGGGCGCCCTGGTGCCGGGCGTGCTGAGCCACCTTCAGGGCGCGGCCCACCTCCTCCTGATGGGTCGCCAGCCCGTCTTGTGCGCGGGCGAGCAGCAACTGCTCGTCGGCGGTCAGTCGATTGAAGTAGGGTTCCAGGTGGGCCCGGACCTGTGACCAGTGGCGCTCACGCGACCAGATGGAAAGCCGGGTGCGGGCCAGCGCCAATGCCCCCTCCTCATCCCCGATCTCACTGCGCAGTTCCAGGGCGCGGATCGGCTGGGTCGCCTCGATGAGCGTCGCCAGCCGCTCACTGGACTTGCGGAAGCTGTCCGCATCTGTCCGGCGCAGCTCCTCGAGCATCGCCTCACGCAGCAGCGCCGGGGGAGCCACGCCGTCGCCGTGAGGACGGAGCGGGAAGCCCAGCTCCTCGAAGCGGCGGAGGTAGTTGCGGGGAAGACCGAGCGCCTTGCACACTTGGCTGCCGGTCTGACGGTGCCAGACGTCCAGCAGCGCCGCCGGCAGGAGCCCGAGGTCCTCGGGGGCGAGGCGTCCGACCAGTTGCTGGGTGTACTGGTCGGGCTGCCCCTGCCCCCCCGCCAGGATCAGGGTCGGTGCGGGCCAGCCGTCATACGGGTTGTCCGGCACCCCCAGAGCCGCAGCCTCCTGCGAGGTGAACTCCAGCTCTTCCCGCCCCAGGACCGTGACCTCCGCGGGAAAGTACGCGGCGAGCGGCTCGTATCCCGAAACGATCACCTGGACCAGGGGAGCGACACGCACCGCCAGTTCCGCGACAAAGGTGGCTGCCTCCTCGCCGTCGACGCCGTCGATCAGCAGGGTGAAGGGAACCTCGGCGTACAGGAGGTCCTCGGCCACCGCCTGCGCGAGCCCGAACGCGCTGTACAGGTCCCCAGCAGCATACGTCGAGGCCAACCCCTCGAACATCCGGCGGCCCGTCACGCGCATGACGGCGCGGGTGAGGCGGTTGGCGAGGTGAAAGGGGCGCCGGTCGTCAGGCGAGCAGGTCAGCGCCACCACCTGCTGACCCCGCAGGGTGAGCTGCGCCTGGTAGGTCTCGATCAGTCGGCTTTTCCCGTAGCCGTGAGGTGCCGCCAGAACCGCGACCGGCGCCGACAATCGTGCCAGAAGGTGGGGCCGCGGCAACAGCGGCACCGGGCTCACCGCATTCAGACGTCCAGCCATCCTCGCATTTCTCCTCTTCCCAAATCTCCAACGGCGACTTCCGGAGCGGCAGAATTGACCCAGACAAGTTCAACCACCGACGAGCAACTTTAAAAAGTGCTAGACAAGTTAAAGAGGAAGACGCTCCACGTTTTTACCATCTCTTAATTTATCGGTCATTCTGTTCGGCGGCTTATGACGGGGGGCTTCTTCTCCCAGTCGTCCAGTAAAAAGATCAGGTCAGCAGGGCGGAGAACGAAATCTCAAACACAGTACGGTCCCGCCTCCTGTCTGAACAACTTAAGCCCGTTTCCGTAAAAACAGCGTTCTAGAGAGGGTTTAAAGAAAGCTCCGCAGAGTTTTGGGTCCGGCGGGCACCATGCGCGCGAGATGCGAGCCGACCTACGCCCCCTGTGCCTTGAACTGAGCCGAAACGGGATCACCGCGGCGGAGATGTACCAGCGTTGCAGCGGGCAGCCGGGTGCACCGTCACTGCGGACCTGCCGTCAGGCGCTGGTCACGTTGACCGAGGAGGGCAGCCTGCATGCCCACGGGGGCAACGTGAAGGTGTACTTCCTGCGAGAGGAACTCCCCCAACGCTTGCGGGACTGGCGAATCCGGCTGCAGGCACGCGTGACCGAGGTGCTGTCAAGTGTGGGGACCTGGGCCGATTTCGCCCAGTTGCGACGCGCGCTCGCGGAAGTTTCGGGGGGCTACGGCGGGGATCCAACGCTGCTGAGTGACGTCTTGCAGGATCTGCCTGACGTCGAGCGGCAGACCGTGCGGCTGCGGCGAGACGAGATCACCCAGTACCGGCTGCCTCCACCGGCGTGGCGCCCGGCACTGGACCCGGCGCTGATCCACCGGGCGAGCGAGGCAGCGTCCACCCTGCTCCACCCGGACGGACCACGGCGCTTTTCGGGGGTGGCGTTTCGCAACGCTCTCGGCGTGGCCCGGGACGTGGCGGAGCAATTGCTCGCCCACCTGGTGGGTGGCGGGCTGATTCGCGCCATCGAGGGGTGCCTGATTGCCACCTTCGAGGCGGCACCGAGGCGGCCTGACCGGCCACGTCCTCCCCAGCCCCGCCGCCGCGTCGCCCGCGCTCTCCCCCGTTCCCTGCGGGCTCGGCCGCTGCGGCCACCGCTCACTCCCCCGATTGCCGAAGAGGCGCCCGACGGGCCTCAAAACTTAAGAGCCGAGCCTCCTCAACCCACCCGACGAGGCTTGGCTGACGTCCCGCGACCGGCGCGTGAAGACCTACCGGGACATCACACGCAGCGTCCGCGACGAACGGGGCCCACTCACTCCCCAGCACCTCACCACGTCCCTGCTCGGGCCAGTCCCACCCGGGCAGGTGCGGATTCACACCGATGGCGACAGCGGAGGCAACCGGCAGGGGAACCTGATCACGGTTTGCAGGGACGAAGCCATTTCCCTAGAGGAACGCCGCCGCATGGGCGCACGTGCCCGCCAACGTCACCAGCAACGTCACGAGGAGCCCCATGCCTGCTGAAGCCAGCAAACGTCCCGAGCAGCGTCTGTACCTCCAGCTCTCGGGCCAGGACCTCACCGTCATTCACGTCCGCAACGAAGGCAAGACCGGGCACTACTTCACCGTGCCGGTTCAGGGCCAGGGTGAGGAGGAACAGCGCCTCAGCGCACTCCTCACCGCCCTGGGCAGCGTGCCGTTTCACAGCCTGGTGTACGTCCACACCAACCTGCACACCCTGCGCGAACAGGTGCGCCGTCCGCCGAGCGGGTGGCCGAAAGAACTCAAGGCGCTGCTTCAGAGAAAGTCGCTGCAACTGCGGGTGGGCACCCTCACCCGGCTCGACGGCTTCTGGCAGGACATCCTCACCCAGGCGGAGGGAGGGACCCTCCCACGCATGAACGGGCTGAACCACTACCACCTGCACACCTACGCCGTCACCGACGGCCTGCAGACCCATGTGGCCGGACTGCTGTACGGCGAAGGCGAACTGCACCTCTATGACGGGCGGGTGCGGGGTGAGCAACTCTGCCAGACCGAACTGGAGGCGGCCTGCTGGGCCCTCGACCTGGTCGCCCCCAGCAAGACGATCGAGCTGCGGCACCAACATCCGACCACAGCGCGCTTCTGGGAGGACGCCGAGAGGTACTTGAGCGATTACCCGGATGTTCAGCCTTTGGCGAGACGGATCGGGCGGCTGATCGAGGAGAAGAACCTGCGTTTCAACGTGCCTCAGACCCGCCTCGACGACACCCTCGCCCGCGCCGTGCGCTGGTACACCGGGCGCGGCCTGGCATGACCGAGGACACGCTCGAACTGCTGCACGCCGGAGGGCTGCTGAGCGAGGAGGAGGCCGACACGGCCCTCCGCACCCAGCAGACCCTGGGAGGCACGCTGCTGCGCGTCCTGGAACGCACCGCGGCCGACACCCACGACGTCTGGCACCGTCTGGCCCGGCTGCATGGCCGCCCCGTCTACACCCGCCTAAACCATATCGAGACGGTCGAGGAAGCCATTCGCCGGCCAGGCGGCGGGGTGGAACCGGTGCTTCCCCGTCCCCTCGCGCTGGACACCCTCACCCTGGCGCAGCGGCGCGAGGGGGAAACCCTGCGCCTGCTGTCTCCCGACCCTTTCCTCGACCTCAGCGACTCGCGGCTTCAGGAACGTGCACACGCGATTTCACTAACCGGAGGCGGGGACCTGGCCTGCTCGGTCCTGCCCCCCGACCTGTACCGCCGCTGTCTGCGCCTCACCTATCCCGAGGCGCTGGCCGGGCCGCTGAGTCTGGCCGACCGCCTCGCGGTCACCGGACTGATCCCCGGGGCAGAGATGCGGCTGTACCAGGGCCGGGAAGCGGGGCTGCTGGGTGACGGCTTGATCAGCGAGGACGACTACGCGGCTGCCCTGGCCGACCACCTGAACCTCCCCCTCTACCGGCACGCGCCCGTGACGCTCGAGGAACACCTCCTGCCGGAGGAGGCCATCCGCCGGCACGACCTCTATCCCCTGCGGCTGGACCGGGAGCGGGGCACGCTGGTGGTCCTGACGGCCACCGCACCCGACGACCTCCTCGGTCTCCACCTGCGGCGCCTGAGCGGCTGGCCGGTGGCCTACGAGATCACCACCCGCACCGTCATCCGCAGCCTCATCCAAAAACGAGGACGGTCCCATGCGCATCACTGATCTGACCGAAATGACGGCTCAATTCGACCACCCCGGTTACCTTCAGCTGTACCTCCAGCGCTTTCAGGAGGCGTTCTCACAAGGCCGATTCGACGCCATCCCCGGGAAGGAGCAGACCCTGCGCTGTGGAAGGCACCGCCTGGACTTCCTGTCCTACGCAATCCTCGATGATGAGCGGTTCCGGCGGTGGCACAAGGAGACGGTCGCGCAGGTGCTCGATTTCCGGCACGACGAGGGCAAGGTCGCGACGCGCGAAACCTACGCCGGGTGCACGCCGGAAATGTTCGCCCTGCTGGCCGCCAAGGCCCGGCAGCTCCAGGGCCATGACGCGGGCAGGGACCCGGGGAAGGAAAGCGGCGAGAAACCAGCCCGGGGGAAAGCGCCTCCTGCCCAGGCGCTGCCGGCCACACCCGCAGGGGCGAGCACCGAGACCACGGGGGACCCGTCGGACGAGCGGCAATCCGCATGAACCTGCTGGAACAGGCCCGGCGTGCCCTGGAGGTGGGGTGGAACGTGATCCCGGTTCACCCGTTCAAGGGGCCGCACACCGTCATGGTCGAGACGGGGCACTACACCGTCAACGACGAGGGGAGGCGGGTGCCCGCCTGGCGGGGGTTCCAGCAGGAGCGGGTGAGCCCGGACCTGCTGCGTGAGTGGTTCCACCCCCGGCGCCGCGTCCCGGGCATGGCGGGCGTCACCGGGACGGTCAGCCGCCGGGTCGTGATCGACCTGGACGGAGCGGCGGGCTGGGCGCTCCTGAAGGCGTGGGGCCTGGTTCCCAGCGCCCTCTCGGGGGGCGGGTCCCCGCACCTGTACTTCCCGCATCCGGGCTGGAAGGTCCGGACGCTCGCCAGCGGCAGCTTCAAGAACCCGCCGTTCCCCGGACTGGATGTCCGGGGGGACGGCGGGATGATCGTCCTGCCCCCGAGCGTTCTGGCCAACGGGAGGTACCAGCTCCTCAGCGAGGCGTTGCTCGACCCCGCGTGTCTGCCCGAGGCGGTAGCCCTGTGGACGGGCCTCACCTGCCCGCCCCCGCCGGAATTGCCGGAACTCGACCCGAGCAAGCTGAGGGCCGGCGAGGACGCGCCGACCCTGTTGCGGGAAGCGCTGAACCGGGCTTCCGGTGCGCGGAACAACGCCGGGTACTGGCTCGCCCGTGAACTGAAAAAGGCGGGATACGCCCTGGAGGACGCCCGGCCCGTGATGATGGACTACACCGACGGGGTCGGGCAGCAGGACGCACGCGGTCGACACGACCCCTACACTCGCCGGCACGCGCTCGCCAGCCTGGAGAGCGCCTACCGCGCGCCCGCGCGCCCGAGGCTGGCGCACAGAAGCGGGACGGTCACGGACCCACTCGACGAGGCCCGGCGCGTGCTGCCGCAGCTCACCCTGGAAGAGCGCGTCCAGCTCGCCCGGCTCATCGCGGCCACCTATGCCCGCGAAAGTGAGGAGCGCGCCGCGGGCGCCCTGCGAAGTCTGGGGCTGAATCCCGCTGCGGCCCGCGAGGCCGCCATGCAACTCCAGCAGGGCGTGAGTCTTCCGGGAACGCGACGCCTCATTCTGTTCTTGAGGAGAAGGAGATGAGGAGTACACTCAGCTCATGTTGCTCTCGGTGGGGAACTCACGCGTGATGCTCAAGGAGAGGCACGACGAGCTGAACCTCGCCCGTCTCAACCTGGTCCTGGCGCAGAACCGCACCACGCTCAAGGGCTGGCGCAAGGAACTCGCGCTCGACGCGCTGGGCACGATGACCGTCGAGTGCACGGCCGACCTCAACGACGTGGTACCGCACGGGATCGACAACGATGTGTTGCTGGGCCTGATCAGCGCCGCCGTGCTCCAGAACACGAGACCGGGCGGCGAGATCCGCATCAGCGCCAGCGAGCTGCTGAAGCTGAGCTGCCTTCCGGACAACGCCAGGAGCTACGGCGAGGTGCAACGCGCCCTCCACCGGCTCAAGCGCAGCACCTTCACCATCACCGAGTGTTGGTACGACCAAGGCAAGCGCGACTGGCGGACAGTGGATTTCAACTTGGTCGCCAAGCACTGGCAGGCAGACAACACCGAAAAGGTCGAGGACATCGGCCGTTGGCAGGCGAAGACGCTGCTCGTTATTCGCCTCGACCCGGAGCTGATGCAGAGCATTCGCTCCGGGTACGTCCGACCCCTCGACAGCGCCCTGCTCGGCCGGCTCAAGCAGCCGATGAGTCGCAGTGTTTACAGGGCACTCTCCATGCTCCGCACGAACCTTGCCGAGAACGGCACGCCACCCAAGGAAGTCAGACTTCCCCTCCTGAGTTGGGCTGAGCACCTGGGACTGTCGCACCAGATGGACGGTCGCAACCTGCCCTCCCTTATCGAGCGCGCCCTGATCCCCGCCCACGAGGCGTTGATGGAAAGCGGCTACCTTGCGACCGTCGAGACCGAGGGGCGGGGGCGGCAAAAAACCTTCACGTACACCTTCGCTGAGGAAGAGGTGCGGATGGCCGATCCGGAGGCGGCTCAACTCTTGTCGCAGTATCTCAGCAGCAAGGCTGCCCTGGAATTGGCCGTGCAGTACACCGCAGCGCACGTGCATCAAACTCTGACACGTTTCGAGGCCTTGATGAAGACTGCCTACAAGGGCAAGGTCAAGAACCGCCAGGGCCTCCTAGTGGATATGCTTCGCGACCCGGACAAGTACCCGGTGGAGGTCGCGGAGAAAACGTCCAGTGCGCGGCGGCCTGCTCCTCCACCCTTGCCCACAGCCGATGAGGAAGACCCGGCTCCGGTGGAGAGGAAACCAGAGTCCGCGCTTATGGCCCTTGGACAGAGATTCGAGGAAACAGGAGCCCTGCGGCCCCTGCGTGACCGGGCGGTGAAGCTGTACTTGGATGGGCGCATCAGCACCCTGGACCTTCTCCAACTGCGTTCGCTCGAAAGGCCCCAGATCGAAGGCCAGATCTCAGGTTGGGAGCAACCCACCCCCTGATTCTGTCTCTGTTCAACTTACTGTGGTCCCCGTCAGAGCAGGTGACGGGGGCGCCCCGTTTTCACTGCTCCACCTTCGCTTCCGACATTTTGCGGGACTTGGCGGACAGAGGCAGGAGAGCTCCCTCCGACACTTTGCGGGAATGGCCGTAGGAGCCTCCGACACTTTGTAGGAGTCGCCCCCGACACTTTGCAGGACAGGACTGGAATACCCTCCCTCTCCCTCCGACACTTTGTAGGAGTCGCCCCCGACACTTTGCAGGACAGGACTGGAATACCCTCCCTCTCCCTCCGACACTTTGCAGGAGTCGCCCCCGACACTTTGTAGGACTCAGGGGCAGCTATCCTGGACGTTCCACCGACACTTTGCGGGATTGACCGGACCCACCTCCGACACTTTGCAGGACCTATCTCCGACACTTTGCAGGATCAGCCCGAAAAAGGCGCGCCAGGCCGTACTCAGCCTGAGCGCCCTGATGATGATCATCATATGTTTTCTACTCTTTTTTCTTTTTGAAGAATCAACAGTCAAGAGGGTCATCTCGGTTGAGGAGATTCCACCGGGCAGAAGCCATAGGGCAGGAACCCTCCACCCAGGGGTGTTCTCTTCGGGTTGGCCCAGTGGCGGCCCTTAGAGGCTTAGCGGGAATCAGTGAGGTCCGTTTCCCCATGAAGGCTCGCAGAGGCCTGCACGGTCCACATCTATGACGTGCAGGCGAACGGCACTCCCTCTGCCGTAGTCCGTGGCACCGATCTGCCTCCCCTGCTATGCTCGGCTTACCAGCAGGATCCCCTGTTGAACCCGCCGGCCCGGCAACGTGCGCGGCGGACCTCATGCCAGCCTCCCTCGGGGAGGATCCCCGGATCGCCCGGGCCCCTCAAGTGCAGCGGCACCCCACATTTGCAGATGTGGAGTGCCACCGTTTCCTTCCCACGCGGGAAGGGGTTGTTTCTCTCCGAGACTCGCGGTCAGGGTCGAGGGGCGATCAACCCCCCTGACGGCGAGCGAAAGGAAACGCGATGAGTGTACATGATGCGGCGGTTTTCCCCGTCAGCCTCGTCGAGCTGCTGGCCCGTGCTCGCCAGCAGCCCGGGGCGAACATCGACGAGAAGCTCTACGGGGCGCTCCTCGCCCACGAGGACACCGCCGCGTGGCTCCAGGCGATGGTGCCCCTGGCCTTCAAGAAGGGTGCGGCCGTGGGGGCCGTGCCCGCCGCGAGGAGTCAGTGGGAATCCAAGGCCCGGGACGTGGTCATCCGCGCCGTCTTCGCCACGGCGAAGAACATCAAGGAAGGCGACGTCATGGTGCCCGGGCGCGGCAAGGTGTTCGTCCGTCGGGACGACATGCTCCAGCCCAGCGTCCACTACGGCCTGACCCAGGGCGACGTGGATTACACGGCACTCGCCGCGCTTCAGAGCCTGCATGGCGTGGGCTACACGCTTGACGCTGAGGAGATGCAGGCGCAGGCCCACGCCGTTGAAGCTCAGCGGGACTGGGCGCACGCCGAGCACGAGCTGCAAGGTGTGGACGCCGACCTTAAGGCGCTCGGCATCTTTGCCGACAACGCCGAGGAGGCCGCCGTGCAACTGCTGGCAGCGGGGAATCCCGACCCCGAATTGTTGGCCCGGCTCGAAGCGCTGGGCCGCGGCCATGGGGGCAATCCCGTACGCGATTACGGAACGTTTCGGGCGCAAGCCTGGTACGAGCCGGACCCGCAGCCGGGCAGAAGCGTGCAGCCCCGCGCCCTGCACCACAGGGTGGAAGAAGCGCTGGCCGGCGCCCTGTTCGTCACAGGTGACTGGGAGAGCCTCCGGGTGCCCCGCACCCTCAAGGCCGAGGCATTCGACCGGCTGGTCGAACTCTTCACCGCCGCCTTGAAGCGCAAGCAGGTGCCGGTGGTGGCCGCCGACACCGACGACCTCGTCGGCAGGGCTGCCGTCATGGCCGCCCGTCGTCTCGGCCTGAAGACCGTGGCCGTGCAACTTGCCGGGTGGGAGTTCAAACCTGCCCGGCTGCAGATGCGCTGGTGCGAGCGGATGCCCAGCGGTACCGACGTTCCAGTCGCCCGTGCGGAACTGCAGGTGCGTCTCGCCGAGCTGGTGGGCGAGGTGTGCAGCCTCGGAGAAGTGGACGAGATCCTCGCCCACAATCTCACCCGTCAAGGCAAGCCCAGGGCGGCGCTTGACGCCTCCTGGACCAGGCACAACGGCCTGTACTGATCCCGCCCAGAGCCTCGCGGCTCAGAGCTCTCCATGCAAGACCGGGGGGAGCGGCGCGAGACGTGGACCCCCGGCGAGGAGAACAGGAATGTCCCCTAAGCTCGAGGCTTGGGTGGGCTTGTTCGGCTGCATCGGCTGCACGGTGTTCGCGCTGTTCATCATCCTGGGGTCCTTCACGGTCCCGGAGAGTGAGCGCATGAACCTGCTGGCCGCCGCACTGATGACCACCCTGCTTCTCTACGGAGCATGCATCGGTTTCTACCTGTTCTGGCGGACCGTTCTTCGCCGATAGGCTGGGGTGTCGCTCCTTCTGCCTACAGTTTTCCGCTTTCGGGTGGACGCCACCGTCACCCTCCCAGACAAGACCGGGGGGGTGACGCGACACGCGCCCCCGGCAAGGAGACCTGCGATGGACAAGACGATCCTGCTGGGCGACCTCACCGCCCTGCGTCCCAGCCACCCCGGCGCGACCGACTTCCTGACCGGGAAGTTCGTGATTGCCGGAACCGGACACCGGCCCGACAAACTCGGTGGGTTCAGCCTGGAGGCCCTCGAAGCGCTCATCGAGGTGGCCAGGGGTTACCTCCTTAAGCTCAGGCCCGACGTCGTCATCACGGGAATGGCGCTCGGCTGGGACACCGCCCTGGCGGCCGCCGCTCTCGGGCTGCGAATTCCCTACGTCGCCGCCCTGCCGTTCCCCCGCCAGGCCTCGCGCTGGCCGCAACTCGACCAGGAACGCCACCACGGTCTCCTGAAGCGTGCCGCGCTGGTGGTCTGTGTGGGTTCGGACGACCTGGCCGATGCGGACATCCGCTCGGCGATGCAGTGGCGCAACGAGTTCATGGTCGACCATGCTCACCTGATCCTCGCGTGTTCCGACGGCAGCGCCGGTGGCACCGCGGGCTGCGTCAAGGATGCCGTGGAGCAGGGCAAACCGGTCGTCAACACCTACCGAAGGTGGGAAGAGATGACACGCCCGATGCAGGCCGAGCAGGTCGTGACCACCGCGACGGTTCACCACCCCGAGTTCGGCAGCGGTGTTCTGCGCGGCAAGACCGAGATGAAGCACGGCCCGTGCCTCATCGTGGATTTCGAGCACTGCACTGCCATTGTCCCCGAGGCGAGCGTGCGTGAGCAGGCGAGGGCAGCCTTGGAAGAAGACCTCCAGAGGATCGTCCACCCGAAGTTCGGAGAAGGAACTGTTCTCCAGAAGGTTGTCACCGTGCTGGGTGAGATGACCCGGGTGTCTTTCGAGAGTGGCCCCCGGACGCTTCTGACCCCCGCGGAACGACCCACGAGCCACCCTCTCCGCGAGCGTGCGCCAAATCCTCCGGCCTTCGAGATCGGGCAGCAGGTGGCCCACCCCATCTACGGACGGGGTGACATCCTCACCGTCAGCTCGACCGCGCTGGGAGAAGCCGCGACCGTCGCTTTCCCGAGCAGCACCCAGAAACTCCTGATGACCAGCCTCCAGCCGGTCTAGTTCCAGCAAGGGCCAACGTCCCCCGGGCCCCCGCGCGTCCTCAGCCTCCAGTTCACCGGGGGCGCGGCGCGACAGCGACCCTCGAAGAGGAGTACCCACATGGCCACCCTGACCTCCAAGCTCAACAGTCGTACCGCCGCTCCTGCCTTCCCCACTCCCGCGGACGACTTCGAACTCGCCCGCCGCACCGCCGAACAGGACTTCGTCCTGCTCAGTGATGGGGAAACGCTCCGGCTTGCGGGCATCCTGGCGAGCGAGGACAACACGGCACTCCAGAAGGAGTACGCCTACACGCTGCTGCACCGCGCGCTCAGTCCCATCGCCCTACTGGCGGCACGTGAACAGGCAGGCCACTTCGTCAGCTTCTCCGCCGCCCACAGCGCCGCGCTGATCAGCCTCTGGCGCGCCCTGCACCGCTGGGATCCCAAGCGAGGCATGAGACTCTCCGCCTTCGTGCGCTTCACGCTGCCGGTCGAGCTGGAACGTGAACGCAAGGAAGCTGAAGTCATCAGCCGCAGCGACTGGTCCCATATCGCAGTCAGGGCGGCGATTCACGAGATCATTCAGAGCGGCTACAACCGCCCCTACATGACCGCCTACAGCGACGTCCAGGGTGAAACCCTTGCCCCCCTGCTCCGTCGCCCCGGTCTCCCCGCTCCACTCGTGCTCCGCTTCCCGGCCCACACCACCGTCAGCTTTCAGGCGGGCCTCACGGTGCGGACTCCCCCGGAGAAGGTCGAGAACGGTGATGGCAAACCCCAGCCCAATCCGCTGCTGTCCTGGTTCTCCGGCCACAAGTCCATCACGGTCAGGACCTTTCGGGGGCCCCGCAACTGGCCCCGCAAGACCACGCGTGCCAGGACCGGGTACAAGGTGAGGCAGTTGCAGGATGCGGGTGAAGCCTTCCGCTCCACCGTGTTCGGCAGCAAGTTCACCTCCCGCTTGATGCAGACGCGCGTCTTCAGTCGTCCTCCGCGACCCATCCGTGAGGAAGACGTCACGCCCCGCATGGTTCAAGACGTGATGCGCCAGAACCGCAAGCTCAAAGGTCAGCCCTTTGACGAGCAGGCCTGGAGCGTCACGCGAATCGGAGCCCTGATGGACGAGCTGTACACCGTCACCTCCTACGACGTCACCATTCAGGACGACGAAGGAGATGAAACCCGCTTGATCGATTTCCTTGCCGCCCCCGATCAGGACGACGAGGAGTTCCCTGAAGAAGAGTTCGATTCCGAGCAGTTGCAAGACGCCGCACGGATCACCGAACGCCTTCAGAGAACGGGACTGTGGGAGATCGCGATGAGGATCCCCCTGCACAAGTTCCTGCTCGCCTACCGCGCTGGCCGCCCCGGGTTCTGCACGCTGTGCTCCCGGTACGGTATTCGCGTCAGGCATGCCACCGAGATCATGGGGGCCATCGAAGCGACCCTTCGCTGAGCCTTTTTCCAGAAGTTCCACCCGCAACCTACTGCTGGTTGCCAACGCGTACTGCTCGCGTCGCCCTTCAATCTTCGGATTGTCGGGCAACTTTTTTTGGGGTCCTGGAGGGGGACTTGACAGCGGCACCAGGGTGTTGAGAAGGTCCGGGTATGGACGAGCAGAAGATCATCACGCGGTACCTGCAGGAATATGGCCTGCTGGGGGTCTATATCGACCACACCCCGCACGGGGATTACCCGCTGTTGCATCTCCGGGGTCGGCTGAACTTGGACCTGCTCATCGAAACCCCTCACCTCGGCCGGGCGGCGGCGCAGACGGGCACCCTGGCCGGCCCGTGGGCGGGAGAGCAGGTCGGCGTTCACACGGCACAGCCGGGCGCCCTCGAGATCGAGTCCTCCCATCCGGAGCTTACGGACCTGATACGTCAGCACGTCACCAATGCGGCCCAGGACATCCAGCGCGCCTTTCGTCTGGGTGATCTCCTGGAGGGGCCGGACCACGGGCTGGAAAGCCTGACGTTGTTGGCCAAGCACCCGGAATGGGAGGAACCGCTGGACCTGTCCCGGCAGCTCGGCACCGCGACGCCGCTTGAAGGAGGCCCGCAAAGCCTCTCACGGGATGAGCGGCTCGACCGGGCCCGGGCCCTGCGGGGAGGGGCGGTCATGGATATCTTCGACGTGCGGGCGCTGCGGCAGGCAGAGGCCGAGCAGGAACGCGTGTTGCTGCACTTCCCGCCCCTCCGGGACAGTGAGCAGGACCCGGAGCGTCGCCTCTCCGACGAGGACGTCCAGGCGCTCGCGCGGCAAGAACGCTTGCTGCGGGTGGAGGGTGCGGGCGAGCCGGAGGGCCGGCTGGAGGACGACCTGCGCTTCTGAAGCGAGGCGTCCAACCTGACCCGCACTCATGCTGGGGACGTGAGCACCAGGCTTCTCCGGATCACCCGCCCAGCGCCGCTGCTGCCGACCGAGTGCGCCCTGCAGAGTGAGGATGAGCTCTCCTCACATCTGCGGGCGCACGTCGTGGCCTTTACGGCTGCGCCTGAGGCGCAGGCGCTCGCGCGGGCCCTCTGGTCGCAGGGGGAAGTCAGGGACAGCCTGACCCGGACGCACTACCTCTGCCGGGAGGCGACAGGGGAGCTGACAGCCTGCCCGCACTGTGACCAGGCCGTGCCCGAGGTGGTGCACGGCGGGGTGAAAAGCGCCTGGTGCTCGTGCCGGCAAGGAGAATGGCTATGAAAAGATCGCTGCTGCTCCCGCTGGCCCTCGCGCTTACGGCGTGTGGGGCGGCGGGCTCCGGTTTCGAGAATCCCTTCCGCGTTCCCCAGGTCCCGGCCCTGACCCTGACTGTGACGCCCCCCACGCTCACCCTCGCGCCCGGCGCCACGGCACACGTCGGCGTCTCTGCCTTCAATGGGAACGTCGCCCTCGGGACCCCTGCGCCCCTGCCGGTCGAGATCGCGGGGATCCGCGCGATCCCGGACGCCAGCGGCACGACCGTAAGCGTGAGCGGGAGTGCCCTCCTTGGCAGATCCCGCCTGCCCATCCGGGGCCTCTCCAGTCGAGGGCAGGGCCAGACCGTGCTCGACGTCGTGGTGGGAACCCAGCAGGCCAGGGGGTCGGGCCAGTGAGCAGGATGCGTTTCCTGCTCGCCTGCCTGGCGCTGCTGCCCGCAGGAGCCCTCGCCTCGACCAACCCCTACCTGGGAAACAGCAGCACGCGGACGTACTACCTCGCCGAACTTGAGGACTGCCCGGGGAAGCTGGACATGCAGCCCGGTGACCTGTGGACCCTCACCTTTCCCGACAAGCTGGCGGACGCCTTCGTGACCCGCAATGGCCTCGTCGAGCGTCGCTTGCAGGACAACCGGCTGATCATCGCCGTCGTGGGGCCAAGTGGCAGCACTCCGGCACTGGTCCTGACCGAGGACGGCCGGGCCCCGCTCTTCAGCATCACCATCCAGCCCGGTCCCGGGGGACGGAACAAAAGCGTCATCGTCAAGCCCGGTCTTCCGCCGGGCGGCTCCAGGTGCGGGGCCGCGGGCAGCGCGGCGCCACGCACAGCGGCGGTCAGGGCCACGACGCCCACCCCCGTGGTGAGGTCTGCCCCAGCCCCAAGCCGCCCGACCACCGCCACCGTTCGCCCGCCCGTCACCACGCCGCCGCCAGCCGGGAGGGCCATCACCCCGTCCACCCGTCCGCCCGTCAGGGAAGCCACCCGTGTGCCCGTGACCGCTGCGACTTCCACCCCGGCCAGGGCGGCCTCTGCCCCGGCTCCCGCGAGAATCACCGCGCGTGCGGTCACGCCACCGACGCTGCCTGCCCCGGCCACTCCCACGCGGGCGAGTTCCAGCCCGGCTCCTGCGGTGGTTCCCACCCGTACGGTTGCGGCACCGCCGGTTTCCGCCCCCACCCCCTCCGCCCGACTGACGGCCAATGCCGTCCCGGCCACACCCCTTTCCCGCGCAGCCACGACACCACCGGCCTCTGCCCAGGCCAGACCCGACCGGATGGCCCCCACTCCGGTCCTGCCCCACTCCGCCAAGCGTCTTCCCGTGTCCATTCGCACCCAGGGGCCAGGGGCACTGCGCGTCTGGGTAGTGACCGGGCAAAAGCAGCGGGGCGTCCTGACGTTCACGCTGAGCAACTCGCTGGACTCGGGCGTGGTCCTGATGCGCGAAGACCTGCGCGTGGCTCAGGCTTCGGGACGTGGGAGCGGCGCGCTGGTCATCCCGGCCGGACAGACGCTGACCTTCGACGTCGCGCTGAAGGGTCCCCTGCCGCCCGTGCTCGGACACCTCACCTGGTCGGGAAGCGTGGTGGGAAGCAGGGGGGGCTTCGAGATCAGTGCCCTGCTCGCGCTGTGAACCAGGGCTCTCTTCGGGCCGCACTGCAACGCCTCCTTGTGTGGCGAGCCGTGCGGCCCGGTTCCGCGCTGTTACCCGTCCTGACAGACACGTTGGAACAAGCGGGGCTCGCCATGCGGGTTCCCACGGCCATCGGTCCGGGCCTCACGTTGACCCGGCGGGCGCGGCAGTGGTTGGAGATCTCCCCCGCCGTCACGAGTGAGACGGTGGTCGCCAACACCCTGTACCTGCAAGACGCCGTGCCTGCCCTCACCGCGGCGGGCTACCGCGACCTGCGGCCCGGCCGGGGCATCTTCCTGGTGACGACCGGGCCGGGCGGCGCACCCTGTCCGGTCCTCGGGCGCTTCACCAGCGGGGGGTACAGCGGCAGGCGTGTGCGCGAGCACGTCGAGCGGCTGGAGCCGGACCTGCTGAGCGGACGTGCCCGGCTGGTCGTCGTCCACCCGGACCCTACCCGGTTGTCCTACCGCCACCCGCGGTTGCAGTTGCTGCACGTCCCGCCGAGGTGGCCGTCGTGATGTCCACCACCAGAAAGCTCCGCCCAGCACCGCCGTGGCGCTCGGCGAGGTGCGCCGTACGGGCACGGGAAGGCGTGCCCCACACCAGTCCCTGGAAGGTCCGGCGGTCGCTGAAGGCCCGGAACTTCTCACGCGTGATCGCCGGAGGGTACCCGCCGTCGTACTCCACCGCGACGACCTGACCGCCCGGTCTGCGCCACAGGGCGTCCGGGCGGGAAGTGCCGTAGCCCTGCGCCCGTTCCCACTCCTGCCGGGATGCCCCGAGCAGGTGCCTGAGTTCCGCCGTGCTGGCATCGTGCGCCAGGCTCCAGGCGGGCTCCCAGAGCAGCCGCTCGGGCTCCCGGGCGATGAAGGTGGTTCTCTTGACCGGAGAACTGTTCGACAGAGGCTTGAACTGCACCTCGCGATGCGGAAAGTGCGAGAGGACCGGCTCCTCCCGCACCTCGTAGTGCCGGACCACCTGGGCGAGGGTCAGGACCCGGTCCACCTCCAGGGCCAGCGCCACCTGCCTCAGGCGGACAGGGGCAGGGGTGAACTTACTGCCCATTCCCCCCACTGTTCCGGCGCACCACGATTTGCAGCGTCGTCCCCTTCGGCAATTCGGCGACGTTCACCAGAGAAGCCTGGTCTTCGGGAAGTTGCAGCGATCCCAGCGCGCCAGCGCCCGTGAGCATCCAGAAGTTGGGCGTGTTGGCGGCGCTGGAGGTCACCACGCTGCCCGTCCCGCCGACCCCGGTCTGGACCGTGACGTTCCGTTGGTTCACCATCGCGTCCACAAAGGCTTTCGTGCCACCGAAAAAGCCCGACATCAGGGACGACACGAGGTTCGGGGCCGTGGGTTTGACCTGCGTTCGCACTCCTGGCAGGCCGTCGGGGCCGTAGGCGTCCGCCACCAGGGGGTACTCGCGGTTCCCCTGCAACACGGTGTCGAAGGTCATCTGAATCCGGCCCTGAGCGTCGAGTTGAGGCGTTCCGCGCCAGGTCGCCCCGTCCTCGGTCTCCGCGTAGACCGGCAGACCACTGGCCATATCCTGAACGGCCAAAGCCCCCACCAGCAGCTTGGCGGCCAGCGGCCGTCCCACCGGGTAAGGCGCGGGAGCTTCCGCCGCCGGGATCGCCGCCGCGCTTTCGGCGGCACCCTGGAGCGCCGTGTCACCCGTCCCGGTCATGCCACTGAGACTGTAGGAGGAGGCCGTGCTGGTGCCTGCTCCCGAGGATGTGGTGGCCTCGGACGTTGAACTCCCCTGCATGGAGAGCAGCCCCAACACCTGGGTCCTGTTCTCTGCCATCGGGGGACGCCGGTCGCTCTGTTCCTGCGCGCCAGACGCCGTGGATACGGGCACACCTCCTCCCAGGCTGACCAGCTTGGGAGGAGTAGGGTCCGCTGCTGCCGTGCTGCTCAGCCCGGAGCGGGCGGAACTTGAAGAGTCGCCGGGCTCCGGAGTCGCGGTTGCCGCACTGGCGTTCGCCGAACTCAGCCCGGAGCGGCGCGATGCCTCGCCGGACGTCCCCTGGGCGGCGCTGCCGCTCAGCGCCCACGGACGCGCCTCGCCGCCGGCCGTCCCACTTCCCGACGTGTCCCGCGAACCGCTGAGCGCCGGAGGAGCCTGCACCGCCTGGTCCTTCGGCGTGCGGGCCTGGAGCGGCGTCCTCTGGGGAGAGGTCTGGCGAATGACGATCGGTGCGCTCAGATGCGGGGCGGGCGCGACCGGAGACGACGGCAGCATCGTGGGCCCGCCTCTGCCGGTCGGGCCCGCGACGGTCGGCACGGTCCCCTCCTCTACCGGAGTGAGGTTCACTGCGGGGGCACTGGGACCCGCTGATGTCGACGCGTCCTCCACGCCCAACCCTGTCGGGTCCACCCGTGCGTCCACGGGGGGTGCGTCGGGGCTCAGTTGGATGGGGGTGGTGGGCACCGTGTCCTCTGGGGCAGGCACCGCGTCGCTCTGGACAGGCGGCGTGGTCTGCGACGAGGCCACGGCTCCCTCGTTCGCTGGCACCACCGGGGGCTGCCCGGCCACCCGGCTGGCGCTGACCTTGTCTCCGGAAGGCACCAGGATATAGAACGCCACAGCCGCGACTGCTCCCGCCCCGAGCAGCACATTCCGCACCAGGGCCGTGTTGGGTGCCTCGTCACCATTGACCGTCTTCTTCTGGAAGGGGGCCTTGAGCCAGCCGAGCACTCCCGTACGTGCGGTGGCGCGTGTGGCCTGGCGCTCGACCAGCTCGCTGCTCAGCAACTCGTCCGGGTCGTATCTCAACCCCGAGAAGTCCTGTGCCACGCCCGGATCCTTGAGGTTGAGCTCACGCACCAGCGCTCCCCACTCCTCCGAATCGGGAGGTGGCAGGTGCTCTACGTCCACACCGTGGTCCACAAGCTTGGGCCGCAACGCCTCCAGCCGTTCCTGATCGATCTGCATGGCCGCATCTTCACCTCGGCCCAGGTTGGACGCCTGAGCGCAGGGCGCCTCGGCGGCTCCTTCCAGCCTGAGCCGCACCCACCATGTGCCGCAGGAGGTCAACCGTGGGCTTCCGAGGAAAAGGAGTGGATATGAAAACCGCCCTGCACGCCATTCGCCCGTACATCCCGGGTCTCCGGGAACTCGTCTTCAGCCTCGGGCTGTTCCTGCTGTTCCTGCTGCTGAATCAGGCCGCGGCGCAGACCATCGACACCGCGCTCGGCGGCAACGTCACCAGCAAGGGCTGCACCTTCGTGAAGAGCGTTGAGACCAGCGTCGCCGCGAAGGTGTTCTGTGCGGCCATTTTGCTCTGGGGCATCGTCAAGTTCCTTCCCACCCGCAAGGACGGGGTCGGCCAGATCCTCGCTGGCATCATCGGCTTCCTGGTGCTGAGCAAATTCACGGCCATCATGAACACCTTCGGCATGAACTGCTGATCCTCCCTCACTTCCCCACCTGGCCCCACGCCTGTGCAGCCGGGGGCCTTTTTCTCAGGAGACCTCCCGTGAACAACTGGCCGCAACTCGACGACCTGCAGTTTGAACGGTTGGGCATGAGCCGCAACGCCCTGTTTTTGACGGTGTTCGTGGCCTTTGTCCTCTACCAGGTCGTGGACCATTTCAGCAGGCCGTACCTCCAGGGCGCCGCAGGCGTCGTCCAGCTTGCGCCGCTGGTGGGCACTGCCCTGTTCTGGTGGTTCGTGCTGATCCCGAGGGTTCGGAGGTGGAGCGAGACGCTCCCCAGGGGCTATTTCCAGGGCCTGAGCGACTACTACCTCTTCAATCCACAGAACCTGGAAATCACCAATGACCCCACACCCCTGCCGCTGTATGTCAAGCCCCGGCGCAGGGTGAGGAGCGCCGTCCAACCTGGGCCGCGCCCATGATGCCCGCCATGCTCTCCAAGGTTCTGACCCACTTCCTGAGCAGGCCCTCTCCGGAGGCGCACGTCCAGAAGCCCGCCCGGGTGTCGTCCGCGAAGGGCGGGAAGCCTGCACGGGTTGCGCGGCCGGTCTCCGGCAAGAGCCTGATCGAGCAGTTGCCCTGGGCCGAGCCCGACGACGGTGCCGTGTTCCTGCGCGGGGGCGAGCGGCTGTGGTTCGGGTTTGAGATCCAGCCGGCGACCGCCGCACAGGTGGACTATGCCCGCGCGCAAGCTCTCTCCGAGGGCATCCGCGTGATGCTCAATCAGGCGGTCCCGATGGGCGAGGGCGGGCGCCTGATCGTCGAGCGCGTGCCCGCTCCCGAGGCCTTTGTGGAGTACTTCCTCCAGGGGCAGCGGGCCACCACGCCCGACCCCCTGCTCCACCGGATCATGGAGGCCGAGCACGAGGACCTGCGGGGTGCTCGGCTGCGCGGGGAGATCACCGTCACCCGGTTCTTCCTGACCTTTTACGTCAACGTGCCGAAGCGGCCCAAGGACGTGCCACCCACCGAGGCCGAGTATCGCGCGCAGATGGCCCTGGTTCGCCGGAAGCGCACCAACCTCCTGCACCGGCTGGAGGGGCTGGGCCTGACCCCCACAGTGATGAGCAACCGCGAGGTCAAGTGGCTGATCTGGAGGTACCTCAACGGGAACCTCGCCGCCGCCCATCCGCCGGCCTTCACCTCCCAACTGGACTTCCGTGACTTCGACCCGGACGACCTGAAAAAGGACCGCTCGGCCGCCACCCTGACCACCCGCTACCAGGTGGCGGAGACCGAGATCGGCACCGACCACCCCGGGTACCTCACGATGGGTGACCGACTGATCGGGGCCATCAGCATCGGCAAAGGCGGCAGCGGAACTGGAGTGCACATCATCGACAACCTGCTGGAAGCGCTGCAAAACAAGCACTTCTACGTAATGGTGGATTTCGAGCATCTCCAGCAGGGGACCGAGAAGGCCAGGCTCGACACCGCTGTGGAGGAACTCGAGGGTATGGTCGACAGCCTGGTCATGCGGGCCGGGGAGGGGACCAGCGCGAAGGCGCGCAAGGCGCGAGAGGCCATTCACGAGGCCGAGTACCGGGGAAAGCATTTCTGGCGCCTGGGCTTCACGACGGTGCTGTATGCCCGCACGCGCGAGGAACTCACGGAGATGCTGGAAAAGACCCGCAGCGAGTACTCGCTGATGCAGGGGGCGCACGCCATCATCAGCAATGAGCAGTTGCGGCGGACCTTTTTCGACGTGATGCCCTTCTCACGGCAGCTCACCATCCACCGCGTCAAGGGCCACTGTTCCAACGTTGCCGACGCCTTCCCCAAGGTCAGCCCCTGGATGGGGACCCTGGACCCCATGATTCCCCTGCGCAACCGCCACGGGGGGCTGACCGGACTGAACCCGAAAAAGGGCGGGACGAACTTCGGGATGATGGTGATCGGCCAGTCCGGCGGCGGCAAGAGCGTGTGGAACATGAACCTGCTGCTGAGCATGGTGCCCCCGGGCGTGCGGGCCTTCATCCTCGACCCCAAGCACGACTATGAGGAGACCACCTGGTCGTTGCGCGGGCAGGTAATTTCCATCAGCGCAACCGCCCGACTCCCCGACGGGCGCCCGGTGAGGATCAACATCTTCGACCCCACCCCCGGCGAGGACCAGCCCGGCCCGGAGAAGACGGCCTTCATCATCGCGGTGTTCCGCACCCTGGACCTGGTCCCGGACCGCCTGCATCAGGCGGTGTTGGAAGCCGCCCTGCAGCAGTTCTTCCTGCTCAAGTCACGCCGGGTTCCGGACCCGGAGAAGGTCGGCGAGTACCGCGAGGTGTACATGGGCGGCCGCCTGCGCGACTTCGTGCAGGTGTTGAGCACCCTCAGCCGCATCGGCTCCGAAGGCATTCACGACAAGCCGCACTTCCTCCAGATTCGCGACAGTCTCACCGCGTTGTTCCAGTCCTACCTCGCGGGGCAGGGCGGCGTCCTGGGCGAGTTTCTGGACGGCTGGACCACCGTGGAGTCGGGCGCTTCGTGCGTGACCTTCGACGTGTCCAGCATGTACAACGACCCCACCCTCCGGGCGCTGGGCATCCTGCTCATCGGCGAGTTCATGTTCCAGCAGGCGGCCCGCACCGCCGGAACGAAGATCGGCATCTTCGAGGAGTTGGGCGTGCTGGCCCACATCCCTGAACTGGAGCAGCTCGTGAACCGCTGGTTCAAGACCGGCCGCAGCCTGGGCATGATTCCGGTGGGCACCTCACAGGACGTGAAGGACTTCGAGAAATTGGGCGGCCTGATCAACAACAGCGCCTGGGTGGTGATGAGCGCCCTGGGCGCGGGCGAGCTCGCGGGGCTTCAGGAGGTCATGCATCTGTCGGACAAGGTCGCCGAACTCGCTGCCTCCTTGACGTTGCGGCCCGGCGTGATGGGCGAGTACCTCGTGCTGCAAAAAGTCGCCGACAACGTGCATGTCGGGGACGTGGTGCAGCTCTGGATGAGCCCGGAAAAGCTCTGGACGGTGACCACCCAGGACGAGGAGAAGACCAGGCGGCAGACGTACACCCAACGGCTCGGTGGACGCACCGAGGCCATCTTGCAACTCGCCGCAGAAATCCGGACCAGGAGGAAAGTCGCATGAACACTTCCGCCACCCCTCACGTGTCCGGTTCCGAGAGCGAAGCCCTCCTCCAGGAAAGGCAGCTTGCAGGGACCCCTGCCCGGAGCACGGACTTCCCCGCGGGGAGGCCGCCGGTGACCCGGGCACCCTTTCGCCGGTTCTTGACCCTCGGCGTTGCGCTCAGCCTCGCCCTGCCGTCAACGGCTCATGCCCAGGACCTGGGGAGCCTCACCGACCTTCTCCAGTCGGGCGGCCTGATGAGCCTGATCGGCATGATCCCGGGTCTCAACTTTCTCGCGGGCCTCGGCCCGCTCACGGACATCTTGAAGGTGATTCCGGGCCTGGACACGCTGCTCGGGCAGATTCCCGGCTTGAGTCAGTTGCTGGACCTGATCGGCCTGGGTGGAGGGTCGAACCTCGGCCCGCTCCTCGGGCAGATCCAGCAGGTCCAGAAGTGGTTGACGGCCGCGCGGCAGATTCAGGACACGGCGAAGAACATCATCCGCCCGAACAACTACACGGACTTCGTCGCCAGCGCGAACAGCGTCATGCGTCTGGCGGGTGTGAACCAGGTCTTCAGCCAGGGCCAGTACCAGCAGGACCCGCAGGGCGTGGCTCGGGCGGCCATCGATGCCCTCACCGACCAGCAGCGTGAGGTGCTGGGTCGCCTACGTACGGTGATGACACCTGCTGAGGCCGTCGCGGTGCGCGAGCAGGCCGCGGGACTTCAGGATCTCAAGGCCAGGGTTCAGCGGAACGCCGACAACGCCGAGGCCCAGAGCAACACGCAGAGCCTGACCAAGGAGGCCCAGGACCGGGCGCTGGACGCGCTGGACTACTCGCAGGGGGCGGCCCAGGCGCTCAAGGACAACAAGAAGATCGAGGACATCAGCCGGATGGTGGGTTCGGCCTCGCTGGAATCGCTGCGGGTCAGCGCCCTGAACAGCGCCGCGCTCACGGCCGCGCTGGCCAACCAGACGAAAATTCAGGTGGCGCAGGCCGAGACGCTCGGACAGATGCTGGAGGAGATGCAGCGTTCGCGGCTCGACAAGGCGAACGCCATCGCGCGAATGATGGAAGCGCAGCGGCAGCAGGCCAGGCGTGAGGCCCAGCGCCTGCGCAACTACAGCCGCAACCTCACGGATGGCATGGGCAGTGCCGTGAGCGGCGCAAGCCTGCGTGGAGTCGACCTGCTGGGAGGGCCGTGATGCGGCGCTTGTGGTGCGTCCTCGCGCTGCTGTTCACCCTGGGGGCGCCCGCCCTGGCCGAAAGCGATCCCGGAGCGGGGGGCCTCAGCCCCATCTGTCAGACCATGCTGGAGCGCAACGCACCGGCTCAAGGGGGAAGCCGCGTCAACCTGGAGACGTTCGTGCCCGATCCCGGGTGCTGGCTCCAGGCGAGCATCAAGGACATCAATGACGTCAACCTGTTCACGGTTACGGCGGCCATCGCCAAGTTCATCGTGGTCGCCAGCGTCCTGTGGGCGCTCCTGACCTCCGTCGGCCGCGGAACGGCCACGCCATTCCTGCGCGCGCTGGCCCTGGGCTTCGTGGCCTTTACCGCGGCGAACGCCTACACCACGAAAAGCGGCATCGGCTGGGTTGCGGCGGACTGGGCGATGGGCGCCTGGCAGACGGCCTACGTTGGAAGCGCGCGGGTCGGTCAGGCCATGCTGGACCAGCGCATCCTCGCCAAGACGAAGGAGCTGGACGAGAAGATTTCCAACTACGTCGCGATTAGCATGGACATCCAGGCCATCGCCACGCAGAAGGCCCTCTTCGGGACCAAGGCGGACCCCAATACGCTGGAGACGGCCTACCAGGAGATGCAGAAAACCGTGGGCGGCGGCGGCAACATCAAGTCACCCCTTCCGAAGTCGGCCTACTCGGCGGCGTACTTCCTCACGTTGGGCATCTTCAGCGTGTTCGCGATCCTGGTGTACAGCAGCGGCATGATGGTGGTGATCAGCGTGCTGGCCCTGCCCATCGTGTTGGCCCTGACGACCCTCGGGTCACGGCAGTTTCTCCAGACGGTCGGCGTGATCTGGCTGTCCAACGTCGTCAGCATCCTGATCATTCCGGTCTTCATGGGGGTCTTAATGACCACCATGCTCACCAGCCCGGTGCAGAGCCTGAACGCCAATCTGCAGTACAACATCGAGATCGGCACGCAGATGTTGACTGAGGTCAAGCAGCGGCTGGACAGTTGCAGCGGCGTCCTCTTCGTGGCCTGCCGAGCGGTGGAGGGGATCGGCGCGGTCATCGACGGCTTCACACAGGGCCTGGAGAGCGCCTTCATGGGCGTGGGCGTCGCGATCTTCGCCATCATCGTGGCCTTTTCCGTCGCGGTCTCGCAGTTGCGGCGCATCCCCGCCACCGTCGAGCGCATCCTCGGCGGTCTGGGCGGTGGGGAGTCGAGCGGTGTGTTCACCGACTTTGGCAAGCGTCCCAGGGAACGCCGCCCACGCGCGGCGGCAGACGCGAGCACCCAGAAGACACCCGCCCTCGCCCCGCCGGCCAGCGGCGGCCCGAAGGTGACCGTCACGCAACTGCCCAAAGGAAGCGGTCTGCCCGGCAGCGGCGTGACGGTCCCCAATCCCAAGGTGATCCTCGCGCAGGCCACCACCCGCCCCGTCCGGGGTGCCCTGCCTCCCCCGAAGCCCTGAACCCCGCCTCCTGCGCCCCGCTGCCTGAGTTCCGGGGCGCAGTGTCGTTCCCCGGTCCCCTGAAAGGAGCCCACCCCCTTGTCCCACGCGTCTGCCCCGGCGGGCACCGTTCAGCAGAGTCAGGGGGTCCGCACCTTCCCGGTCGGCTGGCTGCTGCTGTTTCTCGCCACGCTCCTCGTCCCCGGTTCCTTCGCCGTGCACACGGCAGGGCAGGTCTCCCAAGTGATGGTCGACAAAGGCTGGCCGGCGGCCCTGCACAGCCAGACGTTCGTGCTCGACTGCACCCTGAGCCAGGCCTGCAACGCGGCGTTCCAGCAGGGCTTCGCCCGCCTCTTCCCGCTGTGGTCGCTGGCGCCTCCCGCCGTGGGACTGGTCATCTACGGCTTCAAGGCCCGGCCGCGCACGTACCCTACCAAGGACCCCGGCCTCGCCTGGTGGGCCCAGGCCGACGATCAGGGCCTGAACCAGTACCGGACGCACGACCCGATGAGGCCGGAGAACAAGCTGCTCGGGTACCTCGGCCACCTGCTCAGCGTGGGCCGCGAGGGCAAGATCGAGTACCGCAAGACCTTCCCGCTGTACGTGCGCATGGCGGCGCTCGCCGAGAACGTCCTGGTGCTCGGGGGGGTGGGGGCGGGCAAGACCCGCGGCTACTTCAGACCGCTGATCATGCTGGCCGCCCACCTGGGCTTCACGGTGATCGTCTTCGACCTGAAATACCCACAGCCCGACTCGGGCTTCTTCGACATGATCGGGTACTGGGCCAGACGGCGCCGCAGGGTGATGATGTTCACCCCGTTCAGCCTCAACACGATGCGTCTGCCCCTGCTCGACAGCATCGAGGACTATGCCAGCGCCCTGAGAATGGCGACCACCATCATGCCACCGCCGGAGTACGGCCAGGAGCCCGGCAAGCACTACCGGGACCGGGACCGGGGGGTGCTCGCCGCCTTCCTGCTGTACCTCGCCAGGAGTGACACGCCCAACTTCCGTGAGTT
The DNA here is from genome assembly GCF_002897375.1 of Deinococcus aerius. Classification (NCBI taxonomy): domain Bacteria; kingdom Thermotogati; phylum Deinococcota; class Deinococci; order Deinococcales; family Deinococcaceae; genus Deinococcus; species Deinococcus aerius. The sequence continues at coordinate 333,139 of NZ_BFAG01000002.1, read as the reverse complement.
GCTGCGCATGGCGCAGTTCACGCCGAACGAACTCAAGAAGTGGTTCGAGGACCAGGCCGCCTTCGACGAGAACAGCGAGGTGGTCCTCAACCTCAAGGGCATCTTCGCGCAGGGGAACCAGGAGGTCGCCTCGGTCCTGCAGGGCATCAAGAACGCCCTGCGCATCTTCTACAACCCGATGGTGGCGCGGGCGACCGAGAGCCTGGTGGGCGAGAACATCGACGTGCGCGCGGCCTTTCGGGAACCCACCCTGCTCTACATCGGCATCCAGCAGGAGTACATGATGGAGGGCGACGGCGTGGTGCTCCTCCAGCTCGTCAAGCGCTCCATCGACCGCGATCTCCAGCGCGAGGCGGCGGCCCAGGGCGGCGTCCTCAAAAGGCACGCCGCGTACGTCCTCGACGAGTTCCCTTCCTTTGGACAACTGCCGTACATGATGCGCTCGCTCGGCGTGCTGCGTTCCTACAACGTGTCGCACCACATCGGGGTGCAGAACCTCGCCCAGCTCGCCGTGGTCTACGGCGACAACTACAGCAAGGCCCTGACCACCAACGTGATCGGCCGCAAGATCTTTTTCCCGCTCGCGGTGGACGACGAGGAGCGCGAGATCTTCTCGCAGTACGTCGGCAAGACCACGGTGTACGACATCAGTGAGGGCGACACCCGTCGCCGCTTCCTGGGCACCTCCCTGGACGAGACCACCCGCCAGAGCATCGGGCTGCGCAAGATCGCGGTGCCGCTGCTCGCTCCCGAGGAATTCCCCCATTTCCGACCGATGGAGGCGGTCATCAAGGTCCGCGGAGCCAACCCCATTCGCACCTTCATGCCCGCCATCGAGGACCCCTTCCTCGACGGGCCGGACATTCCACGGGGCATCCCCAACCGGCTGCACGAGCTCTACCGGCAGGTCAACCCGGGGCGCGAGAACATGGCCCACGTCACCCAGCAGATCATCCGTTCCGGCGTGCTCGGCACGGCCACCACGCCGGAGGAGGACTTCAGCGCCCAGCAGCACGAACGCTTCCGGACCTGGGTGAACGGGGTGTTGGAGAGCGGCGCCCGGGTCCGCTTCAGCGCGAGTGACCGCGAGCGACTGTACGTCCGCACCGCGGACCTGCCGGAGGCCCTGAAGGAGGGGCGCACCCTGCAGGGCTTCTATTCCCGTGGCTGGACCGGCAGGGCGGACTCCGACGAGTTGCGCCTCAAGCCCGAGGGGCTGGCGCTGCTGAGCCGCGACCTGCGCCTGCGGCTGAACAAGCAGGCGACCTTCGGCGCCCTCGACCTGTGGCTGGAGCAGAACGGGTCTATGGTTGAAGGTCACGAGGCCCGCGAGGCGCTGGGGTCGGACGAACGCCCGGAGGTCCAGGCGATCCTGGAGGGCGAGCGGGTGTACCTGCGCTTCCTCCCGTGCCGCGACCTGTTCGGGGCGGCGCCGGAGGTGCTCAGCAAACGCATCGGCAAGAGTCAGTACATCCTGATTGACCGCCAGGACCCTTCGGGCTTCTGGAACGCACTGCAAGACGCCCGGGTGAAGGCCCACGAGCAGGACGCAGCTCCTGCTGGAGCGGAAGACACTCGCCCTGCACCAAGTCAGGCCGTGAGGAAGCGACCCACCAGCAAGCCCTGGACGAGGGACGAGGAGGAAGCTCGCCATCCTGAAGGCGCGCAGGAAGCGGACCCGCAGGAGACCCGGGGTTCCGAGGCCGAAGGCCGCCGACCGGGTCTGCGCAAGACCAAGAAGAAACGCCTGGTGGACAGGACCTGGACGAACGAGGAGGAAGAGACGCGCGGGCAGGAAGCCGAGCAGGAAGCCGACCGGTTCCCGCACGAGACCCTGGGGGCGGAAGACGAGGACGGCCCATCGTTGTGGCAGACCCTGGAGAAACACCGGGCTCCCAAAGAGTTCTAGAAGGAGTGCCCCCAGCAGTGGCGCGTCAACCAACGCTCAGCCTTCAGCCCTTCACCCTCGCCCCACTGAGCCAACGGTGGGGTCCATCGGGTCAGGTCACTTGCTCTTTCGCCACCCGGGCGAGGCGGTGTCGTTCCTGGCGGGCCAGCGTTCACTCAGCCCAGGCAGTTCGCCCTGCTTGCCGGTGATGGTCTCCGGCGTGATGGCGTACACGATGGTGCCGCCTACCCGGGGCAACGAGTCCTTCTCCCGGCCCCAGGAGTCCTCGGGCGCGTACTTGTGCATGAAGGCGCGGTAGAAGCGCACCTTCTCGTCCGTGTCCTCCACGACGCGGATGCGCCCGAAGACGATCACCGAGCGGTACGACACCGAGGTGTCGCATTCCACCTGGCCGTAGGGGTACACCTCGCCGGGCTCGTCCACCTCGAAGCTCACCCGGTCGTGAAAGCGCACGTTCGTCAGGAAGTGACCGGCAGAGCGTGCGGTGTGGAGGTAGACCTGGCCGCCTTGCCAGGTGAAGAGGTTGGGGACGACGTAGGGGTAACCGTCGGGGCCGAGGGTGCCGGTGCGGCCGCAAAAGGCGGCGACGAGGAACGCCTCGGCCTCCTCGCGGGTCATGGCTTTGTCCTGGCGCTTGAGCTGTCCGCGTGGGGTGAAGTCGGTCATGGCGGTCCTTTCTGATGCGCGCGCGTTGGCTTGGGGAGAGTGCCGGTGTGTCCTCGTCTCACCGCGTCAGGCGGCTCAGCGCGGCGACGGCGACCACGAGGAGTGCCGCCAGGATCGTGCGTCCGTCGAGCCCTTCCCCCAGGAGCAGTGCTGACCAGACGACGGTCAGGACCGGCTGCACGAGTTGTACCTGTCCCGCCCGGGCCACCCCTCCCAGTGCCAGCCCGCGGTACCAGGCGAAGAAGCCCAGAAACATGCTGACCATCGAGACATAGCCGAAGGCCGCCCAGGCTCCCGGCGAGGGGAGATGGGTCGGCCAGGGGGCCAGCAGGGTGGCGATCAAGGCGAAGGGCAGCGAGAACACCAGCGCCCAGCTCACCACCCGCCATCCGTCGAGTTGCCGGGCCAGCCGTCCGCCCTCGGCATACCCGACCGCGGCGAGCAGCACCGCCAGCAGCATGTAAACGTCGCCCGTCTCCAGATGCCCCGCCCCGGTGGTCGCAGCGAACCACAGGACGGCGACCACGCCCAGGGCACAGACGAGCCAGAAGACGGGCCGTGGACGTTCTCGCGTCAGCAGTACGGCGGCGACGGCGGTGGCCGCTGGAAGCAGACCGACCACCACCGCCCCGTGCGAGGACGGCACAGTACGCAGGGCGAGTGAGGTCAACACCGGGAACCCGAACACCACCCCGAGAGCGACCAGCCCGAGACCCCGCCAATGACGACGCGCGGGAAGCCGCTCCCGACGGGCGAGCAGCAGGGCCACGGCCAGGAGGGCCGCGACCACGGCGCGACCAAAGCCGACGGTGTACCCGCCGAATTCCGGCACCGCGAGCCTGGTCGCGGGCAGGGTGAAACTGAAGCACAGCACGCCCAGGGCTGCCCACCACCAACCACTTGTTTCCGTTTTCGTCGCCAAAGCTGTAACGCTACTGATACTCTTCACGTTCTACGATAACAGTATGACGTCGGGTACCGAGAGTGGCAGGAGTAGACAACGCCTGTTGTTCGACCTGAAAGCGTGGATCGGGCAGGAGGCGCGGCCCGGGGAGCGGTTGCCCCCCGTGCGCGAGTTGACCCGCCGTTACCACACCAGTCCCGTGACGGTGAGCGCCGTGCTCGCCCAACTGGCAAGGGAAGGGCTGATCGTCACCCGCCCTGGTCACGGCACCTTCGTCGCGGAGGCAGCCATCGTCCCGCCCTCAACGGACCTGGCGTGGCAAACCGTGGCCCTTTCGGGTCGTCCCATCTCGCCGGGCTACGTGCAGGACCTGTTTCGACCCCCTCAGCCAGACACGCTGCCGCTGGGCAGTGGCTACCCCGACGAGACGATTCAACCCCTGCCCCTGTTGCAGACTGCCCTGGGCAAGGCGTCCAGGCGACCAGGGGTCTGGTCGCGGTTACCACCGGAAGGGCTGGAGGCATTGCGGGCGTGGTTTGCCCGGGAACTGGGGGAGGCGTACCGGGCGTCTGACGTGCTGATCGTCCCCGGCGGACAGGCGGCCCTCTCGACGGCCCTGCGCGCCCTGCTCCCTATCGGGGCACCGCTGCTGGTCGAGTCTCCCACGTACTACGGTGTGCTGGCCGCCGCGGGGGCGGCAGGTGTGCAGCCGGTCCCCGTTCCGGCAGATGCGGAGGGCGTCCGGCCCGATCTGCTGGAGTTGGCGTTCCGCTCCACCGGCGCGAAGGCCGTGTATCTCCAGCCGCTCTATGCCAACCCGACGGGCGCGGTCCTGGCGTTAGGGCGCCGGGCGGTGGTGCTGGCGGCGGCGGAGCGGGCCGGGGCCTTCGTCATTGAGGACGACTACGCCCGGGGCCTCACCCTGGACGGGGAAGCCCCGCCTCCCCTGGCGGTGGACGGTCCGGGGCGCGTCGTGTACCTGCGCTCGTTGACGAAGGTGAGCGCGCCGGGGCTGCGCATCGCCGCCTTGGTCGCGCGGGGGCCCATCCTGACGCGATTGCGCCACGGGCGGGCCATCGAGGACTACTTTCTGGCGGGTCCCCTTCAGGAGACGGCCCTGGACCTGGTGACTTCCCGGGGCTGGCAGCGCCACCTGAAGGACCTTCAGGCGGCGCTGCGCGAACGGCGGGCCGTGATGGTGGGGGCGTTGAGGCGCCACTGGCCGGAGGCGCGGATCACCCTGGTCCCGCGGGGCGGGTACAACGTCTGGGTGCAACTGCCCGAGGGGACGTCCGACCTCGACTTTGTGGAGCGGGCGGCGCGGGCGGGGGTGCAGGTGAGCGCGGGCAGCGGGTTCTTCCCGACCGAGCCGGGCGGCGCATTCGTGCGCCTGAGCTACGCCGGGGCGAGTCCCGCCGTCATCGAGGAGGGCGTGGGCCGCCTTGCATTCACGGCTGTTGGACCCCAACCTGGGTAACGAGGTGATCGTCCAGCAGGCGCTCCGGCGACGGGGTGGAGAGACAGACTCGGCGGTGCCTCCAGACAGGCAGGACGGTGGGAACGCCGTCGGGAGGCAGGGTCTACGCCATGCAAATTCTGAGCGTTTGTTGTCGCGTGATTGCTGGCGCGACCCCTAGAACAGGAAGGCACGGCCCGGATGCTTCAGCCCGGAGCCACTTTCGTTGTCCTGCCACAGGCGCACAGCACCGCCTCCCGAGAATTCCACGCAGGGAGAGGCACCCTGACGCCAGCCCTTCTCGGACGCGGCAAGCGGCGTGACGTACATCCAAGAAGCAGGAGGCGCTTCCCGCCCGTTGACCGTCCCCGGAAGGAGGGTTGGAGAACGTCCGACCAGGGCGCCGGGATCGCGCCTTGCCAACCTGGGCCGCGGCCACCATGCAGGGGTATGCGCAGATTCGTTTCCCTGATGCTCGCCTGGGCGGCGAGCACCGGCACCGCCCAGACCACCACTCTGAACGAGGTCACCCAGGCCCTGCACCGGGCTCAGCGCCAGGTGATCGCCTACCTCCCCGACCTCCAGGCCCAGATGCTGGCGCAGGCCCTCAAGGAGGCGGCCAGCCGCCGGGTTCACGTCCACCTGATCACACCCCGGCGTGCTCATCTGCGGCCCGGCTCGTTCCTGCCCAGCGTCGCCCTCGCCAACGCGGAGCAACCGCCCCTGCCGCTCGGCTACCACTTCGGTGAGCTGAAGGCCCCGCCCCTGGTCATCGTGGACAACCGGACCCTCTACCTCGGCGCGGGTCTCGCCGACGGCTCCTCGGCCGTGCGGCGCGGGACGTCGGCTGAACTCACCCGGGCGCTCACCGCCAGCGCGAACGTCATCAACGCCTCTCCGAATGTCCCCGCCCGGGTGCTGATCAAGGAAAGGTACGGCCTGGCATGGTGAAGCCTTTTTCCGTCACCGACCTCACCACGCCAGCCGAGTACGCGGCGGTGCAGGAGCGCTTTCCGGAGGAGCTCCGGCGAATCATCGCCCCCAACCTGGTGGAAACCGACGAGATCATCCTCGACCTGAACCAGCCCCTGAGCGTGCGGTTCGGAGGGCTGCGCATCGACTACCCGCTGGTGCTGGACCCGGTGCTGTTCGGCCGAGTCGACACCGAGATGCAGTCCGGAGTCACCAAGGGCTGGCGGGCGGACGGACGCATCGGTATCCCCGGGACCTTGCACCGGATCAGCCGCGAGACCAACCTCCAGGGGGCCAGCGTGATGATTACCGTGCGCATCGGCCGAGCCCTGATCGGCGTCGCCGAGCCGCTGCGCGAGGTCATCCAGGATGCCATCGACCGGGGCGTGGGCATCGCCATCATCGGGCCGCCCTTCGTCGGGAAGACGACCCTCCTCAGGGACATCGCACGCATCATGGCCGAGCGGTTGGGCCGCGGCCTGATCATCATGGACACCAGCAACGAGATCGGCGGGGACAGCGACCTCGCTCACTGGATCATCGGCAAAGCCCGGCGAGTCATCATCGGGGACCCCCAGTTGCAGGGTGGAAAGTACGCGCGCGCGATCGCCAATGCCGCCCCTCAGGCCCTGCTGGGGGACGAGCTCGGGTACCGGAATGACATCCCGATCATCGTCGAGAACGCCCCGCGTGGAGTGCCCATCACTGCCACCCTGCACGGCCGGGACATGGTGCGAGTGGTGAAGAGCCAGAAGCTCTGGCCGCTGCTGGGTATCCGGGACGGCCGGAAGCTCGACCCCAGCACCTTCGCCGTCGCCATCGAGGTCCTGGACCGCGGCCACTACCGGGTCCACACCGACTTCGACCGAACTATCGAGGCCTTGCTCGACAATGCCACCCCCACCGAAGGTCTTCACGAAGTTCGCGTCGCCTGAACCAGAAGGCCCTGCGACAACGGGACGTGCCATGCGTCCCGTTGTTCTTCTTTTCCAACCCCGGTCCCCTTCACGAGGTGCCGTTCCCTTGCTGCAAGGAACACCGGAGGCGCTCTCCAAGAACACAAGCAGGTCCATCCTCGTCCCTCACCCGACGGCGCGGTTCCAGCAGCGACATGGCGGTGCTGGTTTCCCGGCACAACTCCCTGTTCGAGTCCCTTTCTCACACAGAGAAACTGAGACAGGGCGACAGGTCAAAGGTGGGGGGGCTGTGGGCACTTCAGCTTTTTCAGAAACGAAACGTTCCCCCGCCTGCACCGCCAGCCTCCACCCCGCCTGAAGCACGTGCCCGTGCTCGCCTTCCAGCTTCAGACCGCCCTGCCCCAACTTCAAAGTACAAAGCACTTGAAAACTTCAAGCAAAATCACTCAAACTTCTCATTCTCGTGAGAGGCTGAAGCGAGGAACGGACGGTCCGTCGAGAGAAGCCCGCCCATGCTGAGCCCCCCGGATGCCAGCGGTGAGGGCAGGAGAACGTTCCTTGAAGGATCGCCTCAAGACCCCAGGACGTGTCCGGCAGTGATGCGAAAACACGTCGGGGGTGCCTTGAGGGAAGGGGCCTTGATGGCCTGGAGGAACCGAAGTCACCTGCACCGTGAGAGGGTCACGGCGAGCCTCGCCACACCGCTGCCAGTGCTGATCTGCCTGCGACCGCCTCCACGCCAGGCCACCTGACTCGGGCATCACCTTCCCCCACCGTCGGTGCCCGAGCAGCCCTCCCCCGTCCTCGTGCCCCTCTCATTCACGACAGGGAGCGGGCGGGCGACGCTCCGTGTTCGCGCTCTGGCCCGGCGGGACCCTCGCCGCTCAGGCGGCGCGCTCACTCCATCTCAGATCAGGAGGAAAGCGAGATGGTGAACACCCGTTGCCTTACCTACGTCAGCCCCAAAACCTCGCAGCACGAGGAGGGTCGGCGCGAACTCCAGGCTCAGGTCGAGGCGGCCCTCCAGGTCCTGCGTCTCGCCGAGCAGCTTGATCCCCGTCCCCTGAAACCGCGCGTCCGTGTTCACCTGCGCTGAGGCCCCACCCGGGTTTCGCCTGTCCCCCGGACCCGGTCCACACCCCCTGACCTGAAAGGGTGCCCATGCTGCATCTGCTGCTCGGCAGCCTTCGCAAGGACGCCCGGCTCCTGCGTTGGCTCGCCACCATCCTCCCTCCCGCCCTGCTGCTCGGCTTCACGTTGCAGGTCGGTCGCAGGGCCCCGCCCGACGCGGCGAAAGTCTGGTCCTCGCTGCTTGCCACCCTGCTGTGGGCCGTGCTGTTCCTGCTCGCCCGCCGTTTCGGTCCGGCCTTTGACACCCGCACCGGCACCCAGTTGCTGGGTACTCTCCGGGTCGTCCTCCTCCTGCTGTTCGTCATGCAACTGGTCCTGCTGCTCGGCACCCTCTTCCCCTTCGCCTGACCTCCCCGGTCCCGAACTTCAGGAGCACCCCAGCGAAGCCACCCAACGCCCGGGACGACGGACGACCTGCGACCCCTGATCCTCAGCGCCGACCAGATGTCCCCACCGTGACCAGCCACTGGGCGTGGCCGGTCGGGGAGGTCCCGCGCCGAGCCTTTCCCTGTTGCGTGGCCCGGGAGGACCCTCGCCTCCCGGGCGGCGAGGCAGGCATGGCCCTCCTGCACTTCCTGCTTCGCCGCTTCGGCCACCGGGTCACCGACCCCGTCCTCGTGACCTGCCCCGACTGCCACGGCGAGGGCGACCTCCTGGTGGACGACAGCACCGTGTTCAGCGACCCCGACACGGGAGCGGCCGAGGTCGAGGTCGGCCAGAACCTGGAGACGTGCACGACCTGCCAGGGCTCCGGTCGAATCACTCTCCGGACACAGCTCGTGATCCGCACCGCTCACCTCGTCAACACGGATCGCTGGTGGGCCCGGCACGCCAAAGCCTGACCTGCGCTCGTCAACCCGGCCGCCGAGCGGGGAGCCTCCACGTCTTTTTTGATGGCGGCTGCACCTTCCGCCCGGGTGCAGCCGCTTCCGCTCACGTCCGGCAGAGACGCCGGGCTGCCCCGCCAGTTCCACCGGCCTCCACCCTCACCCGCCGGGCAGCGGGTGGGCCAGCCGCATGACCACCACCAAACGCATCCGCCACAAGGGCAAGAGGAAGTTCCCTCGTCCCCTCACCCGTGAGCAGAAACGCGAGCGGAAGTATCCGAGCTGGAGGTACGTGTGAGGCCGCCGGTCCTCCCCCAAGTCGCCGGCACACTCCCCGCCGGCCAGGCCCTGCTGACCCACACGCTGGACCTGCTCGACCTGCTCGACGTCCTGCGGCCCAACCTGGAACGCACCCTGTGCGTCGACCTGATGATCACCTGTCCCGCCGTGTCGGCCCAGACCACCTGTGAACTCGCCCGCCTGGCCCTGCAGGAGGCCGACGGCCTCCCCGCCCATCCCCAATTGCCCCAATTGCCTGCCCTGACCGCGCACGTCCGCCGTCTGCTGGGCGCCCTGCTCGCCTCGCCCGCCCCTCACGGTCTCGTCGCCTGAACACGCCCTGACGTGACCAACCTGACCCGCACCCACACTGGAGGACGGGCACGGTCGACCCTCGCGTCCACTGCAGAACGGGCAGCCATCCCTCGCCCGGAGACCGCACCGGGCGAACCACCGGCAAGGTTTACCGGTGCCGCCGCGCACCAGAAGGAGTCCCCATGAACAAGGTCCTGATCATCGCCGCCCTCGCCCGCGATCCCGAACTCCGCTACACCCCGGGAGGCACCGCCGTCCTCGATCTCACCCTTGCGGGCGAGCGCCACATCACGGGCAGCGACGGGCGCGCGCACGTCATCCCCTTCTACGAGAACGGGCAGGCGCTGGGCAAGTACGCCGAACATCTGGCCGAGCGCGGGTATCAGGCGGGCGACGTCCTGGTGGCGGACGGGCAGCTCGATTACAGCCAGTGGGAAGCGTCCGAAGGGGGCAAGCGCAGCGCCCTGCGGGTGCGCGTCACGGGGACGGTGCGCCAAGCGGACGGAGACTTCGAACTCATTCAGGATGGCCGGGGCGGGCAGCGACTCAGGGGCGGCTTGAACCGGGCCACGGTCATCGGGAACGTGTCCGCCGACCCCGAACTGCGGTCCACACCTGCCGGTGACGCCGTGCTCGGTCTGCGTCTGGGCGTCAACGAGAAGTACAAGGACCGTCAGGGCCAAGCCCAGGAGAAGACGCACTGGGTGGACGTGACCCTGTGGCGCGACCTGGCCCTGGCTCACCAGGGACTGCGCAAGGGTGACCCGGTCCTGGTGGAGGGCGCACTGGTGGACGAGTCGTGGACGGACCGCGACGGGCGTGGGCGGCGGACCAAGAAGGTCGAGGCGGACACGGTGGTCCCCCTCAGCCGGGGTGCGGGCACGGGGACCTCCGGCACGCCAACTCCGGCACGCGAGCAGCGGCAACCGGTCGCCGCCTCGGGGACTCGCGCGGCCAGCTCTCAGAACGCCGCGCCCGCCCGGACCCGCTCCGAGGGGCTGGACATCGATCAGGGGCTGGAGGACTTCCCGCCCGACGAGGAGCCCCTGCCGTTCTGAGCCAGCCCGGGGAGAGCGCGCGCCTCTCTCCCCGGTTCGTCTGAAGCATCCACCCGCCGGCCCCATCGCCCCTGGCGGGGTGCCCCTGGGGGACCCTCGCCCGGGAGGACGCCGGGCGCAAAGGAGCGCATGAACCTGTCCCTGAAGCTCGGCGAGGGCGTAAGGCAACTCCACGAATGAATTCGGGGGCTTTGCTGTCAGAAGCAGAGCCCACGCCTTACCAGGGGACCTGAATCTCAGGTAGCAGATGGATGGACGATCGGACCTTTGAATGCCCCTTGCCAGTTCAAAGCTCTCCGGAGCGGCCTGCGAAGCCCCGGGCACGGGGATGTCCGGCCCGCACCGCTCAAGCACCACCCGGCTCAACGCCATCCCTCCCCCCGAGGCAGACTTCACTCCCCTCACCGGGAAGAGCACCAGCCACGGAGTAATCCGATGACCGAACGCCCTATCGTCCATCTCGACTCCTTCAAGCCTCGGGACCGGCAGCTTCCGAACCGGGCCCTGGTGGTCTCCGCCACCCACAAACCCCTGATGCCCTGCCACCCCGCGCGAGCCAGAGAACTTCTCAGGAAAGGCAGGGCCGCAGTGCTCCGTCACCAGCCTTTCACCATCGTCCTGAAAGACAGGGCTTGTGGAGTGACCCAGCCTCTGAGCCTTAAGCTCGACCCTGGGTCCAAGACCACGGGCATCTGTGCCGTGGCTGAGATGAAGCGGGGGCCAAAGGTCGTTTGGGCAGCACTCCTGCACCATCGCGGACGGGCCATCCAGCAGAGCCTGGATGCACGCCGAGTTCTCCGGCGGGCGCGACGGTCTCGCAAGCTCTGGTACCGTCAGCCGAGGTTCGACAACCGCACCCGTCCGATGGGCTGGTTGCCGCCCAGTCTTACGCACCGGGTACTCACCACGTTGACTTGGGTGGGGCGCCTCTCGCGTTGGGCCGCAGCCACTCACCTGGCTACTGAACTGGTTTCCTTCGACACGCAACGCCTGCAGAATCCATTCATCAGGCGAGAGGGCTACCAGCGAGGTACCCTTTACGGCTACACCGTCCGGCGCTACCTCTTACAGAAGTGGCAGGGCAGGTGTGCCTACTGTGACCGGAATGACCGCCCGCTAGAAGTCGAACACCTGACACCGCGCTCACAAGGGGGATCAGACCGCATCTCCAATCTCGTGCTCTCGTGCACGCCCTGCAATCTGAAAAAGGGTACCCAGAGCCTGCAGCAGTTCCTCGCGGAGAATCTCATCCTGCTGAAAAAGATCCGGGCGCAAGTTCAGGACCCCCTGCATGACAGCGCTGCGGTCAACGCGACGAAGGCTAAGCTGCTGCGTGAGCTTCAGAAGACCGGGCTTCTCGTCGAGATTGGCGACGGCGCACAGACCAGCTTCAACCGAGACATTCAGGGCTACCCCAAGGCCCACTGGATTGACGCAGCCTGTGTCGGACCTTCTGGCGCCCGGGTGATCGTCCCGAACCTGCGTCCGCTTGCCATCATCTGCATCGGGCACGGGAACCGGCAGATGTGCGGGACCAACAAGTTCGGTTTCCCTACCCGGCACCGCACTCGGCAAAAGACCCACTTTGGTTTCCAGACCGGAGATCTGGTGCGGGCAGTCGTCACCACTGGGAAGAAGGCAGGAAGCTACGTCGGGCGGGTTTCAGTGCGGGCGACTGGAAAATTCCGACTCCCAATGGTTGACGGGCTGCATTACCGCTTCTTCGTGCTCATCCAGAAAGGAGACGGCTACGCTTACAGTTAAAAGCAGTGCCCTCACAGGCGCCGGCCACCTGTTGATCTACGGTCCTATGGCCCTCGAGGCCGCCCGCGTCATCACCTCGGCGGCCCGGACCCTCCCCGGCATTCGCGCCGGAGGGCGGTCGGGCCGGGCGCAGGTGGACACCACCCTCAGCGGCCGGACCAGGCACCTTCCCTTCACGGTGGAGAGGGCCGGGACATGCTGAGGTTCCTGCATGTCCTGTCCAGTTTCCTCACGCCCGCCTTCGAGGTCGAGCAGCAGTTCCCGCCACGCTGTGGCGAGCGGCGCAGCCTCCACGTCACCCACCGGCCGGGCGCGGGGTACGCCGTGTTCGAGACCCGCACCGACGAGGCGCAGGGGGAGCCGGCCATCGACGCCGAGACCTTTGAGGACGGCCTGACCCGTCCCCAGGCCCTGCGTCTCGCGGCCCGGTCCGGAACTCGCCCCGAGACGGCGGCCGCGGTGCAGGCGTCCCACTCGGCCCTCGTTCCCGCGCCCGTTCCTCTTCGGCTGGAGGTGCACGGCGACCTCGGGGTCGTCACCCTGCATCTGCACGAGCACCTGGACCAGCCGGGCTTCCTCGCCGCGTTGGAGTGGGCTCTCCGGACCACCGACGCCGCGTCCTCCCTCGCCCTGATCGGCCGGGAGGGAGAGCAGGAACTGGCCTGGCAGGTCCTCTTCGAGCGGGTGCCCTGGGGTCGGGGGACGGTTCGCGAGATCGAGCGCCTCACCGCCCACCTGTGACCCCCAAGGGCAGACCTTTCCCGGAAGGACCCTCGCCCGGAACCTCACCGGGCGTGCACGCGCTACCATGACCCTCGGAGGAAGCATGACCAAGGTCGCCGTGACCGTCGACGCGCAGGGACGGCTCACCCTGCCCCCCGAGGCGCAGGCCCGCCTCGCCCTCAAGCCCGGGCAGACCGTGGTCATCGATGTGGATCTCCCCATGGAGGAGACGCCGGTCGGCGAGGGCGAGAACCCCTTCCTGCGCTTCATTGGCAGCCTGCCCCCCCTGGCCGAGGACAGCCGCACGTCCTACCAGCGTGAACGGGGACACGAGGACTGACGGGTTGCACCGCCACGCACCCTCGTGGCGCTCAGCTTCATAACAAGCTGGGCGCCGCATCCCTTCGTCTTCTCTTAGAGTAGCCCGTCGTTGGTGTGGCATTTTGGCGTACAATAATGCCGAGGGGAATGTAATGACGCAGCTACCGAAAGACGAGCGCCTGCACCTGCGAGTGACTGGGGAGCACCATGACCTGATCGAACAGGCCGCCACCCTCGAGGGGCTCACCCTCACGGGTTTTGCCACCCGTCACCTGGTGGACGCGGCGACGCGAGTGGTCGAACATCACCGCGTGACGCAGCTCGGTCGAGAACAGGCCGAAACGTTTCTCCGTGCCCTCGAGGCAGGCGAGGCTCCCCAGGGTGTGGACCGCCTCACGCGCCACTTCGGCCGGACCTCGCTGCCTGTGCGGGAAGAACCGTGAGTGTGGACGATCTGCAGGTGACGCCGCTCGGTCCCCACCATGACCGGGCGGCATTCACGTGTGGCGAGGTGACGCTCGACCGCTACCTGCGCGAACAGGCGAGCCAGGACCGCAAACGCTCGCTCGCACGTTGCTACGTCCTCACAAGAGCGAGCGAGCCCGCCCGTGTCGTGGGGTACTACACCCTCAGCGCCCACAGTCTCCGGCTTCACGACTTGCCCGAAGACGCGGCGCGCGGCATTCCCTACCGTGACGTTCCGGGCGTGCTGGTCGGGCGGATGGCGCTGGACGTGCGCGAGCAGGGTCGGGGCCTTGGGGAGCGGCTCCTCGCGGCGGCCGTCGAACACTGCGCGCGGTTGGAGAGTGAGCTGGGGTTGCGGGTGATCGTGGTGGATGCGCTTTCCGAGGGAGCGGCCCGCTTCTACGAGCGTTTCGGCTTCCAGCGCTTTGGCTCTGGTGAGTTGCGGCTCTTCCTGAGCCTCCGGCACGTGCTGCCCAGGACGTAGGAGAGAGAAGGCGAAGGGCCATGGGGAGGGGCCGCGTGCCTCTCCCCTTTCATCATGTCCCGGCAGAACCCTCGCCCTGACGGGCGGGGCAGGCGGCATGCAGGAGTTCGACTTCCACCTGCTGCGGCATGCCGAGGCCCAGCTTCGGGTCACCCGCGCAGATCCTCGTTCAGGGCCGTGACATCCACGACGCGATGGACCGCGCCGCCCTGGCCCTGAACGTTCGCGCCCGACTCGCCCCGGACGTCCTGGTGTTCACGGTCGTGCAGGGCCTACGGCAGGAACAGGTTCGTCCCGGCGATCTTCTGGTCGGGGGTGGCCTCACCGCCCGCGTCCTCTCCCTGGGCGACTTCAGGGACGCCGCCTTCATCGGTCGAATCCTCCTGCTGCACTGAACCTCTCGCTGTCCCGTGAGCGGGTCAGCTCCCCACCACAAGGGGTGCACCATGAACGAAGGCATGATCAGTGGTTGCGTCGTCCGCGTCGAGGACAAGACCCAGACCTTTCCCGCGGCCATCGTTACCCTGGCGGGCGAGACGAGCCGAGTCAGCAAAGCTTTGGTCTTTTTCGAGCAGGTCCGCGTGACCGGAGACGTCGCCGTGAAGGCCCTTCAGCTCGAACCGGGACAAGCCGTGCTCTTCGACCGGGCGGCGGTCGAGCAACTGATCTGGACCGACCGGCAGACTCAGGAACCGCGCGCGCAGATCGTGACCCGGGGCCGCTCCTTCGTGAAGCTGCAGGGGGTCCGCACCCGGCGCCAGGGGGAGCATCTCATCCTGGAGAATGCGGTCAACATCTTCACCCTCCACGGGCGGCTGGCGAAGAAGACCGAGACGCGACGGGCAGGGGTGTTCGGCGAGGTGACGGAAGCCCTGGTGACGCTGAACCTCCCCGTCAAGTCGGGCGCGCCCGAGACCCGCCCGCACTACCTGAAGGTCGAGGCCTGGCGGGAGACGCCGCTCAAGGGGCAGCGCGGCGGCGCCCTGGTCATCACGCAGGTGCTCGTCAAGACGGATGCGAGCATCCTCGGTGGAGAGAAGCGGTACTTCACCGCGCTGGAGGAACGCTCGAGCAGCGTGATGGCGTGAGCTGACGGCAGGAACACGGCGGACCCCATCACCATCCCCACGAAGGCAGACACAGCCTCCACTTGAGAGGGCCAGGGCATTCAAGCGCGGCGGGTTCTGGTGGCTCGCCTGACCCGGGCAGGCCGGGTGGCCTACGTGCTCGCCTGGGAGCGCCTCTCGTTTATGGAGTACGGCAAGTTGCCGCTGTCCAAGGTGTGGAAAGGCGAGCTCCTACCGTGCATCCTGCTCGGCCTGATCCGAACGGATGCCGAGCGCTGGGGCGTGTGGACCGAACAGGTCCCCACCTGCAGGGTATTCACCACTGCAAGTCCTACCGCACCTTCATAAGCCAGGCTGTTCTCGCGCAGTTCGAAGGACTTGGCCGGAAACCCGTTCAGTGCCCGCCCCGCCGAAGACGGCCACGGCGCCGAGCACCTGCCCGGCCGGCTCGTCGAGGAGCCGGTCGAAGAGCCGCGCCAGGCCGGCGCCGTGGTCCGCCACGGCAATCGCCAGGGTGTTGGGCACCGACGACGCGTCCAGCACCCGTCGGCCCTCCGGGTCGACGGGCATGGCGTGATCGACCGGGAAGCGCACGACCGGCAACAGCGACGGCACAGGCAGGTCGAGGCCGAGGCTGGCGTACAGCGCGTGGATGCGCCCGTGCATCGCGGGGGCGTACTCGGCCATGTGGCTGCCGCCGATCACCACGCCGGGCGCGAGCAGGTACGTGAGGACGAAGTTGACCTCGTTGCTTCCGACATACTGTGTGGGGGCACCGGACGCAGGCGTCAGGTCACCAGGGTCGGGTACCGCCGCCAACTCGCCGTCGGGGCCGATCACCTTCATGCCCGAGGCGCGTGCGGCGGCCACGAGGATGGGCCGCACCTCGGAGTCCGCGAGCGCGAAGCGGTTGAGGAGGTCGAACGGGACCTCGACCGCGCCGCCCGGCGCGGTGCAGCCCCCGAGGTGCTCGAGGGCTGCACGGTACAACACGCACTGGTAGGCGTGGTTGCGCGCGACCGACGCGAGGCGCGCGGCGTGGGTGTCGGTGGTCGACAGGGTGATCGCCAGCAGGTCCACGGGTGGCTGGGAGAGCAGCGTCTTGTGGCGCACTGCATGGTTGCGGGAAAACAGGCTGTCCTTGACCACGCGGCCGCCGCCGTCCCGTCGCCACCACGCGTACGGCCGCCACTTCAGGTCCCCCAGGTTGTTGTGGGTCAGGCTGGTGCGCAGTTGGATCGGCCGCAGGAATTCGCGGGCTGACCCGTCCATGACCCGCCGGGCAAGCCAGGAGTAGCAGGCGCGCTGCCCGAAGGCGTTCATGCTCGCGTGGGGCGAGGTATGGATCACGAACCCCGACTCGACGAAGCGGTGCAGCGCCGCGTCGTCCCACCCGAGGCTCGCCCGCGCGGCGGCGAGCGCGCCGGGGTCGTCGGCACGCAGCACCAGCCCCTCGGTGGCGCGGATGTGGTCGGCCAGCCGTCCCCGCCGCGCCCTCGCGTGCGGGGGAACGGGAAGCGTGGGCAGTTGGTCGAGCGCAGCACGCAGGGTGCGCGGCGCGGCGTCAGTCATCGGAGCTCCTTGGTGTCGCGCTCGCGCCCAGGGTGCGCCGGGCGGCCCACGCGTTTAGAAAGACGGCGAGCAGCGCCGTCGCCGCGCCGAACGTGGCGAGCGTGCCCGAAAAGAACAACAGCGACCATTCTATGGACCGGTGCATCAGCGCCGTGGCCACCGGGATGACGGCCAGCGCGAGCACCGAGGTCACCATGATGCGCGCGGATGTGGTCTTGCCCTTCTCGCCGCCCAGGCTGTGGCGCTGCAGCGAGGTGGCGAACATGGCGAGCGACAAGGCGGTCCCGGCGCCGCTGACCACCATCACCGCGGCGTTGAGCAGGGGTGGAAAGCCGCGGCTCATCAGGAACACGCACAGCGCTTGGACGAAGAGCCCCATCGCGCCAAACGTCACCGTGTCCAGCGTCGAGATGCGCTTGCCCAGCACGAAGAGCAGCGCGAGGCTGCCCAGGGCGAGGGCGCCGTCGAACAAGCTCAGCAGCACGACTTGGCCGCCGTAAGTGCGGTCCACCAGCGGCACGAGGTGAAGGTTCATCAGCGCCACGGACAGGAAGTCGCCGCATGCCAGCACGATCAGGGCGAGCAGCAGGCGGTTGTCCCGCAGCCGCCCCACGAACGCCGCCCAGTCGGCGAGCACGTTGGGCCGGGTCGGCGCGGCCCCGTCGTCCCGCGCCGCCTCGGCCGCCGCGCCCGGCACCCCGACGAGCAGCGCGGACGCCACGAACGACAGGCCGTTGAACGCGAACGCGGCTGGCGTGCCCAGGAACTGGATGAGCGGCGCGGCCAGGGCCAGCCCCAGCAGTTGCCCAGTCTGGAACAGCGCGTTGTTCTGGGCGTTAAAGTGCGCGAGCTGCTCCTGGGGCACGAGTTGCGCGGTGTACGCGAACACTGCCGCGCGGTAAAACGCCTTGCCGACGTTGATGGTCAACACCGCGAAGAGCACGGCGGGCACCGTGAGCGCGGGCACGAGCACCGCCAGGGCGCAGGCCAGAATCACCAGCCCGCGGAGCAGCTCCGCCAAGTACAGGCTTCGCCGGGGCGGGAAGCGGTCCGTCAGGCTGCCCGCAAACAGCTGAAGCGCGAGCGCCGTCAGGAATTCGGCGACGATCACGCCGCCGAACGAGGCGGCCGAGCCCGTGCGGTCGTACAGCAGTTTGCCAACCACCAGCGTGTTCATCCCGTTGCCGAGATTGGTCACGAGGGTCGAGACCAGCAGGCGACGTGCCGGAACGGCGTAGTTCGAAAACATGGACGGCACCCCCCATGCGCCGCGCCAGCCGGGGGCTCGGCTTCCCGGCTGGCGCGCGGCTCGGCTAACCGAGGAACTCGACTTCCCGACGCTTGAGGTCGGCGAACCCCACCAAGCCGAACAGGTCGCCCAGCGTGCACAGCTGCGGCTCGACCGTGCTCGCGCTGCCGCTCTCGCGCAACTGCCGCAGGATCTCGCGGGCCCTGGACACGAACGAGCGGATGCCGTGGTTGGCGAAGATGCACATGGTATAGCCGTGCGCCCGCAGCTCCTCAACGGTCACGCTGTTGTACGTGGTGGGCACGGCCACGAGAGGCACCTCGCGGTCCCAACGGGCCGAAAAGGCGTAGATCTCCGAGGGGTTGTCGATCTTGGAATGCACGAGGACGGCGTCAGCACCCGCATCGGCGTAGGCGTGCGCGCGCTCCAGCACCTCGTCCACGCCCAGCCCTACGATGAACCCCTCGGTTCGGGCGATGACCACGAAGTCCTCGCTCTTGCGGGCATACACTGCCGCCTTGATCTTGCTGACGTGCTCGCGCGCATCGACGATGTCGCGCGTCACGTCGGCGTAGAAGCTGTTGCGCTTGGGAAAGACGTTGTCCTCCAGGCACAACCCCGCCGCGCCGGCGTGTTCCAACTCCTGCACGGTGCGGATGACGTTGATGGCGTTGCCGTACCCGCTGTCGGCATCCACGATGACGGGGATGCTCACGCTCTCCACGATGTTCCGCACGGCGTCGGCCATCTCCGAGAAGGTGATGATGTTGGCGTCGGGCATTCCGCGGCTGGCGGAAATCTCCAGGCCGCTGGCCCAAAGGCACTCGAAGCCCGCCTCCTCGCCCAGGCGCGCGCTGAGCCCGTTGTGCGCGCCGATGGCCACCAACGTCTCGCCCGAGACCAGCCGCCGCTTGAAGTCGTGGGGGCTCACGCCTCACCACTCTTGTCGGCGAACTTCGCGGGAATGCCGACAACTGCCACGCAGCGTCCCTGGGCCTCGGCACGGGCCTGGGCCTCACCCAGCGCCCGCACCACCTGCTCCGGCCGGTCCTTGTCCAGCACCACCTCGGCGAAGGGAATGTCGAGCGCGTCCAGCATGGGGGCCAGCGCCTCCCCGATCGCGTTGTGGTGGGGCACGTCCCGGCCCTTGTAGCCTGCCCAGGCGATGAACAGCACGAGGGGCACCTCGTAGACGAGCACGAGGCTCGTGAGCACGTCCACGGTGTTGCCGAACCCCGAGCTTTCCATAAACACCATCGGCCGGTCCCCGGCGAGGTGGGCGCCCACCGCCAGGGCGACCGCATTGTCCTCGCGGGTCGCCGGAACGTAGTTCGCGTGCAGCTCGTTGCGCTCGAGGTCGCTGATCAGCGCCTTGAACTCCGAGTCTGGCACGCCGGTGATGAACGTGACCCCAGTCTTGAACACTTCCTGTCCGAACGAGAACGGCACGGTGGCCGCGTCTGCCAGTTGACTCATCTCATCACCCTCCCTTAAGCGTCCGCTCGCGAGGCGGCGTCGCGCACGTGCGCGGTGAACTGGGTGCGGATGTCGCGCGGGTGGTAGGGCACGCGGGGGTGCTGCGCCGCCGTGTCTCGCCCGGTCACGACGTACAGGAACGTGCACTCGCCGCTGGCCAGGGCCTCCTCGACCGCCGCGCGCAACTCCTCGGCCGTGCCCACCTCGCGCGCGGCGCGGTAGCCTGCCCCCAGGGCCACGCGCACGAAGTCGACCCCGTCCGACAGGGTGCGCTGGGCGCCCGTGGTCTCGTAGACCTTGTTGTCCAGCACGACGTGCACGAACGGCGTTTTGCCCGCCACCGCCCGGGCGGCCACCGGAAAACCGCTCAGGCCCATCAGCGCGTTGCCGTCGCCTTCCACGACCACCACGGGCGCACTGCTACGCACCGCGAAGCCCGCGGCCAGGCTTGGGCCGAGGCTCATCGAACCCACCATGTAGAAGTTCTTGGGCCGGTCGGCGAGGCTGCTCATGGCCCGGGCGTTGTTGCCGTTGCCCACGAACACGTACGCGTCACGTCCGTTCGCCGCGTCGACGACGGCCAGCAGCGCTTCGTCGCGCCCGACCGCCGTCACCTGCCCGCCTCCGATGCTGCGGTCGCGGGGGTCGGCGCGCGCAGCCCCCCGCCCGCGTTCGTCCCCGGGTCGGCGGCCGCCCGGCCACCAAGGATCAACACAACGACAACGGCCCACCACATTTTCGTCTTCATATCCCCATCCCTCCTGTTAAGTTGAATGACCCGGAAGGTAGGGACGCCGCGTATTGAGCCGGCAGCCGGGACGGCACGCGGCATATTGGCAATGTATTGGGGGAGCGTAGTGGAATACGGACGCGTGTTCGAGTGTGTCAGCCGGGGCCTGTACGAGCAGGGTCTGGCGACCTACGCCGCCCTGGCCGACCCGACCCCAGCAGACGCGCGGTGGGCTGGGGTGTGCGCGCTTAACCTGCGGCAGTTCGAGCGCGCCAAGAACTTCCTGCTCCTGGCCGTTGGCGGCGGCGAGGCGGCCGCGAACGTCGAGCTGTCGACCACACTGCGTCAACTCGGGGATCTGTCACTGGCCGACCAGGTGCTCGCCACCGTGGACGAGGCGGGCTTGGCCCCGTTCGACCGCTGCCTGCTGTACCGGGAGCGTGCTGCCCTGGCCTACTCGGGCGGCGCGCTCAAGGAGGCTTCCGAGCTGCTAGAGATCGCCCTGCTCAGCGCGTACCAGAGCGGCCCCCTCCAGCAGGTGCTGCTGCCCGCGATCAACCAGCTCTTCGGTCTCGTGCTCGGCTCAAGGGGGTTCTACGCCCGGGCGGAGCAAAACTTCACCCTGGCCCTGGAGGGCAGCCACGCGGCGCGGTCAATCTACGTTCGGAACAGCCGCGGCCTGTGCCGCCTGCGCCTGGGCAAGTTGGACGAGGCCGACGCCGACCTCAACGATGCGCTGCGGCACAGCGACGCCGCGCCGGTCGCTCGGCCCGTCATCTTGTACAACCTCGGCCTGTTGGCCAAGGCGCGGGGCGACCTCGCGGCCGCCCACGCTCTGTTCGCGCAGGCGGGCGACCTTGCGCGCGAGGTGCAAGAACTCGAAACTGAATGTTACGCGGAGCTGGCCCTATGCCTCATCGCGGGCGTTCGGGGGGACCAGGCCTGCGCCCGGCGCCACTTGGCGCGTGCGCGCGTGCTGTCCACCGGACCCAAGGCGGCGGCCGAGGTGCTGCTGGCCGAGGGCGTCCACCGCCTGCACGCCGCAGAGGACACGGCCGTCGCCCATCTGGAAGAGGCGGCCCGCTCCTTTGCGGACCTCGGCCTGCGCCGGGAAGAGGGTATTGCCCTGCTGTACCTGGCCGAGGCCCGGGCCGCCTTCGGGGCCGAGGACGAGGCGCTGCCCCTGCTCGACCAGGTCGTCGACATCAAGAGTGCCCTCGGCAACGGCCTGGCCTTCTCCAGCGAGTTGCGCTACCTGACTCGGACGTTGGGTGTCTTGCAGCGGGCCCCGGTCGACGCCTACGCGCGCGCGCTATACGACGACTACGTCGAAATGGAAAGCACGCACCCGCAACGGCTGGACGTCTTCACCCTGGGCCGGGTCGAGGTGCGGCTGGACGGCCAGCCGGTGTTCTTTGATCTCAAGCGCGCTGTGGAAATTCTCGTCTACCTGCTCGACCGCCCTGGCCAACGCATGAACCAGGTCCTGCTCGACTTGTTTCCCGACACCGAGCCGGGACTCGCCCGCAACTACTTTCACCAGGCGCGCTACGAGTTACAGCGCCGCCTGCCCCGCCTGAGCGTGCCCCACGACCCGGGCTCGAAGTCTTACCGCGTACAGGCCGCGGGGTACGCGCTGTCGCGGGACGACCGGGAGGTGGACGTGGCCGTAGCGCGCGGGGGACCGGCGCTGCTGCGCGCCGTGGAGGGCTACCAGGGTGACTTTTTGCCGGACGCCGAGAGCGAGTGGGCCTTCACCCGCCGCAGCGGGCTCAGGAACGACCTGATTGCCGCCGGCCTCAAGGTCTTGACGCGGCCGGACGGGGACCTCGGGCTCGGCACGCTGCTCGACCTGGCCATGGGGCTGCACCGCGTCGACCCCCTGGAACCCGGCGTCGGCGAGGCGCTGGTGCGGCTGACCAGCGCGGTCGAGGGGCGCTTGAGCGCCCTGCACGTCCTCGCGCGGCTGCTGCAATACCACGAGCAGGAGTTGGGCGCGCCCCCGCCCAACCTGCTGGCGCTTCAGGAGACCTTGACCGGACAGGCGCATCAACACCTCGACCCCTAAAGTGCCGGGGCCTCGGGCAACACCCAATACCAGCCCAATACGCCTGCGCGCCACGCTGACTTCGGTCGCCCGGATCACGCGGCGCCGAAGAGGTGTGTATGCGTCACGTCTTGATCCTCAACTCGGACAAACAGGAACCCCTCAGCGTCCTCCAGCAGTTTCCGGACCTCCGGCACACCGTGATGACCTCCGAAGCGCTGAGGAGCTTTTACCCGGAGGGCAGCGTGGTGGGGGTAAGCGACCTGGGTGACGTGGGGGCGGTCCTCGCGCGTGCCAGCGAGGTGGTGGGGCCTGGGGGCGTGACGGACGTGGTGGCCATGACCGAGCGCGCGGTGCCGACCGCAGCGTTCTTGCGCTCGTACTTCGGCCTGCCCGGAATGAAGTACGACCAGGCCCTGATCTTCTCCAACAAGGTCGCCATGAAGCGGGCCCTGGCCCCTCACGTGCCCGTGATGGCCTTTGAGCCGGCCGCCTCTTTGGACGACCTGCCAGCGCGCGGCGAACACCTGGGCTGGCCGGTAATCGTGAAGCCCGCGTTCGGCGCTGGCAGCGAGGACACCATCGCCATCCACTCGCCGTCGCACGCCCAAGTGCTTGACCGCGCGGGCGTGTTCGACGGCCTGCGCGGTCGCCGGCTGCCGCTGATCGTGGAGCGCTTCGCCGACGTCATCGACGAGTTTCACTGCGACGGCGTGGTCCGGGGTGGGCGAGTGCTTTTCGCCAGTGCCTCGCGGTACTTCGCGCCCCCTCTGACCGTGGTGGGCGACTTTCACGGCAGCGTGCACCTGTCGCCCGACGACCCGACAGCCCAGGCGCTGGTCGACCTTCACGCCCGGGTGGTGGCGGCCCTGGGGCTCGACGACGGGGTGACGCACCTCGAAGTCCTGCACACGGCCGAGGGCTTCGTGGTCGGGGAGGTCGCCTGCCGGCCGGGCGGCGGCGGCATCACCACCTCGCTGCGCCACATGTACGGGGTCGACCTGTGGAGGGAGCACGTGGCGGCCGCGCTTCGGCTGCCGCCCGAAGTGGACGGCGCCCGGCCCCGCCACCCCGGCAAGGTCTACGGGCTGTGCGGCCTCCCCGCGAAGGGCGGCACGATCACCCGCCTGAGCTCGGCCGACGCGTTGACGCGGCTCGACGGCGTTTACGCGGTGTCCATGCGGTACAAGCCGGGCGACCGCCTGTCGGCGCGCCGGTCGTCCGTGTTCTTCACGGGCGAGGTGTTCTTCCGTCTCGACCACGCGGATGACCTTCGGGCGTTCCTGCGCCGTCTGCGCGACACGTACGTGTGCGAAACGGACGCGTCGGTGCAGGCGCAGGGGGCCGGGACGTGTTGATCGTCGCGTGCATCGACGGCCTCGATCCGGCGTACCTCGCGGGGCTCGAGCTGCCGAACTTTGCCCGGGTCACCCCATTGGGTCGACACGTGACGGTGAGCGCGGCAATGCCGTCGGTCACGAATGTGAACAACTGCTCGCTTGTCACTGGTCGGGGGCCGGCTACCCACGGCGTCGTCGGCAATTTCTACCGGGACGAGGCAGGCCGGGACGTCTACCTGGAGCTGCCGGACGCCCTGCTCGCCCCGACCATTTTCGAGCGCCGGCCGGACCTGCGCGGGCTCGCGCTGGTCGCCAAGGACAAGCTGCTGCGTATGATCGGGCGCGGGGCGAGCACTGCCGTAACGGCAGAGCGGCCGCCGGCGGCCCTTGTGCGCGCCCTCGGGCCCGTGCCGCCGATCTACTCGGCCGAGGTGAGCGTCTGGTTGTTCTCGGCGCTGTGCTGGTACCTGGAGCGGGAGCACTACGACGTGGTCTACCTGTCGACGACGGACTACGTGATGCACAAGCACCCGCCCGGGTCGGCCGAGGCGGGGGCCTTTCTCCGGGCCCTGGACGCGCAACTCGGGCGGGTGCTGGACCTGTGCCCCGGGGCAAGCGTAGTTGTTACCGCCGACCACGGCATGAACGCCAAGAGGATGGGCGTGGACCTATCGCGCGTCCTGCGCCGGCACGGTGTCGACGCGCAGTTCGTGCCAGCCATCAAGGACCGCTACGTCGCGCACCATGACAACCTCGGCGGCTTCGGCTACCTGTACCTCGACCACGCGCACGAGGCCCGCGCGGCCGACGCGCTGCGCGACACACCGGGGGTCGAGCAGGTGCTGTCCAGGGCGGCGGCGCGCGACCTCGACCTGCACGCCGGGCGCGTCGGCGACTTGATCGTGCTGGCCGCTCCGGAGGTCGTCTTCGGGGAGTTTCCCGAGGAGCGGCACCCCGTCGAGGTGCGCTCGCACGGCTCGGCACACGAGTGCCGGGTGCCGTGGTGGAGCAACGTGGCGCCAGTCGGTGACGACACAGGCCGTCACCACGAGCGGCTGCGCGAGATCTACGAGGCCCTACCCGTCACGGAGGCCCGGTCGTGACGCGGCCCAGGCTGCTCGTGCTTGGAGGGCGCGCGGGCCTGATTCGGGCCTGCGCCCGGCTGGGCGTCTTCGTCACGGCCTACAGCGTCGAGCCAGGCCAGGCCGTGCTGGCGCCGGGCCAGGCCGGGCGCGTCGTGGAGGGCGAGAGCCTGTCGAACGCCGAACGCATCGCCTACAACCTGTTGCGCTACGACGAGCGCAGCTTCGATGGCGTGACGACCGGCTACGAGGAGGGCATCTTCAGCGCGGCAGTGCTCCAAGCCCTGTACGGCACCGCTCGGCGCGAGGTGCTCGCCACGGCGGTGGCATTCCGCGACAAGCGGGAGCAGAAGTTGCGCCTGGGCGGATGCGTCGAGCACGCGGCCATCTGGCTTCTGCCAGCCCTGCACGCAGCCGCCCTGCCCCGGGAGGCCCGGTACCCGCTGGTGGTCAAACCCGCTGACGGTGTGGCCACGGCCCACACCTACGTCGTGCACGATGACGAAGAGCTGGACGAGGTCGCGCGGCGCGTGCGCGACGCCGGCATCGACGCGCGCGGCACGTTCGTGGTGGAATCGTTCGTGGACGGCGAAGAGTGGCACGTCAACGGCTGGACCTCTGGGGGCCGGCTCCAGTGGTTTTCCGCCTCCCGTTACCGCGCGCCGCTGATCCGCACCAAGGACGGCGTCGTGGTCTCCAGCGTGACGCTGCGCCCGGCCGATCACCCGGACACCTTCGCGCGCCTGCACGAGTTCACGGCGCGCGCGCTGTCGGGCCTGGACCTGTCGGACGGGGTGTTCCACCTTGAGTGCTTCTGGCGCGGCGACGCGTTTGTCTTCAGCGAGTGCGCGGCCCGCATCGGCGGTGGCTACGTCGCCGAGACCATCCGCCACATGTTCGGCGTCGACCTGTATGAGGTGGCGGTGCGCCTGGCGTTGGGTGAACACGTCGCCGCACCGGACGTGGCCCAGGCGTCAGCGAGCCACGGCTACCTGCAGCTCCCGGCTCCGGACGAGCCCGTGACGTACGTTCCCACCGTTGCCGACCTGCTGGCCCTTCCCGGGGTGGTGGAGGCCGAATACGACTTTCGCAGCGGGAACGTGCGGCCCGACGTGCGCCGAAACTCCTCTGCCCGCGCGGGCAAAGTCGTGGTGCACGCGGACGGCGAGCGCGAACTCGAGCAGGCGCTTGACGCGGTCCTGGCGTACGCCCGGTCGCCGCACCCAGTCGCCGACGTTTGACGGGGAAGAGGGCAACGGCGTGGTCGAGCCTCTTGGGTCCTCGTCGTCGGGCTTGCCTTAGGACGCGGCTCTGTCTGACAGGGCGACCGGCCCAATAGACCTCCATTATTGGGCGGTTCTTCCGTTGATTCCGTGCAGCGGGTCTGGGGTCATGGCACGGGCGGACCTTAGTCGTACGCCCCTGAACTTGGGAAGGGGCCGTACATCTCGTCGCAGGACGCCCAGGAGTCCGCCCGTCAGCTCGCCCGTCTGCACCAGGACCTCGCCGAGGGACAGCGAGGGCTCGCGGCGCTGCTCGACCACGCCCAGCCGTTCTAACCGCTCACGCCCGGAGGTTGAACTGGCCAGCCCCCAACCTCAGACGCTGGGGGAGATTCCAGAAGGATGGGCAAGGCATGCGGCGGCCCCTCTCCGTCCAGGGCCGGAGGAAGCCGGGCATGTCCGAACAGGCCACGCCTGCCCCCAAGCCGCAACACGAACTGGACGTGCTGTACGCCCGGCTCGCCGAGCGCAACGCCCACCTGTTTCCCGGACGGCTCCAGGTGCCCCGCGCCGCCCGCACGTGCGTCAAGGGTCCCGCCGCGCTGGAGCGCGAGATCCAGGCTTTTGAACGTTTCCGGCGGCGGCACGAGGGCCGAAGGCGGGTGCTGTGGACCGTGCTGGACGCCTGCTCCCCCAGCGAGCCCGAGTGGGAGGGCGTCGTCTGGATTCGGCACGCCAGCGGGCTGAAGGAGCGGGTGCCCATTCGTCAGCATCCCGCGTTGCAGGCGGCCGTCCCGGGGACCGGTCAGCTCGCCGACCTGAACGAGGCGGGGACGGCGATCTTCGAGCAGTTCGTCCGGCCGCGCCTGACGCCCGAGCAGGTCCGGAGCGCGTTGAAAGTCGGCTACGGCCGCACCTGTGTTCACCGGATGACGGCCCTGCGGGACCACCCCTTCACGCCCGGCGTCCGGGAGTTCTACGAACTGCGCACCGAGTACTCGGTCAGTGCCCTCACGCCCCGCACCGGGCAGCACGCTCCGGCGAAGTACTGCCGTTTCACCTGCACCCAGACCACCACGCGGGTACAGCGTCGGGGCCGGGACCTGCTGCTGATCCAGGGCGGACAGGTGCGGAACGTGAAGTACGGCCGCTTCGATCCGGCGGGCCTCACGCCGGAGGTGTGCCGGGGCCTCCAGGCGCTCGCGTGGGAACTGGCGCGGGAAACCTGTTGCGCCGGGGAACTCGCGCAACTCCGCGAGGCCTTCGCGCCGGAGGACCAGCCCCGCACCACCGAGCGGCTGGGTCCCTTCCTGTTCGCCGTGCAGCACCCGGACTACCTCAACGTGCCCGCGCTCATCGAGCATGTGCAGCTCAGCGCTAGGCGCGAGTACCGGGCGTGGTTGAGGCGCAGGCCCGGCGCGACCACCCTGCTGCGCGAACTGTGCGGTTCCCTCCCCCGCGGCGTCCGGCCGCTCCTCGCACGGCTGGACGTGCTCACCCTGGCCGCGTCCCTCCACCGCAGCGGCATGAGGTCCCCGGACCTCAAGGCCCAGGTCCTGAACGCCTACGCGCCCGCCCTGCGCGAGCACCGCTGCGGCCCACCTTTTGATGCCCGCTGGTACGTCGAACTCGCGGGCGGCGAGCAGCAGGCCGCCCGGCGGCTGATCCGCACCTTCCGGGAGGGGCACGCCGTCTCTGGCCTCGCGCTCCTGCTCGGCGACACGGAGCGCCTGTGGCAGGACGTTCAGGCCGCGCAGCCGGGTTACCGGCCCGGGCGAGACCAGCTCGACCCGCTGGCCCTGCACGACCACCTGGCCCGGCTGCATACCCGCATCCGGACCGAGAACCGGCCCATCCCCAGTGGCACGGACGGGCGGCTCTCTCACCTCGACGCCGACCTCCCTCACGCGGCCCGCGGCACGCTCCACTTCCGCCGGGCCCGGGAGACGCACGACCTCATCCACGTCAGCGAGACCCTCCACAACTGCGTGTCGAGTTACGCCGGGGCGGCCATCCGCGGCGAGGTCGTCATCGTCGTCGCCCGAGACGGGCGGGGGACGCCGGTGTACTGCCTCGAGGTGCGGGGACGTGCCGTCCACCAGTTCAAACGCGACCGGAATCAGGGCCTGAGGGATCAGACCGACCTCGCGGCGGCGTTCGGTTACCTCCGTCAGGCGCGCCTCGGCATCCGCACTCACGATCTTGCATCGCTGTGCCACCATCCCGGCCTGCCCCAGGCGGCCGTCTCCATCCCTGAACCCGAGCCGGACGACCTCCCCTTCTGACGTCGGGCAGTTCGGGGTGTCCCGGAAGGAGGAGGCGTCGGTGCGAGAACCACCCCTGCTACGTCGGGGGCGACCCTCGCCCGCTGGGCGGGGGTCCGGGTCGCTCCCACCTTGAGGACTCCTGCGCCGGAGAAGCCACAGTCATCCAGCGCGTGGCCCTCACCCTGCCGGGTGGCCGTGGTGCATGCCGACTGAACTTCCCGTCCTGCACGCTGTCTACCAGCACCGTCTCTCCGCCGACGCCACCAGTCCGCTCCATCTGGTGGCGCTGGTCACGACCACCGACGCGGAGACCGCCTTCGACCTGACCAACCACGGCGGACGACAGGACACCTGGATGAACAATCCCGGCGGCGTCCCGCTGGACCTGGGAGGCCGCAGCAGCGGCATTCACGACGTTTTTGTCGGAGACCAGGAAGCGCTGCTGTACCTGGGGGCCGGGACGACCATCCTGGCGCTCCCCACCCGGGCGGTCCACGTGACCGTGCTCCTCGCGCTGCCGAGCCGCCTCGTGTGGGCTGACGCGCGTGTCTGCCTGCTCGGCGAGACCACGGACGAGGCCCTGCGGGCGGAGTTGTCGCGTCCCGAGGTGGCGCGGCGCCTGCTCGCCGAACTGGAGGGCGAACCCGACCTCCCCGGCACCCCTCGGGTGATCGTCCAGGGAGCGTTGACGCAGGCCGCCAAGCTGCTCTGCGGCCTTCGCTCGCAATCCGAGCTGCGTGCCCGGCTGGACGCGCTGCCGGACCACCAGGCCCGGGTCGATGTCATGGCGGCGGCGCTGGCCATCAGCGGGCTGGCCGCTGGCGCGGAAACGCTGGCCCTCGCACGGGCGGTGGTCGACGCCCGTCACCTGACCTCCTTACGAGAGGCCCCGGCAGCCGACGCGCGGCTGGAGACGTGGCGCTTCGTGAACCTGGACGGCCTGGACGGCCGCCCGACCCTCACCGGGCGCGTCTTTGACCATCCGGAGGCCCGCGCCGGGGAGCAAGTCGTCACGGACCCCGTCGAGGCCCTGCATGGCACGGTGGCCCGCACCTCGTCCCGGGTCTACGCGCTGGGCGAACCTGGAGACGAGGACGCGGCGGCGCACCTGCGGACCCTCGTGCGCTTGCTGGAAGCGGAACGGGACGGGCGGTGAGGGTGCCCCGGAAGGAGGGGCGGCCGGTGCGAGACCTCCGGGCCGCGGCCCGACGCGCGAGCGGTGAGGGAGCCTGAGCTGTGCCACGCACGCCCAAGACCGCCGAGCAGGCCAGCCGCGACAACGCCGCGAAGTTCAACCGTCTGCACCTGGAGCAGATGCCGCTCTGGCTGGGCGCCAGCATGGTGGCGGACCCTCAGGCCGCTGACCTCACCCGGACCCGGAAGGAAGATCACCAGTTGCGGTTGTGCGCGCAGGGCCGTGGGCGCATGGCGGAGTTGGAGGCCCGGCACGCCAGGGAGGCCGAAGCCTACCGCCGCGCCCTGAAGGAGGCCGCTTAGGAGGCGTACCGCGAGGCTCTGCTGAAACTGCGGCACCTCCAGCAAAGGTATGCCAGCATGCGCCGCCCCACAGACGCGTGTGATCCCTGGCACACCCACTTGCGAAAGGCGGTGCCGGTGGCGCAGTGGCGGGCCGTCGAGGGCCAGGTCAACCCGGCCTCCGCGCAGCAACACCGGGCGCTGGGCCGCATCGAGGCCCACCGTCAGGGGTCACGCGAGCGGGCGGGGGTGTAGCCACTGTTGCCGTGGGGAGCGCGTGCCGACGATCCCGGCCGGGAGAAACGAGACGCGCCCGGTGCCGTGGGCGACAGGAAGACGGTCCGACCCGGCTGACCCGGGCCAGCGACCGTCCGACCTTCGTCGCCCGGAGAGGTGTGATCCGTGCCCTTCACGCCCGGCGGGTCCCTCACCCGGTGGGGTGACCCGGGGACATGACCGAGCCGCAGCTTCCGGAGCGGACGACCTACCGGGTCGGCGAACCCTTCCACCCCGACGTGACCGACTGGCCCGAGGGGCAGCAGTTCAAGCTGCGCTTCGGACTTCCCGGGTTGCTGCTCTTCTACCCCAACCCCAGGCTGGACGAGGTCCTGGCGGTGGCCCGGCGGCACATCAGCCTCGCCCTCTTCGCGGAGGCCGACCAACTGCTGCTGCTGTACCAGGTCGGCGCGACCGAATGGGAAAGGGGCGGCCTTCACGCCCCACCTGGCCGGACCCGACTTCGTGCTGCCCGCCGTGGACCGGGAACTCCCCATGCCGGTCTTCCTGATCGACGCGAACACCGGCATCATCGCGGCCCTCTGTGCCGTGACGTTGGAGCGCCGCTTCGTGGAGGTTCTGCACGCCGCACTAACCCGGCAACTCGCCTGGCCCTGGGACGAGGCGGCCTATGACGCCCGGCTGGCCGAGTTGCGTGGGCGCTTTCCCCACCCGGGCGACCTGCTGGTGCGGGCGCAGGTCCTGCAACAGGCCTGACCCTCCCCGCTGCCGCGGGGGCCAGTGCCCCGTGCCAAACGCCCTGAACGAGACCACCTATTCCGCCTCCCTCGCCCGCATCCAGGAGCTGTGGTGCGCCGGGGCGGGACAGGCTGACCACCCCGCGCATGCCGAATTCCACGCCCTCTACGAGGACATCATGGGCTACGAGCAGGAAGCGGGTATGTCCACCGCCCCGGAACCTGCCTTCCAGATCGACACGGTCGAGCGGCTGGAGTGGTTCGTGGGGAAGAAGGCGGATATCCAGAGTAAGATCGCCCGTGTCAAAGCCCAGGCGGCCGCGATGATCCGCGAGCTCGAACGGGAGGAAGCAGGCCTCGACTGGCGGTTCGGGACGCAGGCGGAACGGGTGCTGCGCGCGCAGCTCAGTGGACGGAAGAAGAGCGTGAAGTTCCTCGTCGGCACCGCCGGAATCCGCAAGGCCCCCGGCCGGGTGCAGGTCACCGACGAGGCCACGCTGGAACGCGCGATCCTCACCCAGGCGCCCTACCTGGACAGCGTGATCGTGACGAGGATCGATACGAGGACGCTCAACCAACTCCTCAAGGTGGAGGGTGACGTGGCGCACCTCACCGAGGACGGGACCCGCGTGGAGCTTCCCGGCCTGAGCGTGACGCCTGTCCAGGAGAAGTTCTACGTGAGGGCTGGACAGGAAGACGAAGCGTGAGCCCTCCCCCATCCCCCGCCTTGTGCGGGGGTTTTGTCATGGCATGTCACCTCTCGTTCCGAAGCCCGCAGCCAGAGGCAGCCTCCCGATCTCCTCGTCCTCAGCCGGATCCGGCATGGAGTGGCACGACTCCCCATAACAGGTCCGGTCTCACGTTGCGCGGCAGCGAGGGCCGGTGCCGCTCCATGCCCCACAGGGCCAGCCTCGATCCGTCCTCGACCTGCGGATCCACCGGCAGGAGGTGCGGGCATGAGCGTGGGGAAGAACACGAACAGCCCAGGAGCACCGCGAAGGTGGCGTGAACTCGCCTGGCAGGCTCAGCACCACCCCGCCTTCCTGGGGTACCTGTGGCGCGACCTGGACGAGGCGAGCCTCGCCCTGACGCTGGGGGCAAGGCGCGTGACGGTGTGGCAGCTCAAGCTGTGCCTCCTGCCCCAGGGTGAGGCGGACGTGCGC
Source organism: Deinococcus aerius (assembly GCF_002897375.1). NCBI lineage: Bacteria > Thermotogati > Deinococcota > Deinococci > Deinococcales > Deinococcaceae > Deinococcus > Deinococcus aerius. Next base: position 301,282 of record NZ_BFAG01000002.1, on the reverse strand, counting down.
GCCGTGGAGGCGCACTTCGGGTTGGCGGATGGCCGCCTGAGGACCCTGCTGGGGAAACAGGGCGGGTCCTTTCACGGTCCGGGCGTCGCCCCGCAGGTCATAATGGCGATTGGAGGTCCGTCATGACCATCTCTCGCTCCGCGGCTCCCCTCCTCCGTCCTCGCGCCTGGCGCCTGAATGCCGACGGCGCCCTGGTGGCTTTCCTCCTGATCGCGAGCGCCTTCCTCGGACAGCCCATGCTGCTGATGTCCCTGGGCGTGATCACCGTGCTGGGGCTCCACCACGTCCTGCCCAACGCCACGGCCGGGCAGAAGGTCGCCCGGATGCTCCTCTTCTCGCTGCTGGCCTTGGCTGCCAGCGTGCTGGTGACTGGTCTCCTGGGCTGCGCAGTGGGTCTCCTGGTTTTTGCCGGGACGCTTGCCGTGGCGGGTGCGGTCACCGACTGAGGCGCACCCTCCAACCTGACCCGTGGCCACACTGCGGGCATGACGACGCCATTCACCCCCGAGCATCAGCTCTACGTCATCCAGAGCCAGGGTACCCCGGTCACGCTGCTCGCGTTTGCCGGGTATGTCCTGGCCGGTACGTTGGTGGGCCTGAGCGTGCGTGACCCGCGCTTCGGGACCTTGAACACCGGCCTGATCTCGCTGGCCCTGCTGGCCGCCGTGGTCAACGGGGCCCTGACCCTGGGCCTGTTTCCCTGGCTGTTCACCGGGTTGAGCCGCTGCTTCGGCGCCGCGACGGAACGGCACGAGGTTCGCGCCATCACGGCCCTGAGCCTGGTGCCGGTCATCCTGGCCACGCTGCTGAGCCTCGTGGTGGGGCTGGGCGGGCCGCTGGCGGTGCTGGGCAGCCTGGTGGCCGGGGGCGTGTTCGTGCACGGCCTGGCGCTCGCCAACGGCGTGACCTTCAGACAGGCGCTGCGTCACACCCTGGTGGTGTGGGCGGTCCTCATCCTGGGGATCATCCTGCTCAGCGCGGCTCTGGGCACGTTCCTGACGTAAGGCTAGATCCTTCCTGATGTTGCGTGGAAAGGGCGCCGCCCCTGCCGGTCGTGTGGCAGGGCTCAAAGGTTCATGGGCGAACAGCCCTGACGACCCTTCACAACGGTGCATGAGGTGGGCGAGGACGAGTCATGTACACTCACTCCACACGCAAGCCAGACGTCACACACAACACCAAGGTGAGCGAATGAGCGAACTGGTGGCAGAACTGATCCTCAGCATCGACGGATTCGCGCGAGGAACCCGCTCGCCAGGCTATTACGGCTTCAATGGCCCTGAATTTGCGCGCTGGCTTGCGGACAAATCCGACCAGCCGCACCGCAACCTGCTCGGCCGCCACACCTACGAATTGCTGGCAGGCCTGCCGGATGAGGCGAGAGACGACGATTACGTCAAGATGACGAAGACAGCCGGCTGGGTCGTCTCCAGCCGTCTCGACCACGTTGACTGGCCCACGCTCGACATCGTGCGGGGCGATCTGGAGGACCGGGTACGGGAGTGGAAGGGGGATGGCGGCCCCGAGGTCCGTATCGTGGGCAGCTTGTCGTTGATCCGACAACTTACCGCCGCTGGCCTCGTTGATCGGCTGCGGCTCATCCTGTGCCCGCTTGTCGTGCCGACAACGGGTGTCGAACCGGCGTTCGAGGGCTATCCCGACCTGCAGTTCGAGCTGCTTGAGACCCAAGTGCTGGATCGGCGTGTGGTCCTGCTCGATTACCGGCCAGCGGGCCCTCCCCCTCACTCTTGAGATGGGGCGGAGGACACCGTGGTCTGGCTTCCTTCAAACGGGTGCATGAAGTGGCCGAGAGTGTGCCAGGACGCGGGTGAAGGGTGCAGGAGGAGGTCTTGCAGGGTGTCGAGGCCCAGCCGGAACACGCTGATCTCGCTGTAGCCATGCTTGTTGCGCTTCACCCCCTGCTTGGTGACCTCGATCTCGCCTGTCAGACATGCCCACACGAACGCCAGCGACCCCGCCACCAGCAGGGTCGAGAGGCGCGTGGCGTGCGTGAGGCCGGTGTCTTCCAGGTTGAAGCCGCGCGTCTTGAGCGCCGCGTGCAGATTCTCCGTTTGCCAGCGCTCGGCGTACCGCCGCAGGTTCTGCCCGCTCCAGCCACGGTAGGCCAGAGATAACATCTCTCCAGCGGCGTTCCTGGTCGCCAGGACCTGCAACTTCACGCCGTAAACGTTGACCCGCCTGTACCCGACGCGCACCTCGCCGACCGTCAGCTTGCGGAAGCAGGCCCACACCGGGACACCACCGATCTTCGAGGTGGCGTTCAACCGGATGCAGGGCGCACTGTGGTGCTGATTGAGGAAGGTGAACCGCCGCCTGCCCAGGAATTCGCGGTCTCCCAGCAGGCCCGCGACGCGCCGCTCGCCGCGCACGGCAAGGAAGCGCTCTACGAGGGCTTGGCGGTCCGAGTGTGCGCTGGAACCGCCGGGGGGCAACAGGGTCCACACAAGGGGGAAGCTGAACGACTTCCAGGAGGCCAAGAGCAAGAGGATATTGATGTCGTTCTGGCCGAGCTTCCAACTCGTGCGGTCGAGGATCAGCCACAGGTCGCCCGGAGGCAGAAGCTTCAGGACGAAGGTGGTGGACAGGCCATCAGGGAGCGTGACTTAGACGGAGCGCAGGAGGCGCTGGTACCGCATGGCGCGCGTTCCTGGGCGGGCGCCATGGTTCTTGAGGGCGGACAAGACCAAGCTGCGGGCTTGCCCCATTGCGAGGACGAGGGCGGCCAGAACAGTGAGGCGGCGGGCATCCACGGGAAAGGCGGCCTTAAGGGTGGCGTGCAGGGTATCGTGTGGGGGTCGGCTTCCAGGTGTCTTCATCGCAGAGAACACCGTACTGGAGCCGACTTTTTACACTCACCTAGCGTTTTGAGGGGTAGTCAGCGAACAGCCTTGACCACCCAGTTGTTTCTTTCGAGCGCCATGAAGTAGGTGCGGGTGCCTTCAGAAGCTGGCACCTGGAAGTTGAAGAGCTGAACTAGCTCAGGGTTTTTAGTCCACGCCGCCTTGGCCTGTTGGGTGACGGCAGCCTCGACCTCTGCTGAATTAGTGTTCTTGATAATTTTCTTGACGTTCTTAAAGGTGAAGGTTCCATAACAACTGTGAATTCGATCGCCCGCCGCTACGCCGACCTCATTGTTAAACTTCTGCGTGGGTTTCACTCGTAGGACTGGTTCTGCTCCAAGGAGCGGCGGCTGGAACTTTTCAACGGCAACATAACCCAAACGTTGGAGCGTTTTATATGCTCCCAAACCGCTGTTCTTGACGATGTCGGCATTGAAATCGATCCCGATGGGTGAGAGTTTGACCCCGTAGAAGTCGCCGCACAGATCCCCCGGATGTCCCTTCTCGTAAGCCTGAATGGCCTTGGCGAAATTTGTCTCGGTAGCAGCCTTCGAGTTGTCACACCCGCTCAAGGCGAGACCCAGCAGGAGAGCTGTCAAGGGTGTTAGCGGAAGGTGCATAAGGTCTCCTAAGTTGAGAGGCAACGAGGAAAGCGCGCAGATGAATCGCTTCAGCCTGGATGAGTGGTCAGTGCGTGAGGCCCGAGCAGCACATCAGTCGCCTCTCCCCTCTGTTGACGAGGACCGAGCTTCTGCCCACGACTTGAGAACCTCACGGGCGATTAACTCCGCGACGTGTCCGGTGAGGGTATCCCAGCGGAATGGAAGGCGCCGGGCTATTTCACCCAGGCTCGAGCCTCTTCGCAGGCCGTTCCAGATTAGGCCCAGGGGGGTATGGGAATGCTCGATGAGCCGTACTAGAGGCGTCTTGAACCGATCGGACGGCAGGAACGCGCGTTGATCTGCCTTCATGGTCAGGGCGTACCACCCTGCCTCTGTGAGGGCAGAAGGGGCGTCCGTGTGGGCGACGAAATCTTTGGGGTCGTCGAAGTCGTCGGAACGAATCTCGGCCGTTGCTAGATGCCAGTACAACGGCACCAGGGCACTCATCAACCGTTCGTGGGCGAGGCGCGCGGCATCCCCAACGGGAAGATTTCCGGCGTCTACCAAGTCCTGTACTGCCTTGGACAGCGTAGCGTTGCGTTGGCGCGCTTCTGCTAATGCCCGTGAGGGCACACCAGCACGCAAGAGCAACGTACTCCACATGGGCGCCATGGAGTTTCGGATGGTCAGAATTTTAGGTCCATCCGTGTAAATCACAGTGTCCAGCTGTGCGTCCTCGAACGCGAGTGTCAGGACTTTGCGACCACTCTGCTGGGCCGCTTGCTGCACGGCGAACAGTGCAGGAACAGATACCGTTGGCATCTTCCGATCCCCTCTGAACCACGAACCATACAGCGATCCCAGGTGAACGGGCAGGATTTGAGGGTGAGGAGAAAATTCTGTAGTTGCCTTCATGTAGGGATAGGCCTGCCGTGCCCAGCAAGGACAAGAAGTAGATTCGCTCGAGATGAGGCTGGTGTTATGAGGCACTTTCCCAGAGCTTGGTGGCACTGAGGGTGCTGCACCATCAAGGACAGGGTAGTGGGCAACCGCTCTTTGGCGTCCAACAGGGAGCCAGATACTCACCAACAAAAGCCCAACAAGTGCGGAACAAGGGGCCATACGGTGCTACAGTTTCTGGGTCGGCACACGTCACTCTCTCCCCCACCGGCTTTCGGTACCCTCCTACCGAGAGGCCCACACCAGTCGAGGTGGTTTTTGTGAAGGCCAAACTTGTCTTTGCTTTGTTTGTCGGAGTTCTGGTCCTTCCCGTCCAGATGGAGGGTATGAGCAGTCGAACGACGCCAGGGCTGAACGCCGTGGTGTGGGGATGCGGAAGAGTGGAGTGCGCGGCTCACTCGTCGCAAGGGTTTGCAGGACACGGTCAACTCGCCGGAGGGGACTGGGATTGTTCGAAGAGTTGCCCTGACACCATCAGGCCAAAGTCCTGAGGTCGAGCATGATTACGCTTCAGGACCACAATTTTCAGGAAAGCGTCCAACAGGACGTATGGGTAATCGACTTTTGGTCACCCACTTGCCAACCTTGTAAGGTGGTAACTCCGATTCTCGAAGAGCTATCTCGGGAATTCAGTCCTACCATTCATTTTGGCTCTGTGAACGCGAAGCAGGAGATACGCACAGCGCTTTCCAATCACATCTCTGGGTACCCTACTGTTGTCATCTACCGAAATGGGGAACCCATCGATGTAATTTACGGTGCCCAACCCGCCCGTGTTTACAAGGAAAGGGTTGCTTCGCTTCTCGCTATATAAGGTGCGAGAGGTATGGACGACATCAATTTTGATATTCATGGCGATCACCTGCTTTCCCCAGAATTGTGGTCCCGCTGGAGGATCTCGGAGAGAAATCAGGGCCTATCCTTCCAAGAGTCGGCGGCCAGACTCTCAAAGTTTGACTCTGATATCGCGCATCTCCGGCGTGCGGTTCTTCTTGAATACGCCGACTGTATCGACGAAGCGCTCCCACATTTAAAAAAATGCCTTGTCAGTGCGAACCCCGCCATCCGCTGTTACGCAATGGCAACATTGGTACATAGTGAAGCTCGGTCAAGACTTGAGGCTTCGACGAGCGAGTTGTACCAAGTTCATCCGGCAGTGTATACGTTGGAGGAGTGCCTTTGTGAAATTAGACGGAGTGGGCCGAGGGATGACTTCTCCTTAGAAACAGAAGTTATTATTCTTTATAACTTGTGCAGTCTGCACTCGCTGCTTAGGAATTATCCTAAATCGTTGCAGTACGCTGCTGAGGCCATCTACCTCAGCCTGCCGCTCAAGGCGATTAACCTTACTTCCGCCGCAAGGATGAGTTATGCCCTTGCAGCGACCCATCTGGGACGTACTGAAGAGGCCTACGCCGAGTACCAGAAGGTCACCGCGATCCCCGTTTCCAACCCGCGGCAGAAACACTACGCCGCCCTGAATTGTTGCGGTATTCACCTCATGCGGGGTGAAGATTTTAGCGCACGTAAGATTATCGACCTGCTCAAGGAGGGCCACCCGGAGGACGCCCCCGCGATGGTCACCTGGCAGTACGCCCGGGCCCTGTCCGGGCTCCTTGACCCGGAGGAAGAAATCGCGCCGTGCCCGCGAAGCACTTACGACGTGCTGAACCGGGCATTGCAACTGCTGATGATCTCTTTAGATCCGCACAAAAGGGATGCCGCTAACGACATCCTCAGCCTGATGAGGAACTGGCGTCCCAAAAGCGAACTTCACGACGCCACATCCGCGTGGATTCAGACCACGGCGCTCCTCCATCTCGACAAGCCCTACCTGGCCGCGCAGCGCGTTCAGGCAGCCTCCCCCTTCTACCCACTGGCGGAACTGCTGGTCACTGGCGCTAAGATCGAGATCGGCCTACACCATGAGGGCCTTGACCTGGAGCCGCTGGGGGATCTGTGCCGGAAGGTTCAGGCTCTGTTCGACCGGCTGCCATCGCAGGAAGCTCGTGACGGGCTGGCCGCCAAGTTCTCCTTATGGCACCCGCGGGCGGCCGCGTTTGTCGCCCTGTCGCCCTACTCCGTCTACGAGTTGGTGGCGGCGGCCATGCCCAGTGTCTTTACGGATGGGCGACCCATTCAGGTGTACGGCCGGACCGTCACCACCCATCTGCCCTTCGTCCAGCTCTCGCTGGAAGCGTTTGGTCTCGACGCGACCGTTGTTCGGGACCAGTCGGTGGAACGCAAGCGCATGGCGGACGTGCTGAACGTGCCCTGGGGGACGACCCGCCGAATGCTCCCGGTCGTCCCACCCTCGCTGCTCATCTACCACTACCTGCGGCTGGCAGAGAAGGAGGGGCCATTGTGGCGTCGAGCTGCCCGTGAACTCGCCCACTCGCATGGCACCGTACCCACGACCAACGGTGGACACTTGCGAACCCAACGAGCAACGCTTGAAGACGCATTGCAACGCCTGCTGGATGCGGAGATCGACACGCAGCAGTTCTCCAGGATGATTCAAGCGCTGCACAGAAGACGGAGGGCCGCATGACCGAACCGTTCCCGACCCCACAGCAATACCTGGAAGTGCTGGACGAACTGGAGACCACGGCAACACAGTCCGAGGCCTCTTACTACCAGCGAGTCAGGGCTAAGTACGAGGAACTGGCGACCAAGGCTTTACAAGAGTCAGTCGATGATGAGACACCCGAGGCCCTTGCCAGGAGTTTGGACGCGGGGTATGAGGGCCTCTACTTCCTGCAATACGAACTCTCTAAGCCGGACCTCGATCATCATTGGAGAACTTGGCTGGAAAGCAGAATTTCTAAGTACGAGAGAGGCATTGAACAGCTTCGCGGCAAGCTTGAAGAACAGAAGTACATGTACTCCTCACCGCCCAATTCCGTGGAAAAGCTAGCAGAGGAAGATGCTCGGGAGCAGCGGCAAAACCGTATAAAAGAATTGGAGCTGCTTAAACAGCTCAAAACAGCGTGGGCTGAACGGAACGCTAAGTTAGCTATAGTCGCGTCAGAGTTAGAAGCTATAGACAAAGAGCTTATACAGTTGAAAGACTGACGTTAAGGCTACGGTCTTGCCCCAGGTCAACAGCAGACAGTATTTGTAGAGTTAAGTATGAGAGTGGCTACCCGATAGAGGTGTAATAAGCGAGCCTCACCCTAACGGGTGTAAAGCTAATATGGTCGGCTCCTCTCCTCTCTCTGCAGTCGCGCCGCAACTCGTACAACTGTCAATCTATTACGCGTACAGCCGTTTCGGTCCGGCGCCTATCCACATAAGGGGCAAACCTGGTAGCAACCTCGCGCGCCTCGACGTGTATGTAGGCGAGGCCGACCTATGGGAGTTCGTCCGGGAACTGCCTCTCCACGCGGCCGTGCCTCCCTTTTGGACGCTCTGGTTGCAGCACCGAACGCCCCTGCCCCTGGAATGGGCCTGGGGTTTCCTGGAAGCGCAGAGGCAGTGTTTTCCACGAGGCGGGATCTACCGGCCCAGCCGGGCGCTGGAGCCCTCCCAACACTGTGAGGCGAGCGATCCGGCGGTGATGGACGCGCGGCGGCTGGGCATGCTGGCCTACCTGCTGTGCCTCGCATCGGTTGAGGAACGCCCTGCGATCCCTGACGCCGCGGATTAATGCCGTTGGCCCTCCCCCGCCCAGGCGGGGGGCAACAGGCGGCATGGTTACCCTCTGTACCCAGGGTCGTGTACAGGAAGCACTGACGCAGTACTTCGAGCAGCGCAAAAAGCCGGGCAGTGAGATCACTCTGGTGGAGGTCGGATCCAGGGAGGCTTACCTGGCTGTGACCATCCAAGGCATGACCTGTGCCTTCGTTGTGCCCCTGTCCCCACTCGACCCAGGCCTCTGCTACGGGCAAGACCTGCTGTTGATGGGGCCTGTCAGCGAGACGCGGAACCCAGAACCCTGTCAGGTCAGCGCCAACTTCCTGAAGTGCCTCTCCCCTGCCCCACTGTTTCTCAAGGGAGATGAGGGACGCTGGCGTCGGCGTGCCGAGCACTTCGTCCACCGGGCCTGGCAGAGTGAGCAGGGCGAAGTGCTCCTCGGAACCTATGCGGACGCCCGCGGCACCATCAGCTACAACGAACCTGCAAAAAAAGCCTTTGAACAGGACGCGCGGCGTTACCTGAAGCGACTGGCGAAACACCTGGGGCGGCCCGCGCTGTCCGGGCGCAAGGCCGTTTCCTACAATCCATCCGGCATTGCGTGCAGCGGTGAGGCCATGTTGCACCTGGAGATGGACACGCACACGCTGCTCTTCGTGGAGGTGGATGCCGGAGGGCTCTGCGCTCCCTGGCAGCGGACCAGTCCCAGTGGCGTGGCGATCATGTGGCGCTTCGAGGGACAGGGGGAAGCGCTGCGGCACGAGCAGCGTTTTTTCTATCCCAACCAGTGGGTGCGCTGGGACACGTCTGCCCGTGACTTTGCAGCCTTGATCGAGGAGGGGTGGGTGCGACTGACGCAACCCACAGCCAGTGAGGCGGGACCAGGACCTGTCTGACGGGCCAGCGGCTGCCGGAAGATGGCCTCGCGCCCGCAAGGCATTCGAACTCCTTTGCTCCTGGATGGCCGGGTTCATTCCCGCCGGGACAGCTCCCTCACGGGACGGAGGGAGGCTCATTCCCTGAATTACGTTATTCAGGGCTTGCCTCGATGTGTACACACGTGTAAACTCCTGCTATGGCACCCAAAACCGTCGGGATCCGGGCGTTGCGCGAGGAGCTCCCGGAGATGTTGCGTCAGGTGGGAACAACCGGGCAGCCGCTGGTCGTGACCAAGCACGGTGAGGCCGTCGCGACCATCGTCCCTGGTGCAGCCGTCGAGCCACCTGACGCCGACGCCCCCCGCATCATCGCGGTGGTCAGTTTGAAGGGGGGCGTGGGCAAAACCACATTGACCATGCACCTCGCGGCTGCGATCGCGCAGGAGCGTGACCAGGTGGTGGTTCTGGACGCCGACGAGGAGGTGAGCGCCTTTCGCTGGCAACAGCATGCGGCTGCCGAGGGGCTGACCCTCCCCTTCAAGGTCATTCCTGCCGAGCGCAACACGCTGATGCGTCAAGCACGCGAGCTGGCCAAGACGGGCGTGACCGTTCTGATCGACACGCCACCCAACAACCGCGAGATCCTCAAGAGTGCCGCCACGGTGGCCGACGTGGTGCTGGTGCCCGTGCTGCCCACCGGTATGGATGTCGACCGCCTCGCCACGACGCTCGAACTCCTGGCCGACCTCGAAGCGGCACTGGACAACTTCAACTACGCGATTATCCTCAACCGGTTCGACTCCCGGAAGGGCATGGCCCACGAGGCGAACGAGGCGCTGAACGCCCATCCGCGCCTGAATACGGTCGTGAAGTCGCTCAGCGCCTACGAGAAGGTCTTCGGACAGGCTCCCGCCGAACTCTCGCAGTTCCACGAGATCTGGCAGGAGATCAAGCAGGCGCTGGGGAGCGGCGCATGACCAGAAACGCCTTCAAAAAGCCCAAGGCTCCAAGTATGGGGGCACTGCTCAGCCGGTCACTCGAATTTTCCGGGGCGGTCCCAGCCCAGGATGGCGAAGTGGGAGAGGTTCAGCAGCTCCCCATAGATGCCCTGCAGCCCAACTCCCGGCAGCCCCGGCGGTTCTTCAATGAAGAGAGCCTGAAGGCGCTCGCCGAGAGCCTCCGCCAGGAGGGCGTCCTCCAGCCGCTGATGGTGCGGCCGCTGGAGGGTGGGCACTTCGAGATCGTGTACGGAGAGCGCCGCTGGCGTGCCGCCCGGCTCGCTGGACTCCCGAGTGTTCCCGTCCGGGTCCGCACCCTGACCGACTCGCAGGTCGAACTCCTGGCTGCCGTCGAGAACCTGCAACGCGAGGACCTCAACCGTTACGACGAGGTGAGCTACAAGTTGCGCCTGGTCGCGGCCCTGTTCGAGATCACACCCGAGGAGGCGATACGGCGCCTCAAGGAGCTGCGCCGCCAGCCGGGGAGTCACCCTGAGCAGGTCGCCCAGCTCGAACACCTCTTCACCCAGCTCGGTCGTGAGAAATGGCCATCCTTCGTCACCAACGGGCTCCCCGCCCTGCGGTTGCCGGAGACCCTGGTCGAGGCCGTGCAGACGGGAGCACTCGAATACACCAAGGCGCTGCTGATCGCCCGCGCTCCGCAGGAGCATCACGAGGCCCTCCTGAAACGGACTCTGGAAGAAGAACACAGCCATGCCTCGCTCACGGACGTCGTGGCCCAGCTCAAACCCACCGCCCGCGGAGACGCCGACGCGCAGCTCCTGAGCCTGCGCCGAAAGATTTCCCCCAGGCGGTTGGGGAAGCTCCCGCAGAAGCAGCGCGCGGAAGCTGAGCGGCTGATTCGCCGACTGCACGAACTCCTGAGCGACTGAGGCTGAATAACATTATTCCAGCGGCCGCCTCTTCCCGGAGGTGGCCGCTTGCCCTGTCGCGTCTGAATAACGTTATTCGGAGTCCCTCCCCGGCTGGCGCCGGGGCACTTCCTCCGTAAGGAGGTCGTGATGACCCTGTCCGGACACCTCTTCAGCGCACCGCTTCACACCGAGATTCAGATGGTGCCTGTCCGCCTGATCGAGGAACCTGACACCCAGGAGGTGAACCCCGGTATCGAGCGGCTGGGCGTGATGCAGAGCGTGCTGCTCAAACTCAGCGGCCACTCCGAGCGGCCTTACCGGATCGTCGACGGCAAACGCCGGGTACGCAGTGCGCTCAACTACGGCATCGAGCAGGTGCCGGCCCTCATCACCGACGGAACTCGCGGGCAGATCGCCGCCGCGAGCGCGATCCTGAACGCTGCTCGCTCCAGTCACCCGCTCGACGAGGCCCGCAACTGGCAGATCGCTCTGGAGGAGGGTCAGTTCGGCGACGTGAAGGAACTCGCGGCCCACGTTCGGATCAGCGTCCAGACCATCCGCAAACGCCTGAGGCTGCTCACCCTCCCCGAAGACCTGCTCGCGCACATCGGCGTCAGCATCGCGGAAGGTGTGGCGGAACGCATGGCGAACCTTGCGCCCGAGTACCGCGAGCAGGCGATCCGGGCGGCCGAACGCCGGTTAGATGCGGGGGAGAAGTTCACCGCGGCCGACTTGAAGGAGAGTCAGACCGCCCGCGCCAGGGATTTTGAAGAGAGTCTCGATACGCTCTTCGGCCCTGAGCCTCTGCTGGCAGTGCCCCGCGACCCCCTGACCGAATTGGTGCAGGAGGTCAGGCGGTTGGCGGCGCTGGGTGGCGTTGAACTTCCCGCGCTGGTCCGGGCGCTGGCGAGAGGGGTGCCCGGATTGAACGAACCATCGTCCACCCCGGCGGAGCCACCAGCATCCCCGCGTCTCACCGTGACTCATCGCCCTGGCCGTGTAAATCTCGGCCTGCGCCCCTCGGAGAGGTTGCCGTGACGACCCTGCTCGACTTGATTCCCGCCCTGGGTGGCCCACGGGAGTGTGGCCCCGGGCGGCAGGAAGGCCACATCTACGCGGAATGCGGGTTCAGCCCGCACGGTGTACCCATCGATCATTTCCTGATCGACCTGCCGATTCCGGTCAATCCGGGGCAACTCGGGTTGAGCAGCCAGGGAGTGACGTTCATCGAGCGTCAGGGAACCTGGCACGTCGTGGACGTCATCGGCGAATCGCACTACCCCTGCGCCGCCGATTTCGTGGAGGAAGCCAAGGCGCTCGGCGTGAGCCGGAAAATCCCGCGTACCGGAGACTTCAGCCGGCTGACCCGGGAGAGCACCCTGATCCTGATTCACCCCCGGGGCCGGGTGACCAACAGCCTGCCGTTAGCTTCCTTCACCTCGGGCTTTTTCTGCCCTTGTGGGCACGGTCACTCCGCTCACGAGCCGTGCGCGGGGTACCACTGGTACGCGGCCGAGGCCAACGTGCCCGGGACCGTGAAACGACGCCTCAAACGCACGAGCTACGAGGTCAGGCCCCTCCTGAGCGGTGCTCCGGCCCTGGAGTTCACCCCCGCCTACATCCTGCGGGTGCCGATCAGTAACCTGAGCGTGATCCGCAACAGGGACGGCAGCGTGAATCGCCAGAGCCGCGCCGTCGCGGACAAGGCCCGGCTCCCAGTGATCGACGCGGATGCCTGAACGCGGTGGGGGAGAGGCACGTGCCTCTCCCGCCTGCCCGTGGAAACGGTCGTCTTTCGGGTCCATTGGAGGAAGAGGCCCTCGCCCGCTTGGGCGGGCGGCACCGCCGCATGTCCTTCATCGACATCCGCGACTGCTTCGAGCGTGCCTACCGAGCCGAGAGTCCCTTCGAGGGGACGACGCGCAACCAGGAAATCCGGGAGGAAGATCGCGCCTGGCTGCGCCGTGAGCACGCCAGCGTGTACGCACCCGGTCTCGGCACGGCAGTGCTCAAACTTCTCACCGGAGAGGTGGGGCTCTGGCAGCAGTCGGACGGGAGCGCCCGCCTCCGGCTCGAGGAGCGCGAGTACAATCTCCGGGTCTACAGCGCGCCGAACGGCCTGCAAAGCCGGTCCTGGCACGCGGGCGGGGCGCCCTCGGGTTCGTTCCTGGGTGCCCCGCTGTTGGCGCTCGCGGAAGCACTCACCGGCGCTGGCGCTCCTCAGACCCGTCAAGCCCTCCGGAAGTTCGTGCGCGTCCTCATGCCCCTGGGCTTGCGGTATCCCATGCCGAAGAACGCCCTGGCCGCCGCCACACGGTTGCCGGACGTCCGGTTCGCCCTGCACCACCTGACGGATACGCTGGACGCCGAAACGCAGGCCCGCCTCGCCCAGGGAACCCTGTCGTCCCCCACGCACATCACCCCCCATGACCGGTTCCTCTCCAGCGTGAACCTCGCGCTGCTGATCCACCCGCCCGTGCACCGTCCCGCGCCCGAGACGCCCGCCACGAAGCTGCGCCGCCTCGCCCGCCGGGGCGGCGCGGCCCTGCTCGTCGGCCCGCCCGGCACCTTCAAGACCGAGACCGCCAAGCGTGTCGCGGTCGAGGAGGGCCTGACCCTGGTGATCGCCAAGGGGGGTCCCGGCGTCGAGGACCGCGACTTCATCGGCGGCGTGTACCCGACGGAGCAAGGACCGCGGTGGGTGGACGGCCCGATCAGCCGTGCCTTCGTGGCCGCCACGCGGGGCCGCACGCTGCTGCTGATCGACGAGGCCTTGCGGTACCACCCTGAGGCCCTGAACGCGCTGCAGGGAGCGATGGACACGGTGTCCCGGGCGGAGGCGCTGGCGGTCGGCATCCCGGAAACGATGCTGGTGGGGGAGAGACATCACCTGCTGCCCCTCCCCAATGGTGAGCACCTGTGCTGTCCAGCCGAGAATCTCACCTGGGTCCTGACCACGAACCTCGGCGAGGACCACCTGCAGACCGCCGACCGGTTCGACGGGGCCCTGCTCAGCCGGCTCGACCTCGTGATCGACTTCGAGTACGCGGACGAGGAGACCGCCTGTACCCTGTACAGGCAGATCGGTGGATCGGAGCGGGTGGCGGACCTCGCCTATGCTGTGGAGTTGGTGACGCGGGATGCGCGGCAGGGGACCGGGGTGCAGCCGGTGCGGGCGCTCGACGCGCGCAAGACCATCGCGCTGGTGAAGGAGGTCGCGGCGCTCCTGAACGAGGGTTTGGAGGAGGCCGCGGCGCTGCTGTGCGCCTGCGAGACGGTGGTCATTCCCCACTGCTGCGCGCGCGACGGCGACGGCCGCCTGGAGAAGGATGCGGTCGAGATGCTCACCCGCCGCATCATCGAGGAGGTGCTGGAAGCGGCGTGACCCTCCCCGGATCGGAGACCCATGGAGGTATGCTCACTCTTCCTAGGCAGGCTCCCGCCGTGCAGTGGCATCGGCAGCTCGCGTGGCGGACCTACGTTCAGGAACTCTTCCGCCTGGTCAGTCGCCGTCGTGACTTCACCACCGAGTTCCGTCGCCTGCCCTTCACCGCCGGGGTGCTCCCCGAGCAACGTCGCCTGCTGCTTGACCCGGCCCTGCTTTCTGTGCCACCGCTGGGCGTCCGCTTCGATCCCGGAGACGAGTACGGGCGACGCGTCACCCTGCTGCGCTCGATCGCCTCGCATGAGGGAGGCCACGTCGTTTTCAGTGGCCGCAAACCTGAGGAACAACGTCTCGGATGGCTGTGGAACGCGCTGGAAGACGAGCGTATGGAACGGCTCGTGATGCGCCGCTTCCCGGAGCTGTGCGCCGACTTCGACTTCCTGGGAGACGTCCTGTGGTTGGGAGACCATCGCCCGCAGGTGGACCTGCAGACGGCCTGCCTGGTCTGGCGCTGGGCCCATGACCGTCCCGACGTCCCCTTTGCCGTTCCTCTGGAACTCGAGGGGCTGTGGCGGGAGCAGGTCCGCCCGCTGGTCGAGGAGGCCTGGGAGGCCCACCGGGATGACGTCATGGAGATTGCCCGGGCCATCCTCGAGGTGCTGCCCGAGGAACTGCGGGAGGAAGCCGAGCCGGGTCTCGGTGCGGACGGCGGAGGGATGAGTGGGGTGCAGCCGGAGGAGCCCCAGCAGCCTGTCCGCGGGAAAGGAAAGCGGGGGGACGAGGAAACGGCGGAAGCGGGAAGCGGTGGACCCGGGAGCGAGAACCCGATTCCGGAAGACATCTCCCGCCCGGGGACTTCCGGCGCCGGGGAACTTCCCGGGCCACCCCCGGCACCGGTCGCGACCGCCCCCGATCGCCTGCTGCTCCTCACCGAGGGCTACGCGCGGCGTCTGGCGCCCCTACTGGCACCCCCCGGCCGTCCCGCCCGGCAGGAAGCGCACCGCTCGCGGGGACGCTTCCGCTATGACCGACACGTGCAGGGCGCCGAGCGTCCCTTCCGGCGCCGGGTGGGTGAAGATCGTCCCGTTCCCTTTCTGCTGCGGCTGTGCGTCGACCTGTCAACCAGCATGTCCGGGGAACGCCTGCGCGCGGCCCGCGAGGCGGCCTTCATGCTCGCCCGCGCCGCCCACCTCGCCCGCAGCCGGCTGCAAGTGATCGGCTTCACCTCCTCCGCTCACGAGATCGTCCCGCCCGACCTCCCCTGGCAGGAAGCGGCCGCACGTCTGGTCGGCCTGGAGGCGGGGGGCGGCACGCAACTCTCCCGGGGCCTCGAACTCGCCCTCCAGGGGTGTGCCCGGCCGGACGAGCAGGAGATCTTGATCGTGATCACCGACGGGGAACTTCTGCCCGCCGACGTGAGGACCTGCGGCCTGCTGCTGGACGATCAGCGCCCCTATCGCCGGACCCTCGCCGTCGTCCCCATCCTGATCGGCGAGAGCGTCCAGTTCGCTTCAAGCTACCTGGACCTCTTCGGTGCTGCCTATCCGGTGATGACGCTCGACGAGGTGAGCCGGACGGTCCAGGCTGCCCTCACCACCCTGCGTGCCCGTTTGCGGACGTGACCTCTGGGACCGGGGGGGACTTGCCCGGGCGACGTGGGGTCCCTCATGCCGGAGGCCTGACGGCCATCCGGCATGGACGGGATCGCATGCGTCAAACCAAAGGCTTCGCCCTGACCGCCGTGACCGGATTCCTCGCGCTGTTCGGCCTCAACAGCGAGCTGCCGTACGCCCACACGCGTTGGCCCAAGTTCAGTCCGGCCGACAAGTCGGCGCTGGCCCTGAACGGACAACTGCTCACCCGCGAGGGCTACGACGTGGTCAGTGCCCCCCGGCCCGCCCTCGCCCCCGGCGGCGAACCCTACGGCGTGGAGGTGACGGGCGGCGGAGAACAGGCCCGCCTGGGCGCCAACGAGGCGGCCCGCCACGAGATCCTGGCCCCCCACCCTGACCTGGCCGTCCTGCGGGCCTACAGTGGCGGGGGCGGCCTCGGCGAGAGCGTGGACCAGTTCTACACGCCCAGTGCCGTCGCGGCGCTGTTATGGAACCTCGTCACGCCCTTCCTCAAGCTGGGTGACGAGAAGCGCCCCGTCCGGGCTCTGGAACCGAGTTGCGGCAACGGGGCGGTCCTCGCGCATGCCCCCGAGGGCGTCCTGCTCACCGGCGTCGAGCTGGACCCGGTGGCGGGCCGGGCGGCCGCGCACCTGCACCCGCACGCCAGCGTCCACGTGATGCCGCTGGAGCAGTACACCACCCGCAGCAGCGATCCCCTCTTCGACCTGGTGGTCGCCAACCCGCCCTACGGCCCGCGCGGCGAGACTCGATCTCTGCACGAACCCGACGAGGTCCGCAGCGAGCGGTACTTCATGCGTCAGATCCTGCGCCGCGTCCAGTTCCAGACCGGGCTCGTCAGCGTGCTGCTGCCCCTGTCGCTGCTGCACGGCCACCGGCACCGGGACTGGCGGGAAGAACTGCTCACCTCCGCCCTGCCCCTGCACGCAGTGCTCGTCCCCACCGGTGCCTTCAAGGCGGCTGGGGCGGGGGTCACCACGGTGCTGCTCGTCCTGCGCCGCCACGACCACGGGGTGCGGGAGGCCCTGAGCACCCTCGGCGGTGCCCAGGTCACGGACACGCTGCTGGAGTTCGTCGCCGATCCCGTCCACCGGGAGTTGGTCGAACGCTTCGTGGACGGGAGTAGCCTGGTCATCACCGAGGGGGAGGAGGGGGCCTGGACGCACCGGCTGCGCCAGCTCTCCGGCAGCTTCCGGCTGAGTCAGGAGAGCACCCTCCGCTGCGGCCGCTTCGGGAACCCGCTGCTCGAAGGCGAGGTGGACACCCGTCAGGTGCAGCGTGTCCACGACCAGATGCAGGCCGCGATGAGTAGCGCCCCGGTGCTATTCCGGACCCTGATCGAGACCGTGCGCGAACGGCTCGGCGAGGACGCCGCCAGAAACGCCGAGGCGGCCTCGCACGGCGCGGACCTGCACGCGATCCCGGAGGGCACCCTCTCCACGGACCGGCGCCACGCCTTCCGGCTCGGCCAGTGGGTGGTCACCGACGACATCGCGGCGCCGGTCGTCGCGCAGGCGGTCCAGGTGGCGCAGGCCCTCCAGGCGTACCTGGAGGCGCGCGAGCTGGGACGTCCGGAGACCCCGCAGCGCCGCCGCACGGCCCTGGCCCTGGACGTGCAGTACCGCGCCACGCACGGTGGGTACGACCGCCAGCGTTTTACCCGGCTGATTCCCCGGTACTCGCTCTTCGCCGTCCTGCTCGCCCACCTCGGTGCCCTGGGTGAGCTGAACCTGCCGGATGACGGGACGTACGCGCTGCCCATCACGGCCACCGGGATGGAGGGCATCGCCCAGCAGCTCGCCGACCTGATGGCGCTCACCGAGCAAACCCTGATGCAGTACGCCGGGGTGTCCGAGCCGGAAGCGGTGGCGCACCTGACCGGGCACTACGCCTTCAACGGGGACATCTGGGTGGAGCCGGGGCTGTATTACTCCGGGCACGCCTTCCTGCGCGCCGAGCAGGCCCGCGCGCAGGCCGAGCACTTCGGCGGCCACCGGCGGGCGGCGCTGTTGAAACAGGCGGACCTGTTCATCAGCCGGGTGCGCCGCGCGAACCTCAGCGAACTGGCCCTCAGCCCCCGTGACGCCGTGATTCCCGTCGCCGTGTTGGAAGAGTGGGTCAACGCCTACCTCGGCAGTGCGGCCGACCAGAAGCCGCTGATCAGCGTGCGCCGGGAGAACGGGGCGGTGCGTTTCCGCCTCAAGGGTGGAGCGGGCCAGGCAGGGGTGCGGGCCCGCAGCGCCTTCGACCAGGAGAAGGCCCGGGCGCTGGAGAACTACCTCAACCACAAGACGGAGGTGGAGGCCGTTCGTGGCGCGGGGGAGATGTCGCGCGAGCAGTACCAGGCGGAGCGCGCGACGGCCATCGACGCGGCCCAGGCGTACGAGGATCAGACCCAGGCGCATTTCGGCAACTGGCTGATGCAGAGTCCGCATGTGGGCGTCGTCGAGGAGGCCTACACCTATGCCCGCGGCGCGATCCTGCGCCCAGAAGGAACGGCGCGGCCCCTCCACCTGCCCGACTGGCGTGGCCCCGAGCACCATCCCTACCAGGTGATGGACATCCGCGCGATGGCGGCCACCACCGGCATGGTCAACAACTACGACGTCGGTTTGGGAAAAACGTTCAGTCTTCTCGGCCTGATCGCGTACCTCAAGACCTGCGGCTGCGCCTCGCGGCCCATCATCGTCGTGCCCGCCGGGCTGGTCAGCAACTGGGCGACCAATGCGGCCCTCGCGCTGCCCGGCTGGAACATCGTGACGGTGGGCATGAGCGTGCGGCGCGACCGGCAGGGGAACAAGGTCTACAAGACCAAACGCGACGGCACGCCCATGCTCGACCAGGGCGGCAAACGCATCGAGGCCTGGAAGGAGGACTCCCCGGCGGTCAAGCGCGAGAAGATCGCGTCCCTCAGCGCCGGGCAGGTGGACCTGGTCATCATGAGTCGCGAATCCTTCACGGGGATCGGGATGCTGCGTGAGACCCGTCAGCGGCTGATCCTGGAAGACCCGCAGTATCAGCGGAACCTGGAGACGCAGGGCAGCTACGAGGGCATGCCCAAGCGGGGCAAGCACCAGGAACTCGTGCGCAAGCTCGGCGTCTTCGGGGCGATGCTCGCCCGCACGAAGATCGCGCAGGAGGGCGAACTCTCCTTCGAGCTGCTGGGCTGCGACTTCACTGGGCATGACGAGGCACACTGCTTCCCTGCGGGGACGTTGGTGGACGGCAAGTACATCGAGGCGTATCGGGCGGGGGAGCGCGTACGAGCGTTCAATCACGTCACCGGACGCATCGAGTCAGCACGGGTCCTCAATCTCCAGGTGCGCCGTCCCCATGATCTGCTCCGCCTCACCCTTGAGGATGGAAGGCAGATCATCACGACAGGGAATCATCCCTTCTTTACCCCGGCAGGGTACCTTGACGCCCGTCAGCTCACCCCTGGAGAAACGCTCTATGTCGACAAGCAGTGCAACGCACCCTTGCGGTCAGTGCCGGACGCTGATCTCGCTCTCCAAGGAGCAGCGCACCCGAGTGAGGCGTGGGCTGCCGGTCTTCTGCGGGAGTCGGTGCATCCAACTGCATCGGCACCGGACGAAGCCGAAACCGCGTCTCCCCAAGATTCAGCGGCACTGCGAGGAATGCGCCGTCCTGTTCACCCTGAACAACGTGCAGTCCTGGAAGCTGCGCACCGGAAAGGCGACGCAGTTCTTCTGCAGCAAGTCCTGCCGCACGAAGCACACGGCCAGAACCAGCCTGAAATTCAGGGCCAGTGTGCAGGCCGCCAACCTTGCCCGGATCGACGAGCTCAAGGCGCAGATGGCGGAGATGCGCAGGAAGGCCGCCCAGCCGGAAGTGGTGGCCCGGATGCGCGAAACGATGAAGGCGCGGGGTCACAAGCCCCGGATCCGCGGAGGCAATGGACAGGGTCTGACGGCGCCGCAAGCAGCCCTCTGGGTGGAACTGTGGCAACTGACGGGCGTGGAATGGATTCCGGAGCACCCGATCAAGACGGGCCTGAGGCAGCGGGGCTGCCCACGGGTCTACAAGGTGGATTTGGCGCATCCCACCCTGCGCCTTGCCGTCGAGTGCGACGGGCCGTCACACAAGTCGCTTTCCCAGCAGGCTCAGGACCGAAAGAAGGAGGCGATACTGTCCTCACTCGGCTGGCAAGTCTTGAGATTCTCGAACCGGGAGATCATGGAGAATACGGCGGCCTGTGCCCGGGCGGCCTGGTCTACAACATTGAAGTAGAAGGCCATCACAACTACTTCGCCGAGGGCATTCTCGTTCACAATTGCAACAAGAACCTCTTCGCCCCGCCGACCACCTTCGGCGAGACCCCGCGCTTTCTCGGTGGGGGAGGGGAGAGCCAGCGGGCGCTCGACGCGCTGCACAAGGGCCGCTTCGTCCGCGAGCGGGGCGGCCGCACCTTCGCCTTCACCGCGTCGTGGATCAAGAACAGTCCGCTGGAGGTCTACTCCATGCTCAGCATGGTCACGGACGCCCTGCCGGGCTACGGCCTGCCGACCGGCGAGGCCCTGATGGAGCAGTACCTGCGCATCGAGCCGGACATCGTAACCGGGATGGACGGCAGCGTGGAGGTGAAGCCCTGCGTGAAGGGCTTCCGGCGGTTACGCGAACTCAAGGGCATCATCAGCGGGCACGTCATCACCCGTTCTTACGGGGACCCGCTGGTCGTCACCCGGGACGGCCAGCCGCTGAAGGTCCCGTCGGCGGTGGCGGAGGAGGTGATGATCGACATGAGCGAGGAGCAGGCCGCGCTCTACCGGTCGCTGCGCGAACGTGCCCGGACCGCCGACGCGCGGGCCAAGGGGCCGAACCACCCCTTCGCGATCCTCTGGGAGATGCGCAAGCTCACCGTGGACCCGGCTCTCTTGGGCGTCCGGGGCCGCAACCCGCGCTTCGAGAAGATTGCCGAACTCGCCCTGGAGAACCGCGCGTCCGGCGGCAAGGGCATCGTGTTCCTCAGCATCGGCGAGAAGGAGGGGGCCTTCGCCCGGCTGAAGGCGCTGTTGGTGGAGGCCGGGTACCCGGAGCACGAGATCGCCATCGTGTCCAGCGACACGCACAAGAGCAGCGTGGCTCGCCAGGACCTGGAGGACGACTACAACTTCGGGGACCTCTCCCTGATCCTGGGGACGGACGTGCTGGGACAGGGGTTCAACCTCCAGCACGGCACGACGCTGATCGTGAACGCCGACATCCCGTGGAACTACGAGGAGATCCGTCAGCGCGTCGGACGCGGGGCGAGGCAAGGCAATACGGCCCAGCGGGTGCGCAACGTGTACCTGCTGATGCGCGGGTCCTTCGACGCCATCACCTACACGATCATGAGTGGGAAGAAGTCCTGGCTCTCGCAATTGTGGCTGGACGTGGACGAGTTGGAGAACACGGCGGCGGGCTTCAACGGCGAGGAGATGGCCCTGCTCCTCAGCGACGACCCCGAGCAGACCCGGCGGGAGATCCGGGAGAAGAAAAAGACGCTCGAAGACCTCACCGGCCGCGCGGCGCTGCGGCGCAACCTCGAAGTCCTGGCGCGGGTCCTGAGCGTGCGTGAGCGGGTCCAGACCGTCCGTGAGCGGGCCGATGCGCGCAAGAACGGCTGGACGGCGAACGATCACGCCCTGCTGACCCAGGCGCGGGAGGCGTACGGGCGGGTGAGGCGGGAACTCGACCTGCTGGGAGAGTTCAGCTTCGCCCGGTTGCTCAATTACGTGGGCGAACTGCACTGGATCGGGGTGCTGCCCGTCCACGTCGGACTGACCTTCGTGCACGAGGGCGGGCGGGTCGAGGTAACGCAGGTGAGTGCCGGAGCGGTGACGGTGGTCCGGGAGACGGGGGAGAGCACCGTGCTGAACTTCCGGCAGGTGACGGGCGGGGCCGGGTACGAGGCGAGCACCCACCCCGGGCACTACCGCGAGTCGCTCAGCCTGGGAGCCCGCCCCACGATCAGCCTGCCGAAGAACGCCGCCGTACACGCCCTGGACGCCCGGCGAATGAGCCCGGTGCCGCGGAATCCCGAGGGGGTGATCAGCGTGAGCGTGAGGGGGGACGAGGTGATGCTGCACGCGAGTCCCGACAAGTACACGCTGCGCAGCCTGCTGATCACCGGGCACGTGGTGATGCACTACGCGGTGAGGACGGAAGGCGAGCACCTGACCGTCACGCAGGTCGCGGTGCTGAGCGGTGACCCCCGGGTGGTGGAGGGTACCGGGAAGCAACTGGTTTCCGAGCGGTTCCGGGAGCGTCTGCTCGCCATCGTGGCGACCGCCCTGGGGGCTGATCCGATCCGGGACCGCGCTCACGCGGCTTGAGGGGGAGGGGAAAGGCCTCCCTTCCCTCTGCCGGGCGGGAACGGTTCCAGGCTTGACCCTCTCCCGCCGGGGCGGGAGGTTCCCCCGTGGAGGTAAACCATGCACATTGAATTTCGCAGCGACCTCGGCGCGAAGGTTCTGGTGGACGTCCCGGACGAGCGGGCGCTGGAGGACACCCTCAGAAGGTACGGCCGTCTGGGGTGGACCAGCGGCGAGGTGCCACCCGGTGGGTATCCATTCCCCTATGACAATTTCTCCGATTTCGACTGGAGCTTGATCGGGGCGAGGAAGTGGACCAGTCCGGAGGGTGACGTTTTGATCATCCATCGGGGGCAGGCGTACAAGATTCGGGAACTGGAGGCGGTGGACTCACGCAAGATGAAGCTGCCCGCGGCGGTCAAGATCAGCCGGGGCGCGAAGAGCACGGACCTGGACCAGGTGCGTGAGAAGGCGGACGGCGAGTTCGAGTACGTGACGCTGGCGATCTTCCGGGGGGGCAGGCGGCAGGAGCGCTACGCCCTGCCTCGGCAAGGCGCACCGGCCCCCAGCGCCGCCGATTAGCCAAGGTCAGCAGCGCGGGGAATGGCCCTCCCCGCGCTCTTTCCGCTCCTTACCTCTTCGTCCACCCTGAGCCTCCAGCATCATGACGTTATGAGCCCGCGCTGCCAAGAACGGCGGGAACCATGATGAGCGCAGCGATGCCCGGCATGACGATGGACGAGAAGCACTGATCCGGGCCGTGCGGGAGCGAAGAACGAAGAACCGCGTTGTGCCCGTTGAGCCTCGCCGTTCCCGCCCGCTCAACCACGTCCTCTCGTGGTTGAGCCCTGTCCAGCCCTGGGGGAGGACGAGTTCCACCCTCACCCCGAGCACGCCCCTGCGCCACTTCGTGCACACCGTGGACCGCGCCGACTGAACCAGCAAGGTGTGGGGCGTGGTCACTCGACGGCCCGGGGTCGGCGGACCCCGCCCAGGGGCAACGTCACGACCCAGACCCTCAGCCTGACCCTCGATGAGACGCGGACCCCCGGGCGCAGCCCGATACGATCTCCGGTCAGGAGTGCTGACGTGTTGCCCCTCCCCTTGCCGGGCTGGCACCCCTCGAAGCGTGGACGGAGTCAAACGGCCTCAGCGCGGGCCTTTTCGTCGGCCTCGGCCGATCAAGGGCAGGCTCACCCCTTGGCATCAGCCGGGCCTCGTCTTCACCCCCTGCCGGACCACCACGAGCCCCACATCGAGGATCAGCTCGACCCGCGCGTCGGAGAGCCGCGTCCGCAACGTCTGCGCGGTGGCGAGGTCGGCGGCGCCCGCCGTGCTGGCCAGGGTGAGGAGCAGGGGGAGAAGCCGCCTCATTGCCCCGATACCTTGACCCCCAGGAGGGCGGCGGCCCGCGCGAGCCGGGCCGTGGAGGCGTTCAGGGCGCCCAGACGGCCCAGCAGGTAGGTCTTGGTGCCGCTCAGATCGGCCGCCAGGGCGGTCGAGGAGAGCAGCAGGGTCAGCAGGATCGGGGCGGTTCGCACGGTTCTCCTTTTCATCCGAGGAGATAGTCGGATGAAGCGTAGGCCCGGTCCCGGGTGCTGTCAAGAATGGTCGTCTGGGACGGCACTCCTCAGCATGAGTCCCCGTGCGGCGCCCGCGTCACACTGGACGCCCGCAGGGCCGGCCTTTCTCTTGATCCCTGTAGAGGTGTACAGATAACCTGGGGCCGGATGGGTTGCGCCGTCCCCCGGGCCTGCCCCCGCACGCCTTCGTGCCGTGGGCCGGGAGAGGCGTGCGGACTCTCCCGCCGTCCAGTCGGAAGGGGAACCTCGCTGTTCCGGCTGACCGGTGGGAGGCCGTCTCCATCCGGCCGTCCACGGGCGCCCTGCCTCGACCCCTCACCAGGAGTTCTCCCTTGTCCACGCTTCAAGACCAAGATCAAGCGCTCGCCCGACTGGGCGGCGGCGGTGCCCTGCTGGCCGGAGCGCTGTTCCTGCTGTCCCTCGTCTATGTGTATGGCGTCCTGGCCGGGGCCGGGCTGGACGTGGAGATGTTCGAGGATCAGGCGCGGCTGCTGCCGTGGGTGGCGGAGCACGCCCGCGCCTACACCGGCCTGTGGTGGCTGACCCTGCTCTCCAGTCTGGCGCTGCTGCCGGCACCGCTGGCGCTGCACGACCGGCTGCGCCCCGGGGGCAGAGGGGTCTCCAGGGTCGCGGCCGTGGCCGGGGTGGGGGGCGTGGTCTTCGGGCTGGCCGCCCCGCTCGTGCTCGCCGCCGCGTCGCCCGTCCTGGCGCAGAGCTACGTGCAGGCCTCCGGGGAGACGCGGGACGCGGTGGAGGTGGTGGGGGGGATGGTCGGGGACCTGGCCCTCCACCTGCGGCTGGGGTCGGACCTGCTGCTGGGCGTGTGGTTGGCACTGAGTGGGGGCCTGCTGCTGCGCCTGCGCCGGAGCGCCGCCCTGGGGACCTGGTTTCTGGTGACGGCGGGGCTCGCGGGCGTGGTGATCGCCACCAAGCCCCTCGGTCTGGCCGACCTCGAACCGTTCCTGGCCCCCGTGCTGAGCCTCGCGTACCTGGGCCTGGGCGCGGCGCTGCTGCGCGGTGTGGGAGCTTCCCGGGCGGCCGTCGGCCCCACCCGCCCACCCGCGTGACCGCTCCCACCTCAGCGCTGTTCCCCGGCGGTCCCAGCCGCAGTCTCCAGGACGGTGGATGCCCTGACCTAAGGCGCTGAAGACCTCCAGCCAGTGACCACGGTGGACGTGGTGCTGGACGAATCGGGTAACTCAGGCCGGGGACACCGTGTTTGACCCAGCGGGAAATAATTCCCGGGTCCTGCGCCGTCTCGGCCCGAGCGCGACCCAGGGGGGTGGCGGGTCGAGGGCCGGCTCATCAAGTGAACGTCCGGGGGCATCCTGCCAGCCCCGAATGGACGCCATTGGAGGGGCCGGCGGCGAGCGTCTGGAGAGGCCGTGGTGTTCCCCGGATGAGGCCCCTTCCACCTCGCGGGGGCAGCCTGCCGTCACCTCCGGAAGGTCCCATCGGAACGGGGCCTTTGGCGGCCCCACACGACGCCGAGCAGGCCCAGGGCCGCGACCCCCACCGGCCAGTCCCCCAGCCGGACGTACCCGGTCGTTCCCTTCTGGGCGGCGAAGCGGGCCTGGAGTGCCCCTGCACGCCGGGTCGGCAGCGCCTGCGTCACCCGCCCCCTGGGGTCGATCACCGCCGTCACGCCGATATTGCCCGCGCGCAGCAGGAAGCGCCGGGTCTCGATGGCCCGCACCCGCCCCATCTGGAAGTGCTGCTCCACCCCGTTCCCCGCGTTGAACCAGCCGTCGTTGGACACATTCACCAGCACCCCCGCGCCGTCCCGCACGAGGCCGCGGGCGATCCCGGGAAAGACGCTCTCGTAACACACGTACGCCCCGTAAGCCACCCCGCCCAGGGTCAGCGGCCGGTCGAGGCGACCCGGCAGCAGGCCGGCCGGGTCGGGCACGCCCAGCGCCCGGAAGACCCGCTCGTACAGCGGCGCCAGGGGGGTACGCAGCGGGAAATACTCGGCGAACGGCACCCGCCGCCGTTTGTCGTAGGCCCCCATCAGGCCGCCGTCCCACGCCTCGACCCGGTTCTGAGCCGGGCGGGCGACGCCGATCAGCAGGGGCTGATCGGGCAGACGGCCCAGGTCATCCCCCGAGATGGCGGTCTCCGGCCAGACCGCAACCGCTCCGGCGGCAGCGCCGCTGAGCCGGGCATAGATCGGCAACGGGTCGGCCCTGCCCGCCACCTTGTCCAGCGGGTCGAGGTTGCCCTGCACCAGCAGCGCCCGGTGGGTCGGTGGTGGGGGCTCGGGCCGCGTCAGCCCGTAGACCAGCGCCAGCCCCCAGACGGGCAGCGCCAGCGCCAGGGGCCGGGCCTCCTGCCGGGCGAGGCTGGCGAGCGCCGCTGCCAGGGTCGTGACGAGCAGACTGGCGAGCAGGACGCCGCCGAGATCGGCCACCTGGATCAGCGGGGTGGGCAGCAGCGTGTACCCCAGCGTGCCCCAGGGAAAGGCGAAGGGCCCCAGGTGCCGCAGCCATTCCAGCACCACCCATCCGAAAGCCAGGCCCCACACCCGCCCCAGGAAGGTGGGTGTGAGCCGGGCCACCAGCAGCCCCAGTAGCGCGTAAAAGGCTCCCTCGAGCACAAACAGCGCCGGGAAGAGCAGCGCGCCCGCCACACCGAA
Organism: Deinococcus aerius; assembly: GCF_002897375.1. Lineage (NCBI taxonomy): Bacteria > Thermotogati > Deinococcota > Deinococci > Deinococcales > Deinococcaceae > Deinococcus > Deinococcus aerius. The sequence continues at coordinate 274,924 of NZ_BFAG01000002.1, read as the reverse complement.
GAGCTGCGCAAAACTGAGCGGCAGGAATAGCAGGTGCAGGCTGAAGAAGGCGGTCATGCCCCAGAACAGCCGGGCGGCGACCGCGCGCGGGGCCTGCGGGGTGCTGACCCACCAGAGCAGCGCGGCGAGCGGCAGCGGGGTGAGGGCGCTCCAGGCGTGGGGTACGGCGGTCAGGGCGAGGGCCGCGCCCAGCCCCACGGACGGCAGGCTCGGCACGCCGGACAGGGTGCCCTTCTTCAGCCATCTCCCCCTCCTGATCTGGAGCGTCCCCTTCATGCCCAAGGTCGGGCCGCCGCGCTTGATACCTGTACACTCATACAGATATCTTAAGGTATGACGAGTTCCCCCTCCACCCCGGGCACGCCCCTGCGCTACTTCGTGGAGCGCATGGACTGTGCCGACTGCGCCCGCACGGTGCAGAGCGCCCTCACCCGGCTGCCCGGGGTGGACACGCCCCAGGTCAACTTCACCACCCAGACGCTGAGCCTCACGCTGGACGAGGCCCAGATGCCCCGCGAGCGGCTGGAACAGACCCTGCGCTCCCTGGGGTATCCCCCCACCCTGGAAGCGGCCCCGGCCGTGACCCCCAACGCTCCCCTGCGCTACTTCGTGAACAACATGGACTGCGCGGACTGCGCCAACAAGGTACAGGGCGTGGTGACTCGCTTGCCGGGGGTCGGCGAGCCCAAAGTGAACTTCACCACCCAGACGCTCAGCCTGACGCTCGACGAGACGCGGACGCCCAGGACCCAACTCGAACAGACCCTGCGCTCCATCGGGTACCCGCCGGAAGTGCAGGACGAGGTCAACCCGGTGCCCGGCACGGCCCCGACCACTCCGGCCGCCCCCCGCCCGGCCCGGGTTGAACGCCCCTGGTATCAGACGGGCAAGGGCCGCAACGTCCTGCTCACCGGCGCCCTGCTGGCCCTGGCTTTCGTGTTCAGCCTGGTCGCGCCGGGGTTCGCCTTCTGGGCGTACGCGGCCGCGACCGCCATCGGCACCTGGCCGCTGCTGCGCAAGGCCGTCGCCAGCGCCCGTCTGGGAGAACCCTTCACCATCAACACCCTGATCAGCGTGGCCGCCATCGGCGCCATCGCCATCGGGGAGGCGGCGGAAGGCGCGCTCGTCGTGTTCCTCTTCGCCATCGGCGAGCTGCTGGAGAACGTGGCGGCCGGGCGGGCGCGGGCCGGCATCCAGGCCCTCGCCGCCCTGGCGCCCAAGACCGCCCTGCTGCTGGAAGGCGGGCAGACCCGTGAGGTGCCCGTCGAGGGGCTTGGGGTCGGCCAGCTCGTGCGGGTGCAGCCGGGCGGCCGGGTGCCCGCCGACGGCACCATCACCGAGGGCGACTCCAACCTCGACGACTCCCCCGTGACGGGCGAGAGCGTGCCCGTCCACAAGGGCGTGGGGGACGCCGTGTACGCGGGCAGCATCAACACCGACGGGGTGCTCACCGTGCGGGTGGACCGGGGGGCGTCCGACAACACCATCGCGCGGATCATCCACCTGGTCGAGGAGGCGGAGTCCTCCAAGGCCCCCACCGCGCGCTTTATCGACCGCTTCTCCCGTTGGTACACCCCCGCCGCGATGGCGGTCGCGCTGCTCTTCGCCGTCCTGCCCCCCCTGCTGTTCGGCCAACCCTGGCACGAGTGGATCTACAAGGGCGTGGCCCTGCTCCTCATCGCCTGTCCCTGCGCCCTGGTGCTCTCCGTGCCCGCGGCCGTCACCAGCGGGATCTCGGCGGGCGCCCGGCGCGGCCTGCTCATCAAGGGGGGCGCGGCGCTGGAGACCATCGGGGGCGTCTCGACGGTCGCCTTCGACAAGACGGGCACCCTGACCGAGAACAAGCCGCAGGTGACCGACGTGATTCCGCTGTTCGGGGACGAGGCGAACGTGCTGCGCCTGGCCGCCGCCGTGGAGACGGGCTCGGCGCACCCGCTCGCCAAGGCCATCGTGGAGCGTGCCCAGGGGTTGGCGGTGCCCACGCCCCGGCAGGCCCGGGCGATCTCGGGCAAGGCCGTGACGGCCGTCGTGGACGGCGAGGACCTGGCGGTCGGGTCGCCCCGGTACGCGCAGGAGCGCACGGGGCTCACCCCGGAGGTGCGGTCGCGGATCGAGGCCCTGGAGGGTCAGGGCAAGACGGTGGTGGTGCTGCTGAACGGGCACGGGCCGCTGGGCCTGATCGCCATCCGGGATGAGCCGCGTCCCGACGCGCGCGAGGCCGTCGCCACGCTCAAGGGGCTGGGCGTGCGCTCGTTGATGCTGACCGGGGACAACGCCCGCACGGGGAACGCCATCGCGCGGGACCTGGGCCTGGACGTGGAGGCGGAGTTGCTGCCCGAGGACAAGCTCCGGCGGATCGCCGCCCTCAAGCAGGGCGGCAAGGTGGCGATGGTCGGCGACGGGATCAATGACGCCCCCGCACTGGCCCAGTCCGACGTGGGCATTGCGATGGGGGGCGGCACGGACGTGGCCCTGGAAACCGCCGACGCCGCCCTGCTGCGTCACTCCGTCACGGGAGTCGCGGAGCTGGTGCAGCTTTCCCGCGCCGTGATGACCAACATTCGCCAGAATGTCGCCTTCGCGCTGGGCCTCAAGGCCATCTTCCTGGTCACCACGCTGCTGGGCATCACCGGTCTGTGGCCCGCGATCCTCAGCGACACCGGCGCGACTGTGCTCGTGACCGCCAATGCCTTGCGCCTGCTGCGCTTCAAGCCCGGCGCGTGAGCAGTTGCCCACCGCGGCCCTCGCGGTCGCACCCACGACCAACCACGAACCTCCTCCCCGGTTCAGGCCTGACCTTCGGAACCCACAGCGCCTTCACCGTCAGCGGCTGCCATCAGAAAGGTGGACGCCAGTGAGCGACTCCCGGACAGACGACGACGCACACCATCTCGACGCCAGCCAGGCGGCCGACCGCCGCATCCTGTGGCTGGTGCTGCTGATCAACCTCGGGCAATCCCTGGCGGGCGCAGGGGTCGGCGTGTGGGCGTCCTCCACCGCCCTGATCGGCGCAGCCCTCGACAACCTGGCCGACGCGTCTGTCTACGGCGTCAGCCTCTACGCGGTGGGCCGCGCCGCCACCATCAAGGTGCGCGCCGCCCGCCTGTCCGGCTGGCTCCTGATCGGCCTCGCGGTGCTGCTGTTCGTGGAGGTGCTGCGCCGGTTCTTCGGGGGTGAAGAGCCGGTCGGCCCCGCGATGATGGTCATGGCCGCCGTCAACGCGGGGCTGAACCTGGTCTGCTTGCACCTCCTCAGGCGCCACCAGGGCGAGGACGTCAATTTCAAGGCGTCGGCCATCTTCACCAGCAACGACTCGCTGGTGAACCTGGCCGTCGTGCTGTCCGGCGCGCTGGTGTTGTGGTTGGATTCGAATCTGCCGGACCTGGTGCTCGGCGTGATCGTGTCGGCCATCGCGGCCAACGGAGGTCGGGAAATCCTGTCCGAGGCGGCCGAGGCTGCGGAAACGGCCCGGTCGGAGGCTTGAGGCCGGACCCGCCCTCCACGCTCCTTCGCTTCCTTTCCTGCCGAGGTGTCTCATGCTCCCGACCGTGATCGTCTACACCGTCCCCAACTGCTCGTCGTGCGAGGCCGTCAAGCGCTTTCTCACGGCGCGGCGGGTCATCTATATCGAGAAGAACGTCCGCGAGGACCCGGCGGCCTTGGCGGAGATGCAGGCGCGGGCGAACGTCCGCGTCGCCCCCGTGACCGTCATCGGTGAGCGGGCCTTTTACGGCACCTTTGAGGACCAGCGCCCCCTGCTGGAAGCCGCCCTGAGCGACAATGGGGCATGACTTCCTCCCTTCCCGACGTCAAGACCGATCGTGCGGCCGACTGCGAAGTCCACTGCGTGCACCCCGAGGCCGTGGCCCGCGCGGCGGCGGGCCTGCCGGACGAGGCCCTCATCGAGCGCGCGACCACCCTGACCAAGGTGGTCTCCGACCCCACCCGGTTGCGCATCCTCTCCGCGCTCGCGCTGGAGGAACTGTGCGTGTGCGACCTGGCGGTGATCGCGGGCATCAACGAGTCCACCATGAGTCACCAGCTCCGCCACCTGCGCGCGCTGGGCCTGGTGACCTTCCGGAAGGTGGGCCGCATCGCCTACTACCGACTGGCGAACGACGGCGTCACGCGGCTGATCGCGGACGTGCTGGAGCACGCCAAAGCCATGTGAGGACGCTCCCCCCCGGGGTTTCCCGTCCCACCCCTGCTTCTCAAGGACCCCGCTTTTGAACACCTCCATCTCTGCGGCCCTGCTGGGCCTCGTCGAGGGCATCACCGAGTTCCTGCCGGTGTCCTCCACCGGCCACCTGATTGTCGCCGCCGACCTGCTGAAGTTCCGCGACTCGGGCGGCACCTTCGAGATCGTCATCCAGCTCGGGGCGGTGCTGGCCGTCATCGCGTACTACGGGCGCGACCTGCTCGGCCAGGCGCGCGCCCTGCCGGTCAGCCCGGACGCCCGCCGGTTGTGGCTGGGCGTGGCCCTGGCCTTCCTCCCGGCGGCCATCCTGGGCTTCCTGTTCAGCGACCTGATCACGCGCTACCTCTTCTCGCCGGTCACGGTGGCGATCTCCCTGATCATCGGCGGGATCGTGTTGTGGGTGATCGAGGGGCGGCCTGTGGCAGCCACCACGAGGGGCCTGACCCAAGTGAGTCGGCGCCAGGCCCTCGTCGTGGGCTGCGCCCAGTGCCTCGCCCTGGTGCCCGGCGTCTCGCGCAGCGCGTCGAGCATCATCGGCGGCCTGCTGACCGGGCTCGACCGGCCCACCGCGACCGCGTTCTCGTTCTACCTGTCGATTCCGACCCTGGGCCTGGCGACGCTGTACGCCCTGCTGAAGGGGCGCGACGCCCTGGGGGCAGCGCAACTCGGCCCCCTCGCCGTTGGGCTGGCGGTGTCGTTCGTGACGGCGCTGCTCGCGGTGAGCTGGCTGCTGCGCTACGTCTCCCGGCACAACTTCCGGGGCTTCGCGGTGTACCGCGTGCTCGCGGGCCTCGCCATCCTGGGGTGGGTGCTGTGGCGCTGAGGCGGGCGGGGGTGGTGTGGCCCCGACCGGCGGTGATCGCCGGGGTGCTCGCGTGCCTGCTGCTGGACCAGAGCCTCAAGGCGTGGGCCGTGCGGGAATTCACACTCGGCGAGTTCCGCGAGGTCCTCCCCGGGGTGCTGAGTCTGGGGCTGATCTACAACACGGGGGCGGCCTGGAGCCTGTTCGCGGGGGCGGCGCTGCCCCTCGCCGCGCTGCGGCTGGTGGTGGGCGTGGCGCTGCTCGTGTACCTCTCCCGCCGCGCCGTTCCGCCCCTAACGGGTGTGGCCCTCACCCTGATTGCCGGGGGGGCGCTCAGCAACTCGCTCGACGGGTGGCGGCTGGGCAAGGTCGTGGATACGCTCGCGTCGCACACCCTCTCGGCGGTCACCCGCGCGCTGGGGCAGGGGGACTTTCCGGTCTTCAACCTCGCCGATGTCTGGGTGGTGAGCGGCGTGCTGTTGCTGCTGCTGCGAAGCACGCGCTCCCCGACCCGGTCCTCGTCCACGGCCTGAGGTTCAGGCTCGCCCACCGTTCCTCACCGTTAGGAGGTTCCACCATGCCCGCGGCCAGAAGCCATCCCACCGACAGCACCGTGGCCCTGCTGCGCGAGGGGTACGCGTTTCTCCTCCACCGCAGCGAGCGCGACCACACCGACGTCTTCGAGACCCGCCTGCTGGGGCTGCCTTTCCTGTGCCTGCACGGCGAGGAGGCCGCCCGGTTGTTCTACGACCCCGAGCGCTTTGAGCGGCGCGGGGCCGCCCCGCCCCGGGCACAGAAGACCCTCTTCGGGCAGGGCGGCGTGCAGGGCCTGGACGGCGAAGCCCACCGGGCGCGCAAGGGGATGTTCATGTCCCTGATGACCCCGGACAGGTTGCGCGACCTGGCGAGGCTGACCACCGCGCAGTGGCACGCGGCCGCCGTGAAGTGGGAGATGCAGGACCGGGTGGTGCTGCTGGACGAGGTGCAAGAGCTGCTCTGCCGCGCTGTGTGCCGCTGGGCGGGCGTGCCGCTCACGCCGGCGGAGGTGACGCTCCGGACGGCGGACTTCGCGGCCATGATTGACAGCGCGGGCGCGGTGGGACCCCGGCACTGGCGCGGCCGCCTGGGGCGGGCGCGGGCGGAACGCTGGGCCGGAGGCCTGATCCGTCAGGTGCGCGCGGGTGACCTCGACCCGGACGAGGCGAGTGCCCTGCGTGTGATCGCGCTCCACCGGGACCCGGCGGGAGAGCTGCTGGACGAGCACACCGCCGCCGTGGAGGTGCTGAATGTCCTGCGACCCACGGTGGCGGTCGCCTTGTACGTGACCTTCACCGCCCTGGCGCTGCACGAGTCCCCGGAGGCCAGGCGCGACCTGCTCAGCGGCCGGGGGGCCGGGGAGCACTTCGTGCAGGAGGTGCGGCGGTTTTATCCCTTCTTCCCCTTCGCGCTGGCCAAGGTCCGGCGGGACTTCGAGTGGCGGGGGCAGCCCTTCCAGCGGGGACGGCGGGCCCTGCTCAACCTGTACGGCACCAACCACGACCGGAGGCTGTGGGGGGACCCCGAGCGGTTCCGCCCGGGGCGCTTCCGGGACTGGAACGGCAGCGCGTACAACTTCATCCCGCAGGGCGGTGGGGACCATGTCCAGGGGCACCGCTGCGCGGGCGAGTGGATCACCATCGAGTTGATGCAGGGGGCGCTGCGCTTCCTGACGGAGGAGTTGACCTACGTGGTGCCGCCGCAGGACCTGCGGGTGAGCCTCACGCGCTACCCGGCGCGGCCCGCCAGCCGCTTGGTGCTAAGCGGGGTCCGGCGGAGCGGTGGCCGGGCGGGCGGAGCGTGAGCGGGCCAGGCCAACTCACCCCGGAGCAGGCGACCCTGCTGATCCCGCTCGTCGCCAAGGCGAGCCAGAACACGTGGCGCGACCCGATCCTGCGCGACGAGACGGCCGCCCAGGTGCTGCGTCGTCTGGGGCGGGCGGTCCCGGCCCGGCCCGCCCTGCGCGGCGACGCCTTCGGGCTGGCGCTGCGCGCCCGGGCACTGGACGAGTGGACGGCGGCCTTCCTCGCCCGGCATCCGGCGGCCACCGTGCTGCACCTGGGGTGCGGGCTGGACGGGCGGGTGGACCCGGTGCCGGTTCCTCCCGGCGCGCGCTGGTTCGACCTCGACCTGCCGGAGGTGATCGCGCTGCGCCGGACCGTCTACCCCCGGCACGAGGGACCGGGCTACCGGATGATCGCCGCTTCGGTAACGGAGGGAGGGTGGCTGCGGGAGGTGCCACAGGACGGGCCGGTGCTGGTGATCGCGGAGGGACTGCTGATGTACCTGCCGGAGCCTGAGGTGCGCGCGCTGCTCACGCGGCTGGGGGAGATGTTCCCCGGAGGGGAGCTGGTGTGCGACGCCCTCAGTGGGCTGGGGGTGCGCCTGGGAGGGTGGCACCCGGCCCTGCGCGCGTCTGGCGCCACCCTGCGCTGGGGGCTGGAGGACCCCCGGGAGGTGGAGACCTGGCCGCCAGGCTTCCACCTGCTCGACGACGTCAGCCTGCTCGATCTGCCGGGGTTCGCACGGTTGCCCAGGGTGGAGCGGGCGGCCTGGCGGGTGCTGCGCCGTGTCCCGCTGTTGCGGAGGGTCCACCGCTTGCTGCGCTACCGCTTCCAACCACTCGGTTAGGCCAGCCCGTTCCAGCGTCCTCTCCACGTCCACCGCATGCCTCAGGCGAAAGACCATCTCCAAATCGAGGAGCCCCTACGCTCGTAGGCCGCCCTGGGGCTGCTGGCCCTGCTCCTGCTCACCTGCCGGACCCATCGCTTCGGCGGGTGCTGGGAGGGTCAGAGCGAGTCAGGCGTCACACGGATGGGCGGAGCAGGAGGAGGTCACGACCACACGCGCAGAGGGTCGGGAGGCTTGGCCGGAGACCCATCAGGGCGGCACCGTCTGGGTGGGGTTTCCGTTCATCCGCCTGCGGCAGGGCCAGCGGGCGAGCCCACCTCCCCGCGCTTACAGCAAGATCTCGGACAGGGCCGAGCCGTTCCCTGGCTTCCAGCTCATGGAGCTGTACCCGCCCACGTCCTTGATCCGGTAGTTCCCCTGCCGAAGTTCGGCGCTCAGCTCCTCGAACAGCGTGTGGAACGAGTCGGCGACCACCCGGGGACGCGGAAGGTCCAGGCCGAAGATGACGACCTGCCCCCACACGCCCGACGCCGACGGGGCCAGGTCGAAGCCGAGGAAGTTCCCGGTGTTGTCCGTGAACAGCGGCACGTGGTGCGGATTCGGTTCGTACGCCTGCGTGCGGCTGTCCAGGTCCTCCACCGGAACAAGCCCCTCGCGTTCCAGCGCGTGAGCGACGCTCCGGGCGTGGCGGGCGATGTCCTGCGCACTCATCAGGGTCAGCCCGAACAGGATGCGGTGCCCGGCCCGCTGCCCGTTGTGCGTGGCGAGCACCTGGTGGACGTCCTCGGGAAGCGGACTGTTCAGCGCCGCGGTCAGGGCCTGGAGGTCCGCCGCCGTGGCCGGTGGGGCGAGGCCGTCGAGCAGCCCCGGCGCCAGGTCGGAGACACCCTTTAGGAAGGCTGTCCAGGACACGGGAGCGTTCTCCTGCCCGAAAGAGAAGGGGCCGAGCCTGCGCCACGACTTCGGAGACCACCCCTCACAGCCCGCGCACCCCGATTCTTTCCAGCCCGACGTTCAGGCGCTCGCGGGACAGACCGCCGCGGTCCACGTGTTGAACGACGCCCTGCCGGTCGATGAAGACGGTCTCGGGAATCCCGCCCACGCCGTAGTTGATCGCGGTTTTGGACTGAGGGTCGCGCAGGCTGGGATACGCGAGGGCGAACTCGCGGATAAAGTCGCGGGCGTTCTGTTCCTTGGTCTCCTGGAAGAGGATGCCGATCACGGCGAGGCCCTGTCCCGCCGCCTGCCGCCCACTGAGTTCACGGAACAGAGGCGCTTCCTCGCGGCAGGGCGTGCACCATGACGCCCAGAAATTCAAGACGACGGGCCGACCACGCAGGTCCGCCAGACGAACCGACGCACCGTCCAGGCTCCGGAGGGCGAAGGCGGGGGCCGGCTTCCCGACGAGTGGTCCGCCGCTGGTCGTGCCGCGCGCCGGGTTGAGCAACGCCGCACCCAGGGTGGCCGCGAGGACGGCGGCGAGCACGGGTGGCAGGAGGCGTCGCCACAGGGCCGCCGGGACGTGAGCGCCGGGGGAGGCTGAATTCACGGGGAAGCTCCCCTCCTGCGGGCCGGGAAAGCCCTTTCCCCGGTCGGCCGCCAGGCCACAGTAAGGCTCTCAGGGCTTTGCCAGAGCAGGCGAAGCCCGGTGTGCCGTGACTGGGGCCTGCTCGGGCACCGAGTCGGCGGTGGGTGAGGATGAGGAACGGCGCCAGGGGCGAGGCCCAGCGAACAGGTCAGGTACAGGCGAGGAGACACTGGGCACATGATATCTGTATAACTGTACAGACACCATGAGAAGAGTCCAGGGGTCGGCGTGTTCCCACGCTCCCTTCGCCACCGGGCGAGGTTGAGCAGCCTCACCCGTTGGGGGGCGTGGCGACACGCGCCAGGCACGGCACCACGTACGCGTCGAGAATCACATCACCGGTGGACTCGAAGGCACGCTTGGCGCAGGGGGAGAGGGTCATCCCCTCCACACAGTCCTTCTCGTCCTCGACCAGCTTCTAGAGACCTGGAAGCTGACTTTCGAGGCCGCGCCAGCGGTTGAGGCTCTTCGTCTTCCACGGCCAAGGACACGCGTGGTCATAACCCCGATCTCCCCCCAGGTCTTTGACGAAATGGGGGAGGGGGGAGACGCCGCCATGGACTTTCAACCGTTCGACGACACCGACCTCGCTCAGGCCCGTTCCTGGCCCGGCTGCCCGCAGACGCACGTTCCTCTGAAGCCGAACGCGCCGCCCACCCATTGTTAAAGAATGTACGTCTGTACAGATTTCCATAAGGCCTGGACACTGAACGTCAGGTGCCGCCCTGAACCTCCACTCCCGTCAGGAGAACCCGACCTTGCCGCGTCCACCGATCGCTCCTCCCGCCCCTGGCCTGCACCTCGGGTTCACCCGGGGCGACTGGATCACCCTTGGGGCCGCAGCTTCGACCCTGGTGCCCTTTTCCCTCGTCCGCTTCGGCGGCCTGGCGCAGGGGCACCCGCTGCTCACCTCGCTGGTGCTGGGGGTGGCGATCATCGCCGCGGCCTTTTTTCTCTCGTGGGCGACGGAGGGTCTGGAAACCGTGGTGCCGCAGTCCGTGGCGCTCGCCCTGCTCGCCCTGATCGAGGTCGCCCCCGAGTACGCCTTTGAGGTCCTGCTGGCCTACCGCGGGCAGACCGAACTGGCCGCAGCCAGCATGACGGGTGCCAACCGGCTGCTGCTCGGCCTGGGCTGGCCCCTGATCATGGTCGTGGCGTTCCTGAGCGCCCGGCGCCAGGGCCAGCGCTTCACGGAAATTGAACTCGACGCGCGGAACGCGCCCGAACTGCTGTTCCTGCTGCTCGCCTCCCTGTACGCCTTCGTGCTGGTGCTGAAGCGGTCGTTCAGCCTGCTCGACTCCGTGGTCCTCGTCGCGCTCTACGTCGCCTACATCCTCACCGCGTTCCGCCAGTCCAAGCGGCGGCACCAGGCACCGGCCCGCGTGCTCACGGAGACGGAACTCAGTGCGGAACTGGAGGAGAACAGCGAACCCGCGGAGGACGCCGACGAGGAGGACGAGGGCCGGGACATCGGCGTCGCCGCCCGCGTCAAGCGTCTCCCGCCCGGGACGCGCACCCTGGTTATCAGCCTGTTCCTGCTGGCCGGAGCGTACGTGCTGTTCTTCGGGGCGGAACCCTTTATCGACGCGGTGCTCCAGGTCGCCCGGCAGGTGGGCGTCTCGCAGTTCATCCTGATCCAGTGGGTGGCTCCCTTCCTCTCGGAGTTTCCCGAGAGCCTCACGGCGTTCATCTGGGCGGGCCTGATCGTGTTCGCGGGCAAGGGGTTGAGCAACCTGATCTCCTCGAAGCTCAACCAGTGGACGCTGCTGATCGCCGCGATCCCCCTGGCGTACAGCGTCGGGCAGGGGCACGTCGCGCCGCTGCCCCTGACGGCCCAGTCGGTGGACGAGGTGTTCCTGACGGCCGCGCAGTCCCTGTTCGGGATCTCGCTGCTCCTCACCTTCCGGTTCACCCTCCGGGGCGCGCTGACGCTCGCGGGACTGTTTCTGGTCCAGTTTTTCATCCCGGTCGAGGGGGTGCATGTCGCGTTGGGCTGGCTCTACCTGGCGCTCACCGCGGTGTTCCTGCTGCTGAACCGCAGGCACCTGCACCTGGCCGAGTTGCTCAGGGCCGGGCGCCCTGGAAGGTAGGCCCCCGTGCGGAACCGTGTGGACCCCCGTGATGCCCAGGCGGCCCTTGGCCTCGTGCTGGCCCTGCTGCTCCTGACCGCCGTGAGCGTCTGGGACAGGCGAGAAGACCAGCGGGACCGGGTACCCCACGGAGGGCCCGCCGCCTCCACCCCTCCTCCGGCAACCAGCAGCCCCCTTCCACGGGAAGCGCCGAGATAGCAGGGCATCGTGCCCCGAGGTTGACCCCACCCCCGAGTGGCCGTGATCATGAACCGCTTGCCTTCCTCCCCCACGCCACAGAGTCCGTGGCCGAAGTCCTGGCCGCGGCTCGTGATCGCGGGGAGTGCCGGAATGGTGGCGGCGTTGGTGCTGCCCGTTTCCCCGGCAGGGGTGATCCGGGCCATGTTGGGCTGGGACGTGGGCGCCCTCACCTTGCTCGCGTTGACCTGGCACTTCATCCTGCGCTCACCCCCCGAACGCACACGGTACGCGGCGGCCGCCGAGGATCCTGGCCGGGCGGCTGTGGGCGCCAGTGTCCTTGTCTCCAGCGTCGTGAGCCTGATCGCGGCCGCCTGGGTGATCGACGGTGCCCAGCGCCTGTCTCCCGTAGCGCCCGGGGTTCCGATCACGTTCGCGGTCGTGGCAGTGGTCGGCGGCTGGTTCCTCACGCACACCACCTACGCCCTGCGGTACGCGCACCTGTCCTCCAGCGGTGGGGATCAGGAGGCCGGGCCGGACGGTGGTCTGGAGTTCCCGGGCGACACGTCACCCGCCGCGCTCGATTTCGCGTACTTCGCTTTCGTCCTCGGCATGACGTTTCAGGTCTCGGATGTGGCCGTCTCCAGTCCGGTCATCCGGCGGGTCGCGTTGTGGCACGGCCTGACCGCCTTCTGGTTCAACGTGGCCCCATCCTGGCCCTCACCCTGAACGTACTGGGCAGCCTGGTTTGACGGGAAGAAGCGGCCGGGACACTCCCACCCAGGCGGAGCAACGTGGCACACGGAGGGGTTGCTGGCCGAGCAGGAGTCCAACCGCTGAGCGGCGCGCCCCAGTCAACCTGGGGGCGCGCCGCTCGGCTCCAGCGCTTTATTTGGGTCGCACCAGGGTGATCTTGCCGCTGCCGGTGCGCTCGTCGAGCTGCGCGACGTACAGGTGGCCGGTCGAGCGGTTCTCGGTGAGGTCCAGCGGGCTGGGGTTGAAGTTGGTGAGGCCCGTGATCAGCGTGTCGGCGCTGACGATGTCCTGGTTCGGCCCGCCGGGGGTCAGCACGATGATGTCCTTGCCCGCGCTGTAACGCACGACGAGCAACTTGTTCTTCAGGGTGGAGTTCTGGGCGGTGGTGTACTCCTCGATCACGCCGTTGGCGGAGGCGTGCTCGCCGAAGTCGTAGGAGAAGCCCCGGTAGTTGCGGTCGGGCTGCACCCCCACCGCGTACCCTGCCCCCGAGGTGGAGGCCACGACCTCGGCGGTGTCCACCCCCGCCGTGGGGTTGCCGCCGTTGAGCACCCACTCGCAGCGCTGGGGATTGGGGTGGCCGTAGTAGCCGCCCGGCACCACCCGGAAGAGGTAATCATGCTGCCCGCTGACCCCGCTGAGCGCCGGGACCGCCGGGCCGGTGTAGGGGCCGCCCTCGCGGGTCTGGCAGGCGGCAGGCAGCGTCGCTGGGGTCCCGGGCGTGTTCCCGCCCGCCGCCGAGCCGTTGGTGGGGACGTAGAGCTGCCCGTTGGTGTGCCACACCATGTCGTAGGCGTTGCGCATCCCCGAGGCGTAGATGGTCACAGGCGCGCCCGCCGCGTAGGGGTTGTACAGGCCGCCCTCCGCCGTCTTCACGTCCAGCGGCGGGTTGGTGATCTTGGAGAGGTCCACCCGCAGCAGCGCGGCGTTCAGCACCCGCTCGGGCCGGTTGCCCCAGGCGGCGTCGGGGGCGCCCATCGCCGTATTGCTGGCTTGCAGGACGTACAGGGCGTTCGGGTCGCCGGGCCGGAAGGTGATGGAGTTCGTCTCGTGGTCACGGATCGAGCGCGGCAGCCCGACCACGTAGTCCTGCACGTTCTCCAGATTGGGGCCGCTCAGGCGGGTGATCTTGCCGCTCCAGTCGGGCGCGTTGGAACTGCCGTCCCAGAAGTAGTTGTTGCTGATCCACAGGGTCAGGTTGTCGGGCGTGGAGGTGGGGTCGAACTTCAGGCCGATGATGGTGCGCGGCCCGCCGTTGGCCGTCTGCACCGAGGTGATGGTCTGCGGCTGGGTGAGCGTGCCGTCGGACAGGATCCCGAAGCGCAGGATCTCGCCGGTGAGCGTCCCGGCGTACAGCTTGCCGTCCGGTCCCATCTCGACCGCCGTGTACGGCATCGCCGGGACCGTGGGCAGCGCGACCTGCTCGAAGGCGACGTTGCTGCTGGACCCGGTGCTCGACCCCGTCACGAAGGTGGACCGCAGCGGCAGGAAAGGCACCCCGCTCGTGTCCTTGACCCCGGCGGTGACCTCGAAGATGTACCGGGTGTTGGCATTCAGGGGCGTGTTGGGCTTGAGCACGATCACGTCCCCGCCGCCCGAGGTGTTGAGCGTGGCGGGCACCGCGACGTTCGTGCCCGCGTCGATCAGCCGCACCGTCGAGGCGGTCAGGGTGTTCACGTCCACGCCGCTGTTGGGCAGGTTCACGTCGGCCGTGATGGACGCGGTGGTCGGCACGAGGGTCTCGGCGTCCTGCGGGTTGGTGACGCGCACGCTGGGCTGGTCGCCGGGCTGGATGGTCACGTAGTCGATCTTGGTGTTCGTGCCGCCGCGCGCGTCCACCGTCAGGCGGCCGTCGGTGACGCCCACGCGCACCGTCGAGGTGATGAACTTCTTGGACGCGACCGGGTTGTAGCGGGAGATGGCGAGCTGCCCCTCGACGTTGATCTGGTGCTGGCTATCCAGGCTGTTGCTGGCGTCCCCCACGGCGACCGTCACGCTGTACACCCCGTTGGGCAGGGCGTATTCCCACGCGGCGGGCGTGCGCACGGCGGTCGAGCTACTCACGTTGGCGGGGAACTGCATATGGGCAAAGGTGTTGAGGCGCCCGTCCACCCCGGCGAGCGCGCGGTCCCGGGTGTTCGGCGTGATGTCCAGGGGCACGCTGGTCCCCGTGCCCACGCTGTCCTCCCGGATCCAGCCGAAGCCGCGCGCCGCGTCGAAGGCCGCGCCCGTGTCCTTGGTGTACCCAGCGGGCGTGCCCGAGCCCGCTGGCTGGAAGTTGATCAGGATGCCGCCCGCGGGGAGGGTGGAGGCGGGGTTGACCGTGACCTGAGCGCTGCCCGACTTGCTCGGGTCGAACTTCGAGGTGGCGGTGATCGTCACCGTCCCCTGAGCGGCAGCGGTGACCAGCCCGCTGGCGCTGACGGTGGCGACCGCCGGGTTGCTGCTCGTCCAGGTGACGTCCGAGCCGTACGCCCCGCTGCCCTGCACGTCGGCCGTGAACTGCCGGGTTCCCCCCACCGACAGCACCGCGCTGCCGGGGTTGACCGTCACGCTGCTGACCGTGGGCTGGGTCACCGAGCAGCTCACCTTGGCGCTCGCCCAGTCGGCGTGGTCGTAGTTGATGCCGTCGCCCGCGTCCGTCACGGCCAGCGTCAGGCGCTGCTTGCCCGCGACGTCCACACTCACCGAACGGGCCGGGTCGCGTCCGGTCATGATCCCGCTGTCATAGACCTTGGTGCCGTCGGTGAGCACCTGGAACACCACGCTGCCGCGGTCCCCCACCTCGTCGTCCACGCCCACCTCGGCGGTGAAGGTCGAGCAGGTGCCGCTCAGGTCGTAGGTGAGCGTGGAGGCGGCGTGCACGCCCAGCCCCTTGGGATAGGTGGTGCCGCCGATGCTGAGGGTCTTGCCGTCCCCGGCCGCATTCTGGCCGTTGCTGCGGTCCTTCTCGTAGGGACCGTAGCCGTTGACCGGGGTGCTGACCGGCGTGAGGTCACTCAGGAACTTGTCGCCCGAGGTCGCGGGCACCGAGCAGCCGAGCAGCCGGGTGGCGGCCCAGTCGGCGTGGTCGTAGTTCATCCCGTCACCCGCGTCGCGCACGACCAGCCGAAGCTGCTGGACCCCGTTCAGGGGCACCGAAATGGCCTTGGCCGCGTCGGTCCCGCGCATGACGCCGCTGTCGTAGAGCTTGGCGGTGGTGCCGTTCCAGACCTCGAACACCACGCTGCCCCGGTTGCCCACCTCGTCGTCCACGCCGATGCTGGCGGTGAAGGTGGTGCATTGGCCGGGAAGGGTGTAGCGGATGTCGGAGTTGGCGTGGGCGCCTAGGCCCCTGGCGTAGGTCACGCCGCCGATGGTCAGGGTCTGACCGTCCCCGCCCTTGTTGGTGTTGTTGCTCTTGTCCACCTCGACCGGGCCGTAGCCGTTGGAGGCCGAGTCCCAGTTCCCGCTCGTCAGGTCGAGGTCGGTGGGCTGCCCGGCCGCGCTCACGGCCAGGCCGCGCCAGGGGTAGCCCTGGTCGCCGGGGTACGGGTTCGTGCTCGGCACCGTGCTGGTCCACGAGTAGTCCGTGCCCGGCTCATAGGGGTAGGCCGCGACGGGGTCGTTCGCGTCTGGCGTCCCGCTCCCCGGCGACGAGGAGCAGGCGGCGAGACTCAGGGTCAGCGCGAGGGTCAGACCAAAACGCAGGGAGAGGGTGGAGCGCGGTGAACGTTGGGGCATGGGGCATCCTTTCGGAGCAGCCGGTTCCGCCGTCCCCGGAGGTGAACGGGAAGGCGGGGCCTGGGCTGGGTGGGCCGCACGGTACCTCACCCCGCGCTAACACTTCGCTACTGAACCCGGAGCCTGGCTGTCAGTGCGGGCAGGCGGGAACGGGCACCGCAGGACGGGGAGCGCGGTGACCGCGGCCAGGACGCGGGAATGATCTGTAACGACAATTTAACTGTAAGTCTGTACAGATGTGGTGTAACCTGCTGGCGATTCATGACGCCTGCTCGTGTTCCGTCCCTGTACAGTTCGGCCGGTTGCCTGGACCAGCCTTTCGGCGACCTGGAGGGGAGGGCGCCTGGCCCTGACCTGCCCTCCGGTGGGCGTCCTGGCTGCGTGGCCTGGGCACGGAGGGTCTCGTCGCCCTTGTGCCCGGTGGCCCTCTTACGGACCGCTGGGCCGCTTCGGGTATGGAGACGCCAGCCAGCAGGAATCCACTCAGGAACGCCCATTTCAACCGGCACGGCTCCCGGCACGTCTTCCCGCCCGGCCCCGCGACCTGCAGAAGACAGGCGGCGCCTGAAGAGTCCGGAGGTGCCTTCCAGGGGTTCCGCGCTGACCTCCCCACTCCGGGTGCTCCGGGCCGTCACCCTCTCCTGCGGCCTGCTCAGCTCGTGGGCCGCGGCCCAGACAGGCCCTGTCCAGGCCAGCCCATCTGCTCCGGGCGTCAGCACGCCGGGTATTGCCGGAGGCGCCCCCGGTTCCACCGGGCCAGGGACATCTGCGGCCGCCGGGGTGGCCTTCGGCAACCCACGCTCCAGCAGTGACCGCGGCACGACGCGGGTGGTGTTCGACCTGGCCGCGGGCATCACGTACCGGCTCACCCCCACCTCCGGGGGGTTGCGCCTCGACGTGTTCGGCGCCCGGGTGGTGTCCCAGACGCGGGCGGGCCTGGGCCCCAGCGTGACGGGATACCGGGCCGCCGGACATCAGGTGCTGCTCGCCACGCCGTTCCCACTCTCCTCCTCGGACGGGTGGCGGGGCAACGAGGCGACGCTGGCGAGCGGCGCACGCGTCCTGATCCTGGATTTCGGGCCGACCCTGGTGGGGGGCCCGGGCGATTCGCTCCGGGCACTCGCCCGCCCGGGCCCCGTGCTGTCCGCACCCCGGACGGGGGCAGGCAGCCTGACCGCCTCTTCCCCGAACGGCCTGGCGACGGCCGCCGCGCCCCCGCGTCCGCCTGCACCGGTGGCCGCCCGCCCCGCCGTTCCCGAGGGCCTGACCCCCAGTGACGCTCTGGCCGCCACCTCCGGGGTGGCCGCGCCGGCACCGCCCCCCGCCCCCCGCGTTGCCGGGCCAGGAGCTGGGGCAGCCCAGCGCCCTGAGCGGGCAGGCCCAGGGGGCGCTTCAGCCCGGGGCCGCGCTCACGCCGCCCCGGCTGGGCCGGAACCCTGGGCTGACCCGGGTGGTGCTGGACCTGCCGCCGGGCACCCGCTACCGCCTGGTGCCCGGCGGGGTGGGCCTGCGGGTGGAGCTGAGCGGCGTGAGCGCGCCGGCCCTCTCCGCGCAGCAGGTGACGCCTGAGGTGCGGGCCTGGCGCGTCGAGCCCACGCCGGACGGGGCCCTGGTGACGCTGCTCACCGGCACGCCCCTGACCGGGCGCAGCGGGTGGCGCGCGCAACTCGTGCCGCCGCTGGCGGGCAGCGACCGCTCCCGCCTCGCCATCGACCTCTCCCCCGCGCTGGCAGACCTCACGCCGCTCATGCCCCGCGAGCGGGTGGTGGCCGCCGTGCCGCCGATGTCGGCCCTGCGCGGCACGGCGCTCCTGGCCCCCAGCGTGGCCCGGGTCAAACCGCGGGTGGTCCTCGACCCCGGGCACGGCGGCCGTGACTCCGGGGGCGTCGGCGCGGTCGTCGAGAAGCAGGTGGCGCTGGACGTGGCCCTGCGGGTGCGCGACCTGCTGCGCGTCGCCGGGGTGGAGGTGGTGATGACCCGCGAGACCGACCGGGAACTGGCGCCGGACAAGGCCACGGACTTGAACCAGCGGGCGGGGCTGGGCACGCCCGGCACCCAGCTCTACCTGAGCATCCACGTGAACGCCATGCCGCCCGCGAACGCGCTGAGGGGCTACGGGGTGGAGACCTGGTGGAATCCCAACCACCCGCTCTCCAGCAGCTTCGCGGCCCTGATCCAGAAGAACGTCATCACGGTCACCGGCGCGTTCTCGCAAGGCCTGAAAAACAATCGCTCGCTGGCGGTGCTGCGGGGCAGCCGCATTCCCGCCGCACTGATCGAGATCGGGTACACCAGTCACCCGGTCGACGGCCTCAACCTCCAGAATCCCACCTACCTCGACCGGGTGGCGCTCGGCATCGCCCAGGGCATCCGGGAGGCGGTGGTGACGGGCGTCACGGCGAGCGGCGGCGGGAGGTAGGGCGCGCGGGTGTCCCGGAGCTGGTGCACCCGGGGCCTGGTCTGGGGGTCAGGACAAGATTCCAGAATGCTGGTACGCTAGGAACTTAGCTCACATTCCAGCATCACGTGGGGCCCTCATTCGCGCTGCACGAAGGCCAACCGCACGCCCAGCGCCACGTACACGCCACCCATCACCCGCCGCTGCCACCGCACGAAGGACGGGTGGCGCCTGAACACGCCGGACACCGCATCCGCCAGCGCCGCCATCGTGCAGAACCACGCCAGGCACACCAGCAGAAGTGGCAGGCCCAACACCAGGAATGGCGCGACGACCGACCCCCGTTCGGGATGCAGGGGTGACACCAGTAGCGGCGTGAGAACGAACGGTAGGCTCTCGGCCACGCGGCTGAGGGCTCCCTTCTTCACACTGAGGCCGTGCCACTGCCCAAGGTTATAGGTGATTTTGCCGTGGTTTGTCGGGCTGCAAGAGCCCCGCCAGCCGCACCAACAGCTCCTCCGCCCGCTCGTACCCTGGCCGCAGGTACACGGTGCCGAAGGTCGTCCAGTCCTGCACCGCCCCCACCTCCTGGTCGTTCTCGTGCAGCTTCAGGTGCGGGTACGCACCATACTCGACGTAGCACCCGAACTCGGCGGCCAGCTCCTCCAAGCGCCGGGTGTTCTCCTCGGTCCAGGTCAGGACGTAGGGCAGGGCGAAGCAGGGCTTGCCGCAACTGCCCCCCAGCCCGACGAGCGGGAACCCCGCCACGCTGGGGGTCTCCCGGCGGACCCGCGTCCGCTCCAGGAAGGCGAGACGGTCGCGGGCGGCGTCACGGCTGGGGAGTTTCTGGGCGGCAATCCAGGGACCGACGGTGAGCTTGGACATGGGCACTCCTCGGGAAGGTCAGGCGCGGGCCACGCGGGCGGGCGCGGCCACGGGGACGGGATCAGGACGGACGGGCGGACGGAAGCCGCGCAGCCGCAGGGCATTGGTCAGGACGAAGACGCTGGAGAACCCCATCGCCGCCGCGGCGAGCACCGGGCTGAGCAGCCACCCGAAGGCGGGGTACAGCACACCCGCCGCCACGGGAATCAAGACGACGTTGTACGCGAAGGCCCAGAACAGGTTGAGCCGGATGTTCCGCAGGGTGGCGCGGCTGAGGGCGTAGGCATTCGGCACGCCCCGCAGGTCGCCGCTCATCAGGATCACGTCGGCGGTCTCGACGGCTACGTCGGTTCCGGTGCCGATGGCGAGGCCGACGTCTGCCTGAGCGAGGGCGGGCGCGTCGTTGATGCCGTCCCCGACGAAGGCCACCTTCTGGCCCTTCCCTTGCAGTTCCTTGACGGCGTCGCTCTTGCCGCCCGGCAGAACTTCCGCCAGTACCTCGTCGATGCCGAGTTGGCGGGCGATGGCGTTCGCGGTGCGGGCGTTGTCGCCGGTGATCATGGCAACCTTGAGCCCCTGCCGGTGCAGGGCGCGCACCGCCTCCGGGCTGCCCTCCTTGATGGGGTCGGCGACCGCGATCACCGCCGCGAGCTGGCCGTCGATGGCGGCGTACAGCGGGCTCTTGCCCTCGTCCCCGAGCCGTGAGGCCTGTGCGCCGAACGGGGTGACGTTCAGGCCGAGCCGTTCCATGTAGCGGTCGGCCCCGACCTGGACCAGAGGACCCTGTACCCGCGCTTCCAGCCCGTACCCGGGGACGGCCTCGAAGCTCTCGGGCAGGAAGACGGGGACGCCTTCTTTCCTCGCCGCGTCCACGATGGCGCGGGCGATGGGGTGCTCACTCTGTTCCTCAGCCGCGGCCACCAGGCCCAGGACCTCGGCGCGGTCGAAGCCGGGCGCGGTCACCAGGTCCGTGAGTTCGGGCCGCCCCTTGGTCAGGGTGCCGGTCTTGTCCACGGCGACGACGTTCACGCCCTGCAAGCCTTCGAGCGCCGCGCCGTTGCGGAAGAGGACCCCGAGTTCGGCGGCCTTGCCGGTGCCGACCATGATGCTCGTCGGGGTCGCCAGACCCATCGCGCAGGGGCAGGCGATGATCAGCACGGCCACGGTATTGACCAGGGCGAAGCTGAGGGCCTGCTGCCCGCCCACGAACAGCCAGATCAGGAAGGTCAAGGCGGCGATGCCGAGCACGATGGGCACGAAGACGGAAACCACCCGGTCCGCGAGGCCCTGAATGGGAGGCTTGCTACCCTGAGCACTCTCGACGAGCTTGATGATCTGCGCCAGCGCTGTGTCCGCGCCGACGCGGGTGGCCCGGAACTGGAACGCCCCGTTCTGGTTGAGGGTCCCGCCCACGACCGCCGCGCCCCCCTGCTTGCTGACGGGGATGGGCTCGCCCGTGATCATCGACTCATCCACGAAGGAGTTGCCGGAGACGACCTCACCGTCCACGGGCACCTTCTCGCCGGGGCGCACCGAGATCAGGTCCCCGATCAGCACCTCGTCCACGGGCAGTTCGAGTTCCTGCCCGGCACGGACGGCACGCGCCGTCTTCGCCTGCAAGCTCAGCAGCTTTTTCATCGCCTCGCTGCTTCTCCCCTTGGCGATGGCCTCGAAATACTTGCCGAGCAGGATCAGGGTGATGACGACGGCCGAGGCCTCGTAGTACACGTGCGCGGTGCCCTCGGGGAACACCTGCGGGGCCACCGTGGCGACCAGCGAGTAGAAGAAGGCCGCGCTGGTGCCGATCATCACGAGCGAATTCATATCGGGCGAGCGGTGCCGCAGGCTCGTCCAGCCCAGGCGGTAGAAGCGCAGCCCGGGGCCGAACTGCACGGGCGCGGCCAGCAGCAGCATGATCCAGTTCAGGGCCGCCATCGGTATCCGCTCGTGCAGCCACATCTCGAAGGGCGCCCAAAGCATCGGCAGCATCGCCAGGATGAGCAGGGGAACGGCGAACAGGGCGCTGAAGGTCACGGCGCGGCGCAGCCCCCGCACCTCCTGCTCGCGGGCCTCCCGCTCCTGGTCGCTGCGGTCCACGCCCGTCTGGCCCTCCAGCACGGTGTACCCGGCCCCCACCACGGCCGCCTTGAGTTGCCCGGGGCTGACGCTCGACGGCAGGTAGCGGACGTGAGCCCGCTCGGTGGCGAGGTTGACGCTGGCATCCAGCACCCCGTCCACCTTCCTCAGGGCCCGTTCCACACGACTAACACAGCTCGCGCAGGTCATGCCCTGCACCCCGAGTTCGATCTCACCCACCACCGGCTCGTAGCCCACATCCTTGACCTTGGCGATCAAGGCCTGCGGCCCGGTCTGCTCGGGATCGTAGGTGACGGTGGCGCGCTCGGTCGCCAGGTTCACCGAGGCCTGCTCGACCCCCTCGACCTTGTTCAGGCCCCGCTCCACCCGGCCCACGCAACTGGCGCAGGTCATCCCCTGCACGCCCAGTTCGATGGTCTTGCTCATGCTTGCCTCCAATCCCCCCTGGGGGGATATACGGTGAGGATACGCCAGAAGCTGGAGAAGGGCAAGCCTTGAAAGGCGGTAGGGAAAGAAATAGGCCCATTCCTCCCCCCCAACTCTTGTCTTACCCCCTGGGGAGGGTGTAAGCTTGGGGCATGACGAAGACGGAACTGACGGTGACCGGGATGAGCTGCGGCCATTGCGAGAAGGCCGTGACAAGTGCCCTGAGGAGCGTGCCCGGCGTGCAGGACGTGCGGGTGGACCTGCCAGGTGGCACCGCCACGGTACAGG
Organism: Deinococcus aerius; assembly: GCF_002897375.1. Taxonomy (NCBI): domain Bacteria; kingdom Thermotogati; phylum Deinococcota; class Deinococci; order Deinococcales; family Deinococcaceae; genus Deinococcus; species Deinococcus aerius. The sequence goes on along the minus strand of NZ_BFAG01000002.1, from coordinate 252,829 downwards.
GGGAAGCCGACCCCCAAGCGCTGATCGCCGCCGTGACCGAGGAGGGCTACGGCGCCCAGGTGCGCGGTTGACATGACCCAAGCCAAGACCGAGCCTGCCACCCACACCGGGCATCACCTGTGCATGCCCGAGGACGCCCGCAAGCGCGCCGCCCGGCGGCTGAAAATCGCCCGCGGCCACCTGGACAGCATCGTGACCATGCTGGAGCAGGAGGACGCCTACTGCGTGGACGTGCTGCGGCAGATCAAGGCCGTGCAGGGGGCGCTCTCGGGCGCGGGCGAGGTCGTGTTGCGCGGGCATCTCGAAGCGCACGTTGCCACCGCCTCGACCCGGGGCGACAGCGTGGAGATCGTCGAGGAGCTGATGGAAGCCCTCAAGTACACCTGAGCCCCCAGCTTCGCCCTGCGGACGGCAGACACGCCGTCCGCTTTCCCTTGGGTACGATGAGGGGACGTGACACCGCTCGACCTGCTCGCGCTGTCCCTGATCTTCTTCCTCACCAGCGTGATCAGCGTCGTCACCGGCGCCACCTCCCTGATCACCGTGCCCGCCCTGCTGGCGTTCGGCGTGCCCATCACCACGGCCCTGGGCACCAACATGCTGGCCCTCACCGCCCTCAGCGTCGGCGCCACCCTCCCCTTCCTGCGGGGAGACGCCCTGGACCGCCCACGCCTCCCCGCCCTGGTGGTCCTGACGCTGGTCGGCTCGGTCGTCGGCGCACTGCTGGTGTTTGCGGTGCCCGCCGACGTGTTGCCGCTGATCATCGCCTGCGCCCTGCTCGCCGTCGCTGGGGTCGTCCTGCGGCCCACGCCGGTCCCCCCGTCCACCGTTCCCACCCCCAGCCGCACCGGCCCCCTGCTGGGCTACACCCTGACCCTGCTCCTCGCCGTGTACGGCGGCTTCTTCAGCGGGGGGTACGTGACGTTGCTGACGGCGGCCTGGGTGGCGACCTTCCGGATGCCCTTCCTGCGGGCGGTGGCGACCACCAAGGTCGTCAACGTCGCGTCGTCGCTGGTCGCCACCCTGATTTTCGCGTGGCGTGGGGTGATCGACTGGCCGCTCGGGGTGCTGCTGGGGGCCGTCATGGCGGTGGGAGCCGGACTCGGGGCACGCTGGACCTTGAGGCTGAGCGAAGTGGGGTTGCGCCGCCTGTTCGTGGGGGTGGTGTTGCTGCTGGCGGTCAAGACCCTTGTGTTCGAGGTGCCGTGGTCCCGTTTCCTGCCGGGCGGGTGAGCCGGGGGCGAGACCGGACGTGGCGCGGCCGTGGGACCCGCCCCCGGGTCCTGCGGCACCGAGACAGGCCCGGAGCCCCGGCCGGGGTCATCCTGCTGCTTTCGGTGGCACCGACGTGGCGTGACCCCGCGCACCGTGGCCCTTCCTCAGGGCTGGGTCCGGCGCCCCATCTCGGGGGGGGGACGCCTGAAAGCCGAGGGCCTGAGAGAGCGTGCGGGCCTGATCGGTCGTGCCCAGGCTGAGGGTGTGAAGCCCGCGCGCCTTCGCCGTGTCCAGGGCGTGGTCCAGCAGGGCGCGGGCCACCCCCCGCCTGCGCCACTCGGGCACCGTGAAGACGCCCCTCACCCGCGCCCGCAACGGGCTGGGGTCGTCCCGGGTCGGCCCCCACTCCAGGAGGATGAGGCCGGCGCCCCCGATGACCTTTCCGTCGTGCTCCGCCAGCCATCCGAGGTCCACGCCGCGGGTGAGGGCGTCCTCGACCCAGGCCGCGGAGGTCGTGTGTGGGGGCTGTCCTCCTGCCCGTTCCGGGGAGCGGTGTGCGGCGACGGTCGCCGCGTCCTGGGGTGTGGCGGGACGAAGGTGAAAGGAAGACACCCGGCAGTGTAGGTGCCTTGGAGGTGGGGTCGAGCCTGGCCCGGCCCCGCTCGTCTTCCCGCCCTCAGGCCGCCGGAAGGGGCCCGGGTGCCGCGGTGGGTTCCCCCCGCCCAAAGCGCAGCCGGTTGAGCAGCAGGGCATTCACCGTCACGATGACCGTGCTGGCGCTCATCAGCAGGGCGGCCCACTCCGGGCGCAGCAGGACGCCATACGCGGGGTACAGCACACCCGCCGCGAAGGGGATGGCGAGCAAATTGTAGATAGCGGCCCAGAACAGGTTCTGCTTGATCTTGCCCTGCACCTGCCGGGCCAGCGCGATCCCCGTGGGCACACTTGCCGGGTCACTCTTGACCAGCACCACGTCGGCGGTTTCTACCGCCACGTCGGTGCCTGCCCCAATCGCCACGCCGACTTCGGCTTGTGCGAGTGCTGGGGCGTCATTCACCCCGTCCCCCACCATCGCCACTTTCCGCCCTTGGCCCTGCAACTCCTGGACCTTCGCGGCCTTCTGCTCGGGCAGCACGTCGGCGATCACGGTGTCCATGCCGAGCTGCCGGGCCACGGCCTCCGCCGTGCGGCGGTTATCTCCGGTGAGCATCACGGTTTGGACTCCCAGGTGGTGTAACTCCGTCACCGCCACCTTCGCCGACGGTCTGATCCGGTCCGCCACAGCGACCACGCCCAGGAGTTGCCCGTCCACTGCCACGAACATCGCCGTCTTGCCGTCCCCGGCCAGCCGCTCGACCCCGGCCTCGCTGCTTCCCAGCGATACGGCCTCCTGCTCCATCAGCCTGCGGTTGCCGATCAGGACCCGTCGCCCCTCCACCCGCGCCTGTACCCCACGACCGGGGATGGAGTCGAAGTCCTGGGCCGGGCTGAGGGTGATCCCCCGTTCCTGTGCCCCCCGCACGATGGCCTCGGCGAGCGGGTGCTGGGAGGGCTGGTCGGCAGAGGCGGCCAGGCGCAGCAGCTCTGCTTCGTCTCCCCCCGGTGGGGGCACCAGATCGGTGAGGGCGGGCTTGCCCTCCGTCAGGGTCCCCGTCTTGTCAAAGATCACCGTGTCCACCCCGGCGGTCGCCTCCAGCGCGGTCGCGTTCTTGAACAGCACGCCCTCCCGCGCACCTTTTCCTACCCCGACCGTGATCGCCGTCGGGGTGGCGAGTGCCAGCGCGTCCGGGCAGGCGATCACCACCGTGGACACGGCAGCCGTCAGCGCGAACACCACCCCGGCTCCCAGGAAGAACCAGACCAGAAAGGCGATCAGTCCAGCGCCCAGGGCGACAAACACGAGGTACTTGCCCGCCCGGTCGGCGAGGCGCTGCGCCGGGGCCTTGCTCGCCTGTGCGTTCTGGACCATCTGCACGATACGCGAGAGGGCGGTGTCCGCTCCCACCGCTGTCGCCCGGAAGTGGAAGGCCCCGTTCTGGTTCACTGTGCCGCCCGTCACCCGGCTCCCGCTTTCTTTGCGGACGGGCACCGGCTCGCCGGTGATCATGCTCTCGTCCACGTAGGACTGGCCGCTCACCACCTCGCCATCCACCGGCACCCGGTCGCCGGGGCGCACCACGATCTCGTCCCCGACCCCCACCTGCTCCAGCGGCACCTCGACCTCCTGGCCGCCCCGCATCACCCGGGCGGTTGAAGGCGCCAACCTTAGCAGGGCCTCCACCGCCCTGCCCGTGGCGAAGCGGGAGCGCATCTCCAGCCAGTGCCCGGCGAGCGAAAAAGTGGTGAGCATCGCGGCAGCCTCGAAGAACACCTCATCGGTTCGCAAAAAGATCGTGGCCCAGAGCGAGTAGAGGTACGAGACCAGGATGCCGGTGGCGATCAGGGTCATCATGTTCGCCTCGCCGCGCTTCAGGGCACGCCAGGCCGCCGAGATGAACGGCCAGCCGCCCCACCACACGACCGGCGTGGCGAGAATCAATCCGAACCACGCCATGCCCAGGCCGAAGGGCGGGGCAAGGCGAAACCCCAGGCTCGCCCCGATGGGGGAGAACAGCACGATGGGCAGCGTCAGAAGCAGCGACACGACGAAGCGCCGCAGCATGTCATTGACCATCTCAGCGCCGTGGCCCGCGTGCCCGCCCTGGCCCATGTCGGCGTGAGCACCGTGATCTGACGGGTGGGTCGTGGCGGTCTGGGTCCGGTGCCCCGCGTGTGGGTCGTGGAGCGTGCCCGTGTGTTCGGCGTGACCCGCTTGCCCCTGCGCCATCAGGTTCCCGCCGTGGTGTTCGTGGCCCACCTGGGGGTGACCTGGCTGGGCGGTGGAGGGGCGCTCGTCCTCGCAGTCGCAGGCGTACCCAAATGCGTGTAGCCGCCGCTCCAGTTCCTCCGGCGTCACGGTTCCCGGGTCGTACCCCAGATGAGCGACGCCGCGGGTGCGGTCGAGGTGGACGCTGGTGACGCCCGGCACCCGGGCGAGATTCCCTTCCAAATCGGCAAATTCGCTGGCGTCGTAGCAGTTCCTGAACGACACTTCCAGAACGCTCACGCGGTGTCCGTGGTGTCCCTCGTGGTGGTGTGTCATCGGTTCCCCCTCTGACCTCGAAAAGGTCTCTTGATTAACGTAGAACCGGCGTGTTCAGTTCCTGTAAAAGCCCGGGACGAGCAGAGCCTTGAGGGCACCTTGAAGGTCGCCTCGGCTTTACACAAGCTGAACACAGGGCTGCCTACGCTGGCGAAGCGGCGGAAGAACCACCGCCTCGTCATCTCGCCCCCCGCCCCAGTTCAGGAGAGTGACCATGCCGCAGAACACCGCCCGGATGCTCCAGACGCACCCCAACCCCGCCAGCGTCTTCGACCAGGGCGCCCTCGCCGCGTGCATCGACGCCTGCTTCGAGTGCGAGAACGTCTGTACCTCCTGCGCCGATGCCTGCTTGGGCGAGCAGGGGCACCTGATGCACCTCGTCCACTGCATCCGCCTGAACCTCGACTGCGCCGACGTGTGCGGCACCACTGGGCGCGTCCTCTCGCGGCTGACCCAGCCCGACCAGAACGTGCTGCGCGCCCAGCTTCAGGCCTGCCTCGCCGCCTGCCAGGCGTGCGGGCAGGAGTGCGAGATGCACGCCCGCGACATGAACATGCCGCACTGCGCGGTGTGTGCCGAGTCCTGCCGCCGCTGCGAGCAGGCGTGCCAGCAACTCCTGGGGAGCATGAGCGCCTGAAGGGGCTGATCCTGACCCTGGCCCTGACCACCCGGGGTGACGCCAGGAGCCGCGAGGAAACAAGCGCCCTGGCGTGAGCCGGTGCGGTCCGGCGGTCCTCGGCTTTCCGGGTCCGGCCACTTCCGGCCCGTTGACCCCCACCCCCTACCCCGTCCGGCCCACGCAAAGCCCTGAACCCAGGCCGTGTCCTCGGGAATCACGCCCTCCCGAAGGGGCGGGTCACCAACCGCTATGCTCGGCCTCGTGAGACGCGGTTCTCAAGAGACACTCCCGGGGCAGCGTGGCTGAGGTCCTCCCGGCCGCCCTCGCGCAGGGCTTCGGGGTGAGTGCCGCGCACCTGGTCGGCGTGAGCGCCCTGAGCGCCTTCGTGCTGCGCCAGGCCCTGGACCGCCACCACCCCATCGTCGCGGTGAGCGCGGGTGTCCTGGCCGACACGCTGTTCATCACCCTCGGCACCACCGGCCTGGGGACGCTGCTCACCCACCTCCCGCTCCTCGCCCCACTGGCCGCCGGGGGAGGAGCGGCCTTTCTGGTTTGGCACGGCTGGAAGGCCTTCCGTACCGCGCGCTCGCCGAAGGTTCTTGACCGCCGGACCCTGTCGCTGCTGTCGTACAAGGAGGTATGGTGGCCCCACCGTAGTGGGGCCCGGAAGCGCGGCCTCGGGCAAGCACGGGAGAGAGCAGGCTGAGGGCGGGGACGCCGAGCATGACCGTGGTGTTCTTCACCCCGCGAGGGTCAAGCGCCAGGGGCCTCGTCTTGGGCGTAAGGTGGGGGCGCTCGTCCTCGCCCCCGTCGGGGGAACGTCCCCTCGCCTGCGGGCGGCTAGTTCTTGGCCCGCATCGTGCGTCCGCGCGCGGGCTTGCTCTCCCGACTCTTCCGCTGCTGCGCGCAGCTTTTCGCCAGGGTCTGCCCCTTCTCCAAGCTGGCGTTGAGCCGGCGCCGGGTCTCCTCGGCAAGCGCCTTGAAATCCACCGCACCCGACTCGATGTTCTCAACGGTCGGCTTGACCCGGGCGTTGCGGCTGGGGGCCGCGGCCAGCTCCTCGTTCACCTGCTGGAACCAGGCCTCGTAGGCCGTGGTCAGCTCAATGACCATCTCGCGGGCTTCCCGGGTGCCGGTCTCGTCACTGCACGCTTGCGATACGTCTTGAGGAGGGGGAAGCGCCCGGGCACCTGCGCCGCTTCAATTCGACAGTTCGTACTGCACGCGCGCGCTTAACGAAAGGTCAGAGCCAGCGGCGCACGCGGCGGCGGTACCCCTCATAGGCCGTTCCATGCACCCGGGACAGGTACGCCTCCTCCAGCCGCACCTGCACGCCCATCAATACCTCCCCGGCCACCAGCACCGCCAGCGTCACCGCGTTCGGCACCACCAGGAAGAGCCCCAGCAGGTTCACCCGCATCCCCAGGAAGATCGGGTTGCGGGAATGGGCGAACAGCCCCCGCTGCACCAGGTCGGTCCGGGCGCCCTCGTCCACCCCGATCCGCCAGGAGGCCCCCATCCCCGCCTGCGCAGCGGCAATCCAGCCCAGGGAGGCCAGCAGCAGCACCCACCCCAGGAAGGCCAGACGTGGGTCCAGCAGGGCGGGGACCGGGCCGAGCCGGGCCTCCAGCCCGGGCATCAGGTTCAGTCCAAGCACCAGGACCAGCACCGTGAGCAGCAGGACCCGCATCGCGCGCCCGACGTACCCGTGCGCGGAGTCGTCTGCGGGCAGCACGTAAGGGTTCACCCCCGTCCGCCGCCACACCAGCAGTGAGCGCCACACGAAGGCGATCCCCACGTACGCCAGCGTGTAGACGAGCAGGGCCAGGGCTTCCACCGGGTCTCGTGTCATCGTCGATCACCTCACACCTACATATGAGCATACATTCAGACATTGGGAAAGCTATCGCCGACCCCCAGATCGGGGGCGCCCCGCCTCTTTCTCTCCTTGACTTCTTTTTAGGTAAGCCTAAATAATGACCTATGACGGACCGAACTCTCTCGCACGCGGCGGAGGATTATCTCAAGCAGCTCTACCTGCTGGGCCAGGGCGGGACCGTGGGCACCCAGGCACTCGCCGACGCCCTGAACGTCACCCCGGCCAGCACCACCGGCATGCTGCGCAAACTCACCGACCTCGGCCTGGTCGATCACGCGGCCTACCGGGGCGCGAGGCTCACCCCCGCCGGGGAGAAGGTCGCCCTGGAGGTGGTGCGCCACCACCGCCTGCTGGAACTGTACCTGCACCGCGCGTTGGGCTATCCCCTCGACGAGGTACACGACGAGGCCGAGCGCCTGGAGCACGTCATCAGCGAGGCCTTCGAGGCCCGCATCGCCGCCTGGCTGGGCGACCCGAACTTCGACCCGCACGGCGATCCCATCCCCGGGCTGAACGGGGAACTGCCGGTCCAGGGCGAGCGGCGGCTGGCGAGTCTGGGCCGGGGTGAGCGGGCCCAGGTCACCCGGGTCCCGGAGGACCCGGCGGTGCTGCGCGGCCTGATGGAGGCGGGGCTGACGCCCGGCGCGGAGGTGAAGGTCCTGTCTCACGAGCCAGCCTTGGGCACCCTGACCCTGGAGGTCGGTGGGGCTCCGCTGACCCTGGCCCTTCTCGTCGCTGAACGCGTTCGGGTTTCCGAGGGGGTGACGGCGTGAGCCGCGTGTCCCCCAGCCTGGACGAGCGGATGAACGCCCGGGCGGCGGCCATTCTGGAGCGGACCTCAAACCGAAGGGGCCTGGGCCGGGTGCTGCCCTTCCTGGGCCCGGCCTTCGTCGCGTCGGTCGCGTACATGGACCCCGGCAACTTCGCCACCAACATCCAGGGCGGGGCGCAGTTCGGCTACCTGCTGCTGTGGGTGGTTCTGAGTGCCAGCCTGATGGCGATGCTGATCCAGACGCTCTCGTCCAAGCTCGGGATCGTGACCGGCAAGAACCTGGCCGAGCACATCCGGGACCGCTGGCCGCGGCCGGTGGTGTGGTTTTACTGGGTGCAGGCGGAACTCGTGGCGATGGCGACCGACCTCGCGGAGTTCCTGGGGGCGTCGCTGGCCTTTGCGCTGCTGTTCAACCTGCCGCTGCTGTGGGGGGCCGTCATCACGGGCGTCATCACCTTCACGATCCTGGCCTTGCAGAACCGGGGCTTCCGGCCCATCGAGATCGCCATCACCGCGTTCGTGGCCGTGATCGCGCTGGCGTACGTGGTGCAGGTGATCCTCAGCCGCCCGGGACTCGACGCCCTGGGCGGCTTCGTGCCGCGCTTCGAGGGCCCGGAGAGCCTGTACCTGGCGGTGGGCATCATCGGGGCGACGGTGATGCCGCACGTGATCTACCTGCACAGCGCGCTGACCCAGCACCGCATCCCAGCGGGCACCGAGGAGCAGAAGCGGCGACTGGTCCGCTACAACCAGCTTGACGTCCTGCTCGCCATGAGTATCGCGGCGCTGATCAACCTGAGCATGCTGGCCTCGGCGGCGGCGGCCTTCCACTTCGGCGGCCAGGCGGACGTGGCGGACCTGACGGTGGCGTACCGGACGCTGACCCCGCTGCTGGGTGGCGCTGCCGCCGTGGCGTTCGCGCTCGCGCTGCTCTCCTCGGGGCTCTCCAGTTCGGCGGTGGGCACGATGGCCGGGCAGGTGGTGATGCAGGGCTTCGTGGGCTTCCGCATTCCGCTGCTCGTGCGGCGATTGATCACGATGCTGCCCGCCTTTGCGGTGATCCTGGCGGGGCTCAACCCCACCGACACGCTGGTCCTCTCGCAGGTGGTGCTCTCCTTCGGCATCCCCTTCGCGCTGGTGCCGCTGCTGATCTTTACCGCCCGCCGGGACGTCATGGGGGGATTGGTCAACACCCGCCTCGTCACGGTGACGGGCTGGGTGATCGCGGCGCTGATCATCAGCCTGAACGTCTACCTGCTCGCGCAGACCTTCCTGGGGTAGCGCGTGGTCCCCCGTTCCGTCCCGCGCCGGAGGTGTCCTATGCCGCTGGAATTCGTGGCCGCCCCCGTCCTGGCGAGCGCCGGGCTCGCCCTCTTCCGCCACTTCGAGGAGGGCACCTGCCCCAAGAGGCGCCTGGCGAAGTGGGCCGTCTACTTCGCGGGGGTGGGGCTCACCACGCGCACGGTGGGCCGCCCGTGGTCGCTGCTGTGGACCTTCGGCCCCTTCGCCCTGGGGACCGTCTTCCACCTGTCCTGGTGCGCCCGGCACGGCATCCACCCGCTCACCGCCGAGCCGAGGGCGCGCTACCGCGCGTTGCGCGGCTGGCCCCGGCAGCCGTGACCGCTGGCCGGGCGGCGCCGAGCGTGCCACACCTGGGCTCGTCGCGGTGGCCGGGGATTGATCGTGGCACGACCCAGACTGGGTCTCTCCTGCTCAGGGGCGACTCCGCCCGCGGCCTCCTGTTCGTGGCGCGGGAGGCCGCTCTGCGCGTCCCATGTCCGTGCGGACGCCCCCCGCGCCCGACCTGCTGGAAGCGAAAGCCAAGCTGTTCCGGGGTTTTTCCGACCGCTCGCGGCTGAGCCTCCTGGAAGCCCTGCGCGAGGAGCCACGCCGCGTGTCCGAACGGATGGCCCTCACCGGCCTGACCCAGCCCAACGTCAGCCACCACCTGGCCTGCCTGAGGGACGGCGGCCTGGTGCAGGCCGAGCGGGTGGGCCAGATGCTGGCCCTGATCGACGACCTGCTGGCCGCGGTGGCCGCGTGCGGCCATGACCGGGAAGAGTTCCCTTCCTCCTGATCGTGCAGTCTCCCGCACGTATCAGCCCCGACGGATATCCTCGGCAGGATGATTCGCCCTTCTCAAGAGCCGACCGGGCCGGGGTATGGCTGAGTTCTTCCCGGCCGCCCTGGTGCAGGGGTTCGGGGTGAGTGCCGCGCACCTGATCGGCGTGAGTGCCCTCAACGCCTTTGTCCTGCGCCAAGCCCTCCACCGCCATCACCCCCTTGTGGCGGGAAGCGCGGGCGTCCTGGCCGACATGCTGTTCATCACCCTCGGCACGACCGGCCTGGGGGCGCTGCTCGCGCGCCTCCCGCTCCTGGCCCCGGTAGCGGCGTGGGGCGGGGCCGCGTTCCTGTTCTGGCACGGCTGGAAAGCGTTTCGCGCCGTCCGCTCCCCGAACGTCATCGACACCCGGACCCCCCGCCGGGAGCTGGGCGGTCCCCGTCAGGTGGCGGCCACGGCTCTGGGCCTCACCCTGCTCAATCCCCACCCCTATGTGGACAGCGTGGTGCTGTTCGGCGCCCTGTCCACCCCCCTCCCGCCGCTGGGCCGGACCCTCTTCGCCCTGGGAGCCGTCTCTGCGTCCCTCGCCTGGTACGCGCTGCTGGCCTTCGGAGGAGTCCGCCTCGCGCCCCTGTTCCGTTCCCCCCGGGCCTGGCGGTGGCTGGACGTGCTGGTGGGCACGCTGCTGTGGACCTTCGCCCTGTCCCTGATGTGGCGGGCGCTGCACGGCGGCCTGCTGGACCACGGGTGAGGACGGGGGGCGCCGGTCGTCACGGCGCCCTCTTCCCCCGCCTCAATTGAGGGAACGACTTCCCGAAGGGTGACGTAAGGTACAGGCGTGGAAACCCCAGGAGTGTGGACCCGAGTCCGGGCCTTTACCCGTGGTGAGCGGGACGCCGAGACGCTGTACGCCTACCGCCAGGCGGGGACGCAGGTTCACCCGCTGCTCGACGCCGCCGAACGCCGCCGCTTCGACCTCACCCTCAGCGGCACGAGTCCCTTCGCGGTGAAGCGCCACGTCGGGCTCGAACTCGCCTGTGCCTGGAACGCCTTTGCGCTGCAAACGCTGGCCGACAAGATGCTGGAGGCGGACGAGGCCGCCGACCCCAGTACGGTGGGCTTCGTGCCCCCGGTGACCTTTGACCAGGTGAACGCCTACTACGCCGAGGTGGGGCGCTGGCTGGGGTACGCGAGCGAGGCGGAACACGACCCGGCGTTCGAACTGCCTGCCAGGACCTTACCCGCCAAACTCCCGAAGTGGTCCCCGGTGGAGCCCTGCCCGAGGCCGCACCTCGACGCGATGATCGCGGCCCTGGACGCCATGCGCCTGCACGCTGAGGCCGCGATGCACAACCTGGAGAAGACCACCCCGGAGGCCGACGCCCCGAAGCTGGCCCGGTTGCGCGGCCAGTTCGAGGGGGCGCTGTCCAAGGCGAACTACGCCTCGGGCATGTACCGCCCTGGGGCGTCGCTGGCCCTGCACGAGCAGATCGAGGAGCACGCCAAGGGGGCCATCGAGGGGCTGTACCGAGTCGGGCAACTGATCGGCTACCCCGCGCTGCTGACCGAGGGAGGGCGCAGCGCTTCCCCCCGCAAGGGCGAGGCTCCCCTCCTCCACACCGCCCTGCCCGGCGAGCCGGGGTTTGACCGCTGGGCGATGACCGACCCGAACAGCGTGGCGTTCCTCCGCAAGGACCCTGACGCCGGGCGGGTGATCGACGAGATGTGGGCGCTCGACCCGGACCCGGCGGCGAGCGTGGCCCTGTGGCATGAGATCCGCCGCGCGGTGGAGACGGGCGGCGCGGTGGTGGCGAAGAACGCTCAGGGGCGGCCTCTGGGCTTCTACTTCTGCACGCCGTACTGCGCGATCTACGAAGCGAGGCGGCCCCTGGTGCTCGGGGAGACGCCGGTGCGCAAGGGTCAACGCTTCACCTTCGAGCGGGCGGCCGAGGGGGTGCGCGTCGGCTACCCCTTCAAACGGGAGATCGTGGTGGGGAACTTCCAGACCGGGGCGGCCATCGACTACTGCGATCCCGACCAGCCCCCGCCGCACGACGAGTAACCGCCCGGGGCACCTTCCTCATCCGCGGCCCGTAACCTGAGAGGGTCGTGAAGGCCGCCCGCCCGGTCCCCCTGCCCTGGATGCGCCTGCTGGCGGGCCTCCTGACGGTGCTGGCGGCCTTCGCCTTTCAGGCTCGAGGAGGCCAGGGGGTGGCGCCCCTGTTTGTGGGCCAGGCCCAGCACGGCGCTCCGGCAGCGCAGACCACCCATCGTGGTCATCACCCCGGGGATGAGGCCCCACGGCGGCCTCCGGTCCCCCACGCTCACGGCGCCCACTGCCTGTTCTGTCTGACCCAGGCCTACGGGCTGGAGGCCAGCGTGCCGGAGCTGGTCACGGGGTCTCCCCGCTCGCCGCCGCCCCCGGGCGTCTTCACGCTTCCGGTGAGCCGGGCTTTGCCCCGGCACGCGGACGCCCGCGCGCCACCCCCCCGGCCGAGCTGACCCACACCCCAGGTGTGCGTCGGCGTTTGTCATGCCGACTCGCCACGACGAGGGCTTCTGAACACCCCAGTGGTGGCCGCCAGAGTCCCCGTTCCTTCCCCCTTGGAGTTCCCATGTTCAACCGACCCCTGCCTCTCCTCCTCGCCCTGCTGCTCCCCGTCGCCGCCGCCCACGCCACCGTCCGCACCGAAACCGGCGCGGGCGAATCGAAGGTCGGCGTCTCGGAGACCTACCGCCTGAACGTGCCCACGGAAAAGGAGATCAGCACCACCGAGATTCGCCTCGTGATCCCTGCCGGGGTGACGATCACCCGCTTTCAGGTCACGCCCGGGTTCACCCGCACCGTCAAGACGAACGCGGCGGGGCTGATCACGGAAGTGACCTGGCGGGGCCGCATCGCCCCGCAGGAGTACGCCCGCTTCTACTTCCAGGCTCGCAACCCGGACGCGGCGGGCCCCGTGAGCTGGAAGATCTATCAGACCTACAGCGACGGCAGCGTGGCGCTCTGGGACGGCAGCGATCCCGAGAAGGCCCCCGCCAGCACCATCACCGTCCAGTAAGACCGGGGGACGGGGGTGCTCCCCCGTTTCCCTTCCAACAGGAGACATCCATGATCCTCAAGCGCCTCTTGGCCCTGCTCCCCCTTACCCTGGGCGCCGCCCTCGTGCACACCGAGGTCACCGCCGTCACCCCCGCCCGCGGCGCCACGGTGCCCGCTCCCCAGCAGGTGACCCTCACCCTCAGCGAGCCGGTCAGCCTGCGCTTTTCCACCTTCAAGGTCTACCCGCTCACCGCCAGCGGCAATGCCGCCGCCGTGCAGCAGGCCGCCGCCACCCTCGCCAAGACGGCCCTCGATGCCAGGAACGACGCGGCGGCCCGGGCGGACACCATTCAGACCCGCACGGGCATGGCGGCGCGGGTCGTCCTGCCCCTCAAGGCCGGGCTGAAGCCGGGCCTGTACGCGGTCCTGTGGCGCCTCGCCTCGGAAGACGGTCACCCGATCAGCGGGCAGAGCGTCTTTCGGGTGAAGTGACGCCGGCCGCCGCCAGCCTGCTCACCTTCGCCGGGCTGGCCCTGCTGCTGGGCGGCGCGCTCGCCCGGCGCCGTCTGGCGGGCCTGGTCGGGGCCCCGCCCGGCGGGTGGCCCGGCTGGCAGGGGGCCGGCGCGCTCCTGATCGCCCTGGGGGTGGCCCTGCAAGTCGGGGGCACGCTGACGGCCCTGGGGTTCACGGCCCCCGCCGACGTGCTGGCCTATCTCACCTCGACCGGGCCAGGCCGGGCGGCCCTGACCGCGCTGCTGGGGACGGCCGTCCTCCTGACCGGCGAGGTCCTTGGCCGGTCCAGTGTCCCCGTGGGGCTGGGGGCGGCCGTCACCCTCTGGGGGGTGGCGGGCGGCGGGCACGGGGCGGTGGGGGGCGACCTCCCCATGCGCGCGGCCCACGCCCTGCACGCCGGGGCGATGGCCGCCTGGACCGGGGGCGTGCTGGTGCTGGCCTGCGGGCGGGGGACGAACTGGCGGGCGGCGGCCCGGGCCTTTACCCCCGTGGCCCTGGGGAGCGTCGTGCTGCTGTCGCTGAGCGGGCTTTACCTGGGCTTGCACCACGCGGGTCCCGTCCAGGCCTGGCCCGGGAGTGGGTACGGCACCACGCTGCTGCTGAAGCTGGGGGTCTTCGCGGCCACGCTCCTCGCCGCGGTGGGCGTCCGCCGGACGCTCGCCCCGCACACGGCCTCCTTTCCCCGGGCGGCCCTGGCGGTCGAGGCGGGCCTGCTGCTCGTGGTGCTGGGGGTCACCGCGGTGCTGGTGGGCAGCGTGCCTCCCCAGACCTGAGTCGTCCACGGGGTCGAGCGTCCGTCCCAACGGTGGGGCGCGGCTTTGCGGCGGACAGTTCCCAGCGGTCCTGAGCCGGCCCCGCCGCCTGAAGGAGGAAAAATAGAGCTTGAATAGAGGTTTGATGGTAGGATAATCTGGGGGTGAAGGGATGACGACCACGGAAGGACCGACCGCCCACCTGCTGATGGACGCGCGTGACCCGCGCAGCGGCAAGCTGGACGCCCGGCGGGTGGCGAGCACCTTCGGCCTGACCATGCGCGAACTGGCGCAGGCGCTGGAGCGCGACCCCAGCGGGCTGAGCAAGCACCCCACCAGCGATTCGCTCCAGGAACCGCTGCACGAGCTGGAGGAGATCGGGCTGCATCTCAGGGAGGTCTTCGGGGACCTGGGGGTGGGCCGGATGTGGCTGCGCGCCCCCAACCCGGTGCTGGAGGGCCGGGCGCCGCTGTCGTACCTGCTCGAACGGCGGCCGGTGGCCGTGCAGCGCCTGTTGCTGCTGGCGGAGACGGGCACGCCGACCTGATGCGGCGGGGCCAGGACCTGAAGCGCGCGTTGCTCGACGCCCCCCTGTGGACCCCGACCCGGGTCATCGATGCCTACCGCACGGTGCCGCTGCTCGCGCTGCGCAAGTACAGCCCCGACCCCCTGAACACCGCCGGTTCAGTGGTGACGGGGGGCCGGTACAACGCGCCGCAGGGGTTCCCAGAGGCACACGAGATGCTGTACCTGGCGGAAAACACGGCCGTCGCCCACGCCGAGGCCAGGGTGATCACGGTGGTGACGGGCCCACCAGGCGTTGTGATCCAACCGGGCACCGACCAGCGCCCCCGGCTGGACATCACCGTCAAGCTACGCCTGGGGGCCGTCCTCGACCTGACCGATCTCGGGGTCCAGACTCACCTCGACGTGCAGCCAGGCGACCTCTTCCAGGAGTGGTTGCCGCTGAACCTGGACGGGCACCTGGCCCTGACGCAACTCCTCGCGCGGGCGGTCCTGGACAGCGCCCGGTACGACGCCATCCTCTACCCCAGTGCCCGCTATCCCGGTGGGCGCAACTACGCCGTGTTCCCGCAGCGGGTGGCTCCCACCGACCGGGCTGTTCATGACCCGGACGGGGAACTGGGGGTGTTCCGGCGACCAGGATGATGTGGAGGTGGAGACAGCCCGTTCCTCCCGTGATGTGCTCACCGGATGAGGAGCCCAAGGCCCAGGGCGTCCCTGCCCAAGCCTCCACCCCCCGCCCCGCACCCCCCCTCCTCCTCGAAAGGACCCCATGACCTTGTCGGCGGCCCGAACCCGTGAAACCCACCCCGCTCACTTTCTCAGCGGTCTGACGCTTTCAGAAGGTTGGACCGTGCTGGGCAGCACGGCACCGTCCACGCCCTATTCCCAGGGACACCACTCCGTCGGGTACTTCGTTCGGCACGCCGACGGGCGCGAGGGGTTCCTCAAGGCCATCGACCTGTCGAACGTCTACCAGGCCCCCAACGTCATGCAGGAACTCCAGGCCGTCTCCGCGCAGTTCAATTTTGAAGTCTCCCTGCTCGCGATGTGCCGGAACCTGCGCATGCACCGCGTGGTGCGGGCCATCAGTCACGGAGAGGAGCGCCTGCCCGGGGTGAATGTCCCGGTGCCGTACATCATCTTCGACCGGGCGGACGGGGACGTCCGCGACCATCTGGCGATCACGGCCATCGATGAGGTCTGGCTGCTGCGCTGCATCCACCATGTGGCGGTCGGTGTTCAGCAATTGCACATCGCCAAGCTGGCCCACAATGACCTCAAACCCGCGAACGTCCTGGTCTTCTCGGAGGACGGCTGGAAGATCGGCGACCTGGGCACCGCCGTGGACGCGCTCGGGAAATCCCCACACCATGAGACGGCCTTTCCCGGCACCTGGGAGTATGCCCCGCCCGAGGCGTTGTATTTTGCCCAGTCGGCCGACGTCTGGCGGGACCGCAAGCGCGCCGACCTGTACATGCTCGGGGGGTTGGTGACGTTCCTGTTCACCCACCAGCACTTCAACAGTTACCTGTACGCCGAACTGGACGAGGCGATGCGGCCGCTCTTCTGCGGCGGGGACTGGGAGGAGGACTTTCCCCAGGTGCTGCCGCACCTGCTGGACGCGTTCGGGCGGGCGATGCGGGGGGTGTCGGCGCAACTCCAGCGGCGCCTGGGACCTGTCCTCGCGGCGGAAGTGACCCGCAGCATCGGGGAGCTGTGTTTCCCCGACCCCCTGCGGCGTGGCCATCCCCGCAATCTCGGGCGGGTGGACCCGACCGGCCTCCAGCAGTACGTCAGTCTCTTCGACCGCCTCGCGGTCGCGGCGGCCTTGCGGCGAAAGCAGCGGGCCCCGTGACCCTCACCCACAAGGTGGAGGATCGGCGCGTTATCCCGCGCTGGCGCGACACGCGGGTGGCCGTGGAGATGGGGGAGGCGTCCAGCCTGCGGCCCCCCCGCGCCGCGAGTACGGAGCAGGTGAGCGCCCAGATCGCCTCACACCTGAACCAACTGCGGGTGGCGTTCGCCGCACGGCCCAGCATCGGGCGGGCGGCCGAACTGACGAGTGCGGCGGCGCTCGCCGCGCGTCCGCAGGTGGCGGAGGACGCCGCCGAGTACCTGCTGCTGCACGCGGACGACACGACCCCCACGGCCCTGTCCACGGCCCGTGACGTCCTCGGGTTCCAGCTTGAGGCCCCGCCCCTCAGGCTGGTTACCCCAGCCCTGAGCATGGACCGGCTGCAAGAGGAAGTGCGGCGCCTCAAGGCGGTGGTGCGGGCCTTTCCGCGGAGCCCGCTCGCTCACGTGGACCTGGCCCGCATGTACGCGGCCCTGGGTGTCCTGGCAAAGGCCGAGCGCCACCTCACCGTGGCGCTGGGCCTGGCCCCCCACCACCGCCTGACCCTGCGGGCCGCGGTGCGGTTCCACCTGCATGCCCACGATCCCCGCGAGGCCGTCCGGCTGCTGCGGCAACAGCCGCTGACCCTCCAGGACCCTTGGCTGATGGCGGCCGAGATCAGCGCGGCGATGGTGGCTGGCCTGCCCCCCAAGTCGGTCAAGCGGGCCCGCGAGGTGCTGGAGCACCGGGAGTTCTCACCCCTCCACAGCAGCGAACTCGCCGCCGCCCTGGGCACCCTCGACCTGACGGACGGAAAGACCAAGCGGGTGCGGAAGTTGTTTCAGCAGGCCCTGGAGCGGCCGACCGAGAACGCGGTCGCACAGGTGCAGTGGGCGGCGCCGCACGTCCGGCTGGAGCTGAAGGAATCGCAACTCGTGGACGTTCCCCGGAATTTCGAGGCCCGCGGGCAGGACAGCTACGAGGCCCGCAACTACGAGGACGCCCGCGCGGCATTCGTGTCCTGGTTGCAGGATGAACCGTTCTCGTCCACGCCCGCCATCATGGCCGGGTACCTCTCGCATCTGCTCGACGAGACGCCCGGGCAGGCCATCGAACTCACCAAACTCGGCCTGACGGCCACCCCGGAGGAGGACACCCTCCTGAACAACATGGCGTTCTACCTGGCGGACGCTGGGCAACTCGACCGCGCCGAGCGGTACCTCGCGCGTGCCCAGGCCGTGGCCCCAGCGAACGAACTCGGGTTGACCCTGCGCGCCACCGAGGGCCTCATCGCGTTCCGCCGCGGTGATCCGGTGCGCGGCGCGGCGCTGTACGAGGAGGCGCTGCGGGCCGCACGCGCCCTGAAAAACACCGAGCGCGAGGTGCTGGCCCGGCTGTACTACGCCCGGGAACTGGCGAGACACCGCGACCCGCAGGCGCCCGCCCTCCTGGCCGAGGCGTACGCCGCCGCGCTGAACTTCGGGGAGTCCGGCGCGGTCCTGACCGCCCGGCGGGTGAGGGCCGACGCCGAAGCGCTCCTCAGGGCGTAAAGGTGGGGCCAGGCACCTGCCTGGCCCCACGTGCGTCCCGTCAGGACGCCTGCTGGCTCAGCGATTTCACGTGCCGGTCGAACTCCGCCTCGGTCACCTGACGCACGAGGCCGGTGTCGTCGCGGCGGATCATGCTGTAGTACCGGGAGTTGCTCTCGAACCGGCCCAGCGCCGCGTTAAAGGCCTGGATCAGGGTCACGCCGTCCTCACGCTTGGTAATTTTCACGGGCACGTTACCCACCCTGTAAAACTTCGTCATTCACTCACCGGCCTCTCCGCGGACGGTTGCCCACACCCGCTGGAACATCAGTGTACTCGCATCGTTGAGGGTGTCCAAGACCAACTGTTCAATCACCGAAATCCCATCCTCGACCTTGCCCTCCAGCTTGCGCCGGATCTTGTAGAGGTCGTGCTCATAGCTGTCGAGTTCATCGAAGGCGGCGTGGCACAACTTCACCTCGGCGCAGTGGCCCTCCACGTCCACCACAAACTGGAGGTCGCGGTACCCGCTGGGCTGCGGTTGCAGGAACCGGTCCTGAAAGGCGCGCACCTGGAACACCGCCTCGATGCGCTCAGCGGCGCCGTAGAGCGTCCGTAAATCCTGGAACACGTACTTCCCCGCCAGAATGTCCAGGGGAACCAGTCCGTACGCGCCAGCCTTCTCAAAGGTGCGCTCCCAGGTCTTGATCCCCGTGGGCCGGGGCAGCGCCCGCTGTTGCACCAGTTCGCCGAACGTGGTGAGCTGGGCCAGGAAGGTGTTGCTGAGTTCCAGGGCCCGCGCATACGCGCGCCCGACGTCCTGTTCGTCCTGCTGCACGTCCGCGGGGACCCGCGGAAAGCGGGTTCTCAGGCTGGCACTCAGCGGCTGAAAGGCCGGGGGGAAGGGGACATCTTCCTCAGGGTGTGGGTCGTGGGTCATGGAGCGTGGAGCAGTGTACCAACGCCGGTGACGGCTGGACCTGGGGGAGCCGAAGACCTGGTCCAGGAGGTGAGCGCCGTGGTGGCCTGGCCCCTCGCCGGGGACGGCCAGTTCAGGGGTGCCGCCCCGTGAGGGAGCCTTCCACAGGGCGCGTGACCCGTTCTTCTTGCCTGCCCGAGAGTCCCGGACAGACGCGGCGACCCGTCCAAGCCTCTTCCTGTCTCAACGGAGACTCAAGAAAGACGTCTGGACGTATGAGCAAACGTGGGCATGAACCGGACAGGATGGGGAATGACGCTTTCCCCGCTCCTCCGGCTCTGCCTCGCCCTCTGCACCCTGGGGGGAGCGGCCTCCGCCCTCCCCGCGAGCGTCACCCTGGGGGGCATCCGCCACGAGTACCAGGGGCCGGACAACTGCGCCCCGGTCACCTCCCTGACCGTGTTGGGGTACTACGGCACCCGCGTCACCCAGGCCCAGGCGGCGAGTGCCATGAAGGACGCCCCCGGCGACCCGCAGGTCACCAGCCTGGAACTCGCCGCGTACCTGGGCCGCTTCGGGCTGCGCAGCGTAATCCGGTACGCGGGTGACGGGGAGCTCTTGCGGGAACTGCTCTCCCGGGGCTTCCCGGTGGTGCTGCAACAGCGCCTGAAGGCGGGCAGCAATGTGGCACATTTCCGCACGGTCTACGGGTACGGCCCGGGCTACTTCTTGGTCAGCGATCCGCTGCGCGGCCCCTCGCTGCGCCTGAGCACCGCCGAGCTGCTGGAGTTGTGGCGCTTCTACAACGGGGAGTACCTGGTGACCTACCCGCCAGCGAAGGAGGGGCAGGTGCGCGCGGTGCTGGGCGACGACTTCAGCGCGGCAGCCAACTGGCAGCACCTGAGATCCCACGGGCAGCAGGACACCCGGGCCCGGCCGAACGACCCCTACGTCTGGTGGGGGCTGGGCAAGGCGAACCTGCGGCTGGGCAACGTGCAGGCGGCGGTGAACAACTTCGACCGGGCAGTGGCGCTGGGCGTGCCCACCCTGTACTTCCTGTACCGCCAGGAGGCGTTCGAGGCGTGGACCAAAGCGGGCGACCACCGCAAGACGCTGACCTGGACGACACGCGCCCTGAAGGCGTTTCCCTCCAGCAAGGAACTCCAGCAGTTTCAACGCCGCGCCCAAGCGGCGTTGGGCGGCTAGACCGGGAGATGAGACGATCCTGGGAAGGCGCGGCCCTGCTGGGCGCATTGGGGGCGTATGGCTGGGCCCTGCCCCGGGTGCGGCGGGAGTACGCGGAAGACGGGCACCTGTCGCGTGCCACGGCCGGTGTGGTGTACGTCGCCTACGGCCTGCACGCCCTGGGGTGGCTGGGCGCGGTGCGGGCGCGGGCCTGGCCGTTGACCTTGCCGGCTCCGGTAGCCGTCAGCGTTGGCCTGCCGCTCGCGCTATCAGGAACCGGGCTGTTCGCAGCGGGCTGGCGAGCCCTGCCTCCCGCAGACGACTCCGGTCTGGCGACGAGTGGACTGATCACGGGCGGGGTGTACCGGGTGAGCCGCAACCCGCAGAACGTTGGCTGGGCCCTGCTGCTCACGGGAGGGGCATTCGTGCGCCGCTCCGGGCTGGGCCTGGGGCTCGCCGCGCTGTTCTGGATGACGTTTCGCGCCTATGTCCCCGTGGAGGAGGCGTTTCTGGAACGCACGTACGACGAAGGCTACCGCCGTTACCGCGCCTGCACGCCCCACTTTCTTGGCTGGCCGTCCCGTGACCCGTGAGGTCCGCGTTATTCCCTGCCCTGCCCGAGGAGCCCGCCTATGACCCTGGAGGAACCTCAGCACCACTACGAACTCGACCGCATGGCCGAGGACGCCTGGCGGATGTTCCGCATCCTCGGTGAATTTTCTATCGGCTTCGACCGCATGGCCCACGTCCGGCCCCCCCTCGTGACCGTCTTCGGCAGCGCCCGCACCGAGATCACCGACCGCTATTACAGCCTGGCGGAGACGCTGGGGCGTGAACTCGCCCAGGCGGGTTTCGGCGTCATGACCGGGGGCGGCCCCGGCATCATGCAGGCCGCCAACCAGGGGGCTTACGAGGCGGGCGGGGTCAGCGTGGGCCTGAACATCCTCCTGCCCTTCGAGCAGAAGCCCAACCCGTACCAGACCCTCAGCCTCAACTTCGAGTACTTCCACGCCCGCAAGGTAATGCTCGCCAAGTACGCCGTCGCCTTCGTGGTCTTCCCCGGGGGCTTCGGCACCCTCGACGAACTCGGCGAAATCCTGACCCTGGTGCAGACCCGCAAGATGCACGCCCTGCCGATCTACCTGGTGGGCGAGACGCACTGGCGCGGCCTGGTGGACTGGTTCGCCGGGACGCTGGTGGAGAGCGGCGCGATTGCCCCGGACGACCTGAGGCTGTTCAAGGTGGTGGACGACGTGACGGCCATCCCCGGGGACGTGCGCCGGTAC
Source organism: Deinococcus aerius (assembly GCF_002897375.1). Taxonomy (NCBI): domain Bacteria; kingdom Thermotogati; phylum Deinococcota; class Deinococci; order Deinococcales; family Deinococcaceae; genus Deinococcus; species Deinococcus aerius. The sequence continues at coordinate 231,551 of NZ_BFAG01000002.1, read as the reverse complement.
CTCGATCCCCAGCAGCCCGACGCCTTCAAGCGGCCCACCCCGGAAGACCGGCAGCGGGCCCGGGGGGAGACGTGAGCGTCCGCCTCTTTCCCAGCCTGCTCGCGGCCGACTTCGCCTTCCTGGGGGACGCCATCCGGGAAGCCGAGGCCGGTGGGGTGGACGGCTTTCACCTCGACGTGATGGACGGGCAGTTCGTCCCCAACCTCAACTTCGGTCCCCGGACGGTGGAGGCGTGCCGCCGGGTGACGACCCGGCCGCTCGAAGCGCACCTGATGATCGTGCGGCCGGAGCGCTTCGTGCCGGACTTCGTTCAGGCGGGGGCGAACCGGGTCATCATCCACGCCGAGGCCACGCCCCACCTGCACCGGGCGGTCGGCCTGATTCGTGAACTGGGCGCGCAGGCGGGCGTCTCTGTGAATCCGGGCACCCCGCTGCAGGTGCTGCGGCCCGTCCTCGCTGACCTCGACCTGGCGCTGGTGATGAGCGTGAATCCCGGCTTTGGCGGGCAGCGGTTTCTTCCCGGAAGCCTGGAGCGGGTTCGCACGGTGCGCCGCTGGTTGGAGGAGGCGGGCCGCGGGGCGGAACTGGAGGTGGACGGTGGAATCACGCCCGCCACCGCGCCGGGCATGGTCACGGCGGGGGCGACCGTTCTGGTGGCGGGGAGCGCGGTGTTTGGGGGGAACGTGCAGCGTAACCTGAACGCGTTGCGGGCCGCCCTGGACGCGGCGGCAACTGAGGAGTTCCCATGAACGACGATCAGCACAAGCCGGACGACCCGTCCCAGGGGGAAATCGTGCTCACCACCGTGCCTGAGTCGGTGGGAGACGAGGCTCAGAACGAGACGCCGACCGACCTCCTGGCGCGGTTGCACCAGCAGGAGGATTCGCGGATCGAACCCGACAACGAGGACGGCTAGGGCGTGTAGGCTGCCCCCGCGCGGCGGTCCTGCCGGGCGCTTCCGGTCCTCCAACCATGAAGGTGGCGTGGGGGGCGGAGACGCCCGCCTCATCTGCCCCGCTGCCCTGCCGCCGCGCGTTCAGGACGTGGCGGGTGAGGGGGCAGAACCGGCGGGCGCGGCCCGGCTCAGGCACGGGATGAAGTAGGCTGCGGGGGCATGCTGTCCAGGTCCTTTCCACGCGAACGGCGCCGCCTCCTGGGCCTGGCCTGCGCGGCCCTCCTGGGCCAGGCGGGCGCGCACGGCCAGCAGCTCTCGGACCTGCGGGGCGTCACGCTGTGCCTGGACCCGGCCTCCGTGGGGGTGACCTTCGAGGAACTGGCACCCGCCCGGGCGGCGAGGGCCCGGCAGGAGATCGAACCGGCGCTGAGGCAGTCGCTGGGCTCCGCACTGAAGGCGGCCGGGGTGCGCCATGAGGTCCGGGCCTCCTGCACGGGCCAACCGGGGATGACCCGATGGGAAGCGGACGTCCGCTACCTCAACCCGCGCAATTACGTCGGCTTCGGCGACCCCGCCTACAGCTACCAGGTGTTCCTGTTCGTGGGCGACCCGGCCTCCGTCCAACTGTCGGCCCCGGGCGCCGGGTCGGCCCGCGGATTCGCGGTGGACTGGGCCGACATCCACTCCGAGTCCCGGACCGGCCAGCCCTTCGAGCCGGTGGTGCTGAGGTGGGGCGAGGAGCAGATGCGCGACCTCGTCGTCGCGTGGCGGCGCGACAACCCCACCCTCGCCGAGCGGTTCGCCCGGCAGGGTCCACTCACGCTGGGCCTGCTCGGGCTGGGCCTGGGGACGCTGCTCACGGGCGCGGGGCTGTGGCTGGCGCGCCGTCGCCGCCCACGGGAGCGGGGAGCCCGCCGCCGCGGTGGTCCCCGGCTGGGATAGGATGGCGGGACGTCCCGAACGTTATGCCGAGCCGACCGCCCCCACCGCCGCGATGCCCGCCTCTGGCCGGGCTGCTGGCCCTGGGCCTGACGCTCGTGTCCTGCCGGGCCCCGGCCGCCCGGGACTTCGATGTGCGGCTTGCCACCCGGCCCAGCCCGGCGCGGGTTGGCGTCACCCGGCTCACGCTCACCCTCCCGGACCTGCCCGCCGCCGCGGTCAGCGTCGAGGGCAACATGACCCACGCGGGCATGGCTCCCGTGCGCGCCCAGGCCACCCCCGCCGGGAACGGACGGTACGTGGTGGACCCCCTGGACCTGAACATGGCGGGAAGCTGGGTGCTCACCGTGACGGCGCGCACGGGGGATGGGCGGACCCTCACCACCGACGTGCCGCTGGAGGTGGCGGGCCCATGAGCGCGGGGACGACCCGGCGGCGCGTCCCCGGCCCGGACCTGCTGCGCCTGCCCGGCCTCGGGCGCTTCGTGCGGTGGCGGTATGCCCGCCTGACCCTGCAACTGCCGCTGCTGGGGCTGGCGCTGCTCGCCGTGTTCGACGGCCTGACCGGGCGGCAGGTCGCCCCGCAGAACCTGGCGACAGTCTCGGTGTGGCTGCACTACCGCGGCCTGGTCGTGCTGGCGCTCCTCGTCCTGGGCAATCTCTTCTGCGCGGCCTGCCCGCTGATGCTCACGCGCGGCCCCAGCCGCTGGCTGCGCCGCCTCACCCCGCGCCTGACCTGGCCGCGGGCCCTGCGGAACAAGTACCCCGTGCTGGGCCTGACCGTGGCCTTCCTGTTCGCCTACGAGGCCTTCGACCTGTGGGCCAGCCCCTGGCTCACCGCGTGGCTGATCCTGGGGTACTTCGGCGCGGCGCTGGCGGTGGACACCCTCTTCCCGGCGGGCACCTTCTGCAAGCACGTCTGCCCGCTGGGGAACTTCAACTTCGCCCTCTCGCACGTCAGCCCGGCCCAGATCGCGGCGCGCGATCCCGACGTGTGCCGCTCCTGCGCCGGGCAGTACTGCGTGAACGGCCGGCTGGAGGACGCCGGGGGACGCGGCACCCTGGGGGGACCGGCCGCGCCCCTGCTCCAACTCGCGCCGCTGGAGAATGCCCGCACCTTCCCCGGCTGCGAAACCGAGCTGTTCGTGCCGCAGGTCCGCAGCAACCAGGACTGCACCCTCTGCCTGAACTGCGTGCGGGCCTGCCCCCACGACAACGTCGCGCTCGTGCTGCGCCCGCCCACCCGGGCGCTCGCCGCGTGGCGCCCCCGGGCCGACGTCGCGCTGCTGGGCACGCTGCTGCTCTTCGCGGGGGTCGCCAACGCCCTGGCGATGACCCCCCCGTACGCCGCCGCCGCGCAGGGGCTCGCCTCGTGGCTGGGCACCCGCAGCGAGGCCCTGGTGCTGGGCCTCATGCTCGGCGTGGTCCTGGGGGGCGGCTGCGGGCTCACCCTGGCCCTCTTCGGGTGGGCGAGCCGCCTCGCCGGACGGCGCGAGGGGATGCGGCAGGCGGCGCGGCGCTGGGGGAGCGCCGTCTTCCCGCTCGCCTTTGCCGTCTGGGCGGGACACTACAGCTTCCACTTCCTGACTGGCTGGGCGAGCATCGTGCCGGTCTTGCAGCAGGCCCTGGGGCGGCTCGGCCTGCCGGCCGGGACGCCAGACTGGACGTTGGCGGCCCTGGTGCCCGAGAACCTGCTGTTCCCGCTCCAGGTGGCCCTGCTCTACGCGGGCTCCGGGGCCAGCGCCTACCTGACCGCGCGCGCCGCCCAGGGGGTGTGGCGGGCCGCCGTCCCGGTGATCGTGTGGTTCCTGGTCGTCGCCGCCCTCACCGTCCTGATCCTGGGGCAACCCATGCAGATGCGCGGCACCCTGCTGGGAGGCCCGCGGTGAGGCGGCTGGCCCTGCTGCTGGCGGTCCTCCTCGCGCCCGGCGCGCTGGCCCACAGCGAACCCGTGACGGTGACAGCGGCGCTCGCGCCGCTCCCGGACGCCGTCCGGGTGGAGGCGAGCCTGGTCGGGCAGACGAGCGGCCTGCCCATCCGGGGGGCGGCCGTGGAGGTGCTGGTGTCGCGGGGCACGGGCACGCCAGGCCGGGCGAACGACGTGCCGGAGACGGGCGTCCTGGGCCGGGCGAAGCTGACGGCCGGGCAGGAGACGGGACAGTACACCGGGGACCTCGCCCCCCTGCCCGCCGGGCGGTACGTCCTGACCGTGGTGGACACCACCTACCGGGGCGAGGCGGCGGTGGCCGGGCGGCCTTTCGCCTTTGTGGGTCAGCCCACCCGGGTGGCGGTGGTGCTGCCGGTCACGTCCACGCCGGGGCGCTACGTTGGGTACGCGCTGCTCGGCCTGCTCGCGCCGCCGCTGCTCCTGGGCCTGGTGCTGGGTGCCCGCAGGCTCTCCCAGCGGCGCGCGGCCTGAGGGGCGCAGGCGGATCATCCGGCCCGCGTGCTCCGGAACCATCCCTTCCGGGCGCCGCCCACCGCGCCGCTCGCCGTGAGGCCCATCACGAGGGGCTCCCGGACCCCCAGGCGAGGCCCAGGGCCAGCCGGTCCAGCGGGTTGGACTCCCGCAGGTTCAGGCCGTCCACTGGGTGGGTCGCGTCCCCGACCTCCATCAAGGCGGCGGGAACGCGGCGGCCCCGCCGCACTGACCGCGACCGGCCACGGTTCACACCCCGGTGGTCGCGGTGGGCGCTTCCACCCCTCCCACGGCGATGACGCTGGTGTGGGCAGCGGCCACGGCCCGGGGGATCACACCCGCCTCGTCCTCCCCGGTCCCCGGGCACCGCTCGTCAGGAGCAGGGCGGGTGAGGGCGTCGGGGCGCAGCAGCGGGCGTGGTCCTGGGGTCGGTCCTCCGCCAAGCCTCGCTGACGGACCCGTGATGGGCTGATCCGGTGCGCGGGCTCCGCTCGGCGGGTCATGGTCATGCGGCGCCGCCTGTCCGCAGGGCATGCCAGGCGGGCGTCAGATCTGGCTGCCGAGCACGTTCAGGGTCAGCGCCAGGATCGCGACGTTGAACCAGAAGGCGGTGATGCCGTGCCACAGGGCCAACCGGCGGATGACCGGGCTGGAGACGGCCACGTCCGACACCTGAAAGGTCATGCCGAGCACGAAGGCAAAGTAGGCGAAGTCGAGGGCGGAGGGGGCGCTGGCCCCGGGGAACTCCAGGCCCCCGTCCGGCCCCGCCTCCTCGTCCCCGTCGCTGTAGTAGAGGTGGGCGTAGCGGAGGGTGTAGGTGGTGTGCGTCAGGAACCAGCCGCTCAGCACGGCGACGACCGCCACGGCGATGGCCAGCAGCGGTGCCTCTGGCTCCAGGCGTTTGGCGTGCTCGATCACGACGGCCGAGGCGACGAGGCTCACGAGGCTGGAGCCGAGCACCACCGCCTGCACGGCCGCGCGGCCGGGGTCCTCGGCCGCCGCCGCATGCCGGGTGCGCCCGGGGGGTGACCGCAGGATGAACCCCCAGGTCAGGGCCAGCAGGGTCAGCGCTGCACCGTCCCAGCCCACCATGATCCTCACCAGGGCGGAGGAAGGAGCGGGGAGGACGAGGGCCGCCGCGAGGCCAGCGGCGCCAGCGAGCAGCAGCCGGGACCAGGACGGCTGCCACCCGGCGTGCGGCTGGGGCAGGGAGGAGTGCCCGGTCACGGCCTGCGCTCCCCGCCTGGGCGCCGTGCTTCCCCGCGCCCAGGACGCTGGCGCGTCACCGTCCCGCTCCCCCCGTCTTCGAGAGCCTCGCCTTCAGCCGCTCACGCATCAGCCCCCCGGCCCACGTCCTGACAGTCGAGCAAGAACGGCTCGGGCATCCCGCCCACCCCGGAATGGATGACCGCCCGCAGGTTGGGGTCGCGCCGGGAGCCGAGGACAACTTCAAGGAGAACGTCGCGGGCGTTCTGCCCCTGGGTCTCTTGAACAAGGAGGCCGATCACGGGCAGGCCTGTTCCTCCCGTCGGCCGCTCGCTCCGTTCACGAAGCAGGGGGGCCGCCTCCCAGCACGGCCCGCACCACGAAACCCAGACGTTCACCCCCACCCAGGCCTCGCCGCGAGAAGGGCGGTGCGGCCTGGCCGGCGGGTGGCCCTCCCGTGGTGGCCGTTCGGGTGGGATGGAGCCGCGCCGCCCCCAGGACCACGGCGACGGCTGCGGCTGGCAGGGGGGCCGCAGGCGCTGCCACAGCGGGACGGGCGCGAACGCCGGGGCGGGACGCTCAGTCACAGGTTCCCCTACTGGCGGGGGCCGCGGGCGGCCCGCCTGCCCGCCACCTGCCCAGCAAGCCCGGGCGGACCAGATGAATAGGTGAATATTGGCTCACATGAACAGCCTAATACAGAAGGACACTTCCGTTGGGAACCGACGTTCCTGGCCGCCCAACCCGCGGGACCTCCCCACCGGGTCTGGCCTCAGCGGTGGGCAGGCCGGGAGCGGTGACTGACCAAAGGGGCATCACCGGGAAGTGCCGCTGGGCCAGGTGCGGCTCTCCGGGAGCGGTCCGCTGGGCGGTCTTGCGGGGGCACCGGCGCCGGTCTGCTCCTGCGGGTGTCCCTGGGAAGGCCAAGCAGGGAGGGGTGGGGTGAGCTTGTTCTGGGGGAACGTGGGCCAGGCAGCCATCCACCCCTCCGGGTGGTCATCCGCCCGTCCCTGGGCGGCGTGGAGAAGGGTCGAGCTTAGGGGCGGGCCGCCGCGTTCACATTCGGCCCGCCCCCTGTGCCCCGGGCGCGGGCGGCCAGACCTCTGGTCGCCGAGCCATGGAATAGTGTGCTCATGATCCTACGGCGGAAGTATGGCGTGCTGTTCTTGAATGTGCTGCTGGGTTCGGCCTTTGCCCAGGTCGAAATTCCCGCGCTGCCGTTGCAGCCCGCGCCCGTTCCGGCACCCCCACCCTCCTCGGAACCCGCGCCTTCCCCCCTTCCCGGGTCGGAACCCGTTCCCCCGCCCGTCGAAAGCCCGGCACCTCCGGCGCAGCCGTCTACACCGGCCCCGGTGCCAGAACGGCCAGCTCCCGCCCCCACCCAGTCCGTCAAGACGGCCCCTCTGCCGCTGCTCATCACGGTGCAGGCGAACTGGCCCGCGCTGGTGGATGGCCAAAAGACGACGGTGCCCTTCTCGCAGACCCTGACCCTGCCCGGCGAGCGGGCCGCGCAGCTCCGGCAACGCGGCGTCATCACGGCGAGTCTGGACGCCGACCTGAAGAAATTCCTGGCGAGCCTGCCGCGGGAGGCGCAGGACGCCCGCTTCGAGAACCGCTGGGAGGAGGGCTGGGCGGTCGTGCAGAGAGGCGGCCTGAAGGTGGACGAGGCGAGGACGCGGGCGAACATCCTCGCCGCCCTGAAAGACCCCAGGGGAGTCAAGGCTGCCGTCGTCGTGACGGGACAGGTCGCGCCGAAGCGCACGCTGGATTTCTTCGCCTCGCGGGGCATCACGGCGCACCTGGGCACGGGCGAGACGAACTACTTCGGCAGCAGCGCGGCCCGGATGACGAACATCCACGTGGGTACCCGCAACTTCCAGGATCGGCTGTTCACGGGCCAGACCTTCTCCTTCAACCAGTTCATCGGCCCGGTCACTACCCGCGCGGGCTACGTGACGGGCCTGGTCATCGCGGGCGACCGCACGGCGAACGGGGTCGGTGGCGGCATCTGCCAGGTCAGCACCACGGCCTTCCGCGCGCTGTATGGAGCGGGGCTGCCGGTGGTCGAGCGGCGCAACCACTCCTATCAGGTGCGGTATTACGACCCCCAGGGGCTGGACGGCACCATCTACCAGCCCAGCCAGGACCTGAAGTTCGCCAACGACACCGGGGGCGCGCTCTGGTTCCAGGCCGACTGGGACGACGAGAAGTCGCGCCTAAGCATCAGCGTCTTCGGCCGGGCGCGCGACTTCACGGTCGAGATCGGTGACCCGAGGACGCTGAGCACCACCCCCTCCCCCGCCGACCGCATCATCCGGGACGCGAGCCTCCCCGCCGGGCAGCGCAAGCAGGTGGACTGGGCCGCGCCAGGGGCGGTGATCGAGGTCACTCGCCGCTTCGTGCGGGAGGGCCAGACCTTCCGGCAGGACACGCTGAAGAGCAGCTACCGGCCCTGGCCGAACATCTTCCTGGTCGGCACGCGCCGCTGAACACCCCGCGCCATGGGTGAACCGGGAGGGCAGGCCCTGGAGGGTTCGTCGGGTGCCGTCCGGCGCGCCCTGGACTTACCCCCTGCCCGGGTGGCGCCGCCCGAGCACGACGAGCAGCCACACCACGCCCCCGAGGACCAGCAGGTCAGCGAGATCGGTCCCGAACCGGTCCATCCCGCCCGGGCCGCGCGCCAGCGGGGCGAGCAAGGGTGCCAGGACTCGCTCGGCCGTTCTGTCCAGGAGCGTGCCCACCACGTCTCCCAGCACCCCCGCGGCGAGCCAGGACAGCAGCCACGCCAGGCCCCACGCGCGTCGCCGGGAGAACAGCGCGGCGATCAGCAGCAGGCCGGCCGCCACCGCGAGGCCAATCAGCGCGGCGGGCCAGGGCGACGGGTGCCCGGCGACGCCGCTCCAGGTCCGCGCCGCCGAGAAGCCCAGGCCCGTGGTGAGGACCACCAGGGCCGCCAGTCCCCTGGAGGAGAGGGCCACCCCCGGCCGGTTCCGTCGCCTGGCGGTGGGCGGGGAGTGTGCTCCGGTCCACGCACCGCTCGGGGGGTGGCCAGGCCGGCCCTCTCCTGACGGCGTCAGCTCGGGCCAGGCCGTGTCCAGGCTGGCATGGAGCATGCCGGGCAGGGGGACCTCACCGGCGCGGGCACAGACGCCGTACCCCAGCAGCAGCAGGTTGCTTTCCAGGACGGCCCGCGGTGTCTGCGTCTCGTCCAGGCAGAGCCGCAGGCGGTGCTGGCGTCCATCCGCCTCGATCTTCCGGGCTCCGGGCAGCCTGGCCACCATCCGTGCCACCGCCCGGGCCCGGGTCTCCCCGTCCATCTGGGGCAGGTGGTAGTCGAGGTGCGTCTCCGCGGGCGCCACCGTTCCAGCATACCTGAGCCAGCGCTCAGGGAAGGGCACGTGAGGCAGCGGTTCTTCCCGGCGGTCCGCTTCCGGGGACGACGTCAGATTTCCCCTGGGGCCCTGCTTCTGCCGGTCATTCCCGCCCCGGGACGTTGCGCATCCACCACTCTTGCGGCACCTCGCGGCTGCGCGTGGCCCACACGTCCTCAAAGCTCGCCTGCTGCTGGGCCACCGCCCCCGGGTCCGTGGTCGCCAGCATCGTCTCGTTCAGGCCCAGCGGTCCCCACGAGGAGAAGTGCAGGTTCATGCTCCCGGCCACCACCATCCGGCCGTCCACGGTCAACGCCTTGGTGTGCATGGGGAAGGTGACATACCGCGCCTCGAAGCGGTCCTCCAGCCCCCGGCGCCGCGCCTCCAGCCGCAGCAGGGCCGCGCCGCTGCGGTTCGGGGCCCGGTCGATGCCGTAGTCCACCATCAGCGCGCGCACCTTCACGCCGCGCTCCATCGCTCCCAGCACGGCGCGCAGGTACACGGGCCACTCGCTCACCGGGCAGGCGTCAGGATTCTGGTACGCCCACCAGCAGGAATACCCCGGGCTGAACTGCGCCTGCATCAGGTCCAGGCGCTGCCGCGCCGCCCCGAACAGCGCCACCATCGCCCGGTCCGCCTGGTCGAACCCCGGGCGGCGGTACAGCAGGAACGCGCGCGCCTCCCCTGCGGGGGTGACCACCCGGGCCGCGCCCGGATGGGTGGGCGGCTCCGCCGGGCCGAGGGTACACGCCTGGAAGAGGTTCTCCGCCGTCACTTCCGGGGGGCAGCGCACCTGCTGGGCCTTGCGCCACAGGTCATTGAACACCGTCACGCCGTCCTGCGCGGCTGGCCCGCGCATCCGCAGGCCCAGGTCGTGCAGGCCCTTCCCGCCCGGCGCCGTGTCCGGCAGGTGCCAGGCGGTGTAATTGTACCCGGCGACAGTCACGTCCTGGCCGTCGATCACGTGGAGTTTGACATGGCTGTGCGGAAAGTAGCGGTAGTTCGCCACCCCAAGCCGCCACCCCGCCGCCGGGTCGTTCAGGGGAACGCCCAGCCGCGTGAGGTCCCGCACGAGTTCCAACGGCTGCGTGGCCCCGTCGGGGCGCCCCAGGTCTGGAAACCCCCCCAGCACCACCCGCACCGTCATGCCCTGCGGGTAGTCGGCGGGATTTGCCCGCACCTTCAGGTACAGGTCCCGCAGGGCCCGCGCGAAGGTCCAGCCGGGACGCCCCTCGCCCGCCTGCCACTCCATGCTGGTCAGCAACACCTCCGCCCGCGCCCCCCGGATCTGGTCCGCCGTCACGTCAAAGGCATCGGGTTGTGTGGCGGTGCGCGGCGTTCGCAGGAAGCCCGTGAACGCGTTCCCGCACGAACGGTCCGGGCGCCCCCCCTCGGTCGTGACGCGCCACAGCGCGAGTTCCAGCGGATCGACCGGCCTGGAACAGGACAGGCCGAAAGGATTGAGGTTGGGGGTCGGGGGCACGCCGCCCAGCCCGATCGGGAATTCGGAGGCGTCCGCCAGCCCCCCCACAGCCAGCAGGAGCGCCGGAAGCCAGCGCGAGGCGAAGAAAAGACCGCTCACCGCCTGAGACGATACGCCGCCATTCCTCCGCACGTATGAACAAACGTTCAAGAATCCGGCGAGCTGAAGGGCTGGATTGGGCCTGCCCGCACCCGGCAACGTGAGGGGGCCTGGCGGCCCGCACGCGACGGGGCCAGGCTCGACCACCAGGAGGTTCACCCGTCGTGACCGGGTCGCGCGCGGGGACTCCCCCTGGGGGGCTTTTCTGGGTGGAGGTGACGTGATGGGAGCCCTCTCGCTGCTGCTGTTTGTGCTTGTCCCGGCGGGCACGACCGTCCTGGGCGGCGTCCTGGCCACACTCCGCCCTCCGGGTGAGCGCTGGCGCAGCGCGTTTCAGCATTTCGCGGCGGGCGCGGTGTTCGCGGCGGTCGCCGGTGAACTGCTGCCCGAGATCAAGCAGGAACATCAGCCGCTGGGTGTCCTGCTGGGCTTTGCCCTGGGTGTGGTGCTGATGCTCGGGCTGGAACGTCTCTTCAAACCCGTGGCCGGGGCGGGGCCGACGCCGGAAGAAGGGGGGGCGGGCAACGCGACCGGCCTCGCCCTCATCACGGGCATCGACATTCTGATCGACGGCCTGCTGATCGGCGTGAGTGCGGGCACCAACGCCCAGGCCGGTTTTCTGATCACCCTGGCCCTCACGCTGGAACTGCTGTTCCTCAGCCTGTCCACCGTCGCCGCCCTGGGGCGCGCCGGGGTGACCCGCGCCCGGGTGATCGGCGTCACCCTGCTGTTCGCGCTCGCGCTGGCGGTCGGTGTCCTGATCGGCGCGCTGCTGTTCGCGGGGCTGTCCGGCTTCGCGCTGGCGGTGGTGCTGTCCTTTGCCGCGGCGGCCCTGCTGTACCTGGTCACCGAGGAACTGCTCACCGAGGCGCATCAGGTCACCGAGACACCGCTCCTGACGGCGACCTTTTTCGCGGGCTTCCTGGCCATCTTCCTGGTCGAGCTGCTGCTCCCCGGAGCCGGGGCGTGACGCTGTTCCTGGCTTCCCTGCTGTTGGGGAGTGGCTTTGCGGCCATTCACCTGCTCTCGCCGGCCCTGCGGGTCCCCGACGGTGTGCCCCGCAACCGGCTGCTCTCGGCCGCCGGGGGCCTCGCCGTCGCGTTCATCTTCCTGCGCATCCTGCCGGAGTTCGGGGACAGCCAGCAGGTCTTCGGGGCGACGCCACGGGGCACGCTGCTGGGCCTTCCCGGCCACCACGTGTCCGTGATCGCGTTCGTCAGCCTGGTGCTGTGTTCCGCCGTCGGGCGGCTGGTTCAGACCTTACGGGCGCAGCAGCGGGCGGCGATCGGCCATGGCGCGCCCGGCGAGCGCGTCTTCTGGATGCACCTCCCCACCGACGCGCTGGACAACTTCGTGATCGCCTCCCTGCTGGCCCACCGGGCCGACACGCGCGGATGGCTCTCCCTGGGGCGGTTGGGCGGTTCTTTGTCGCACTCGCCCTCAAGGTTGTGGCAGACGACCACAGCCTGCACGCTGTACACCAGGCCAACTCTGACCGGCGCGGACGCTGGCTCCTCGCGCTGGCCGCACTCGCCGGCTGGGACCTGCGGCAGCTCACCGACCTCTCCGAACTCGCCTCCGCGACCCTGGAGGCGTTTCCGGCTGGCGAGGCCGTGCTGAGCGTGCTGAAGGAGGAACGCCCCGCCCAGCAGCAGGCGCGGCTTTCGGCCTTCGCTCTGGGTACCTTCGGCGACGGCGCGCTGCTGCTGGCCCTCGCAGCGGGCTGACCCCACAGGAGAACCGACCATGCTCTACTTCATGTTCGCCACCGGCATCGAGAACTCCTACCCCACCATCCAGAACGGGCGCTTCCGCCAGGACGAGATGGACAAGACCCGCCATTACCAGCTCTGGCGGCGGGATTTCGACCTGGTGCAGGAGCTGGGCGTGACCCACCTGCGTTACGGCCCGCCGCTGCACCGCGTCTGGCTGGGGCCGGATCGCTACGATTGGACCTTCGCCGACGAGACCTTCGGGGACCTGCGGCGGTGCGACCTCATGCCCATCGCCGACCTGTGCCACTTCGGGGTTCCCGACTGGATCGGGAACTTCCAGAACCCCGATTTCCCCGAGCAGTTCGCCCGCTACGCCCGGGCCTTCGCCCTGCGGTTTCCCTGGGTGCAGCTCTACACCCCCGTGAACGAGATGTACATCTGCGCCCTGTTCTCCGCGAAGTACGGCTGGTGGAACGAGCAGCTCACCACCGACCTCGCCTTTGTCACGGCCCTCAAGCACATCGTGCGGGCGAACGTGCTCGCCATGCACGCGATCTTGCAGGTCCGGCCCGACGCGATCTTCGTGCAGAGCGAGTCCAGCGAGTACTTCCACGCCCAGAACCCCCAGTCCATTGGCCGGGCCGAGTTCCTCAACCAGGTGCGCTTCCTGTCGCTCGACCTGAACTACGGGCACCGCGTCTCCAGCGAGATGTACGAGTACCTGCTCGACCACGGCATGACCCGGGACGAGTACCACTTCTTCCTCGACAACACACTCAAGCACCACTGCATCATGGGCAACGACTACTACGTCACCAACGAGCATCTGGTGCAACCCGACGGGAACACCCGGGCCTCCGGGGAAATCTACGGCTACTCGGTGATCACGGCACAGTACTACAACCGGTACGGGTTGCCGATCATGCACACCGAGACGAACCTCAACCAGGGACCAAACGGGGACGAGGCGGTGCAGTGGCTGCGCAAGGAGTGGGCCAATGTGCTGCGGGTGCGCAACGACGGGTTGCCCATCGTGGGCTTCACCTGGTACTCCCTGACCGATCAGGTGGACTGGGACAGCGCCCTGCGCGAGAACAATGGCACCGTCAACCCGCTGGGCCTCTCTGACCTCGACCGCAACCTCCGGCCGGTGGGACAGGCGTACCGGGACCTGATCCGCGAGTGGCGGGCAGTGCTGCCCACGCAGAGTACGGCGCTCACCCTGCCGGTGTTCCCACCCAGCCAGCAGGACGGTGCAGCGGCGGCGGCCGTGCAGGACCTCGCCCGCACCCACGCCCACGCCCGCGAGGCGACCTACGGGATGGCCGAGGCGGCCGTCACCGGCGACCGCCTGGCGTCGAAAGGAGAAGCGTAGATGAGTGACGTTGCTCAGCCTGTCGTGCGGGTCCCGGCCCGCTTCACGGGCAAGACGGTGATCGTGACCGGGGCCGCGAGCGGCATCGGCCTGGCGACCGCGCGGCGCTTCGGCTCGGAAGGCGCGCGGGTGGTGCTGGCGGACCTTGACTTCGACCGGGCCGGGCAGGCCGCCGAGGCGGTGAAGACGGATGGGGCGCCCGACGCCTGGCCCGTGCGGTGCGACGTCTCCGACGAGGGGCAGGTGCGCGCCTGTGTGGCCGGGACCCTCGGCGCTTCGGCGGGCTGGACGTGATCGTCAACAACGCGGGACTGATGACGTTCAAGCCCATCCTGGAACTGGAGGCGGAGGACCGGCGCCGGGTGCTGGGGGTGGACCTGCTGGGCGCGTTCTTTTTCGTGCGTGAGGGCTTCGAACACATGAGGCCGGGCGGCGCCATCGTGAACGTGAGCAGCGTCCATGCCGTGGAGACCTCCCCGCTGGTCGCGCCGTACGCGGCTGCCAAGGCCGCCCTGGTGTCCCTGACCCGCCCCGCCGCCCTGGAGGGCAAGGCCAGGGGGCTGCGCGTGAACGCCGTGCTGCCCGGCGCCATCGAGACACCGATGCTGCGGGAGAACCCCAACGTGAAGAGCGGGGTGGAGGTGATTGACCCCAACTTCGTGGGGCAGCCCGCCGACCTCGCGGCGGCCATCGCGTTCCTGGCCTCGGACGACGCGAGGGTCGTGCAGGGCGCGGCCCTGGTCGTGGACGGCGGACGCCTCGACCGCCCATAACGCCTGCGGTGAACAGGCACCTGGAGGGTCCGGCCGCGGTACCTCCTGGCAGCGGTTGATCCGGGAGGAGGGGCGGGCAGTAGGCGTCCCGGCCGGTGCCGAGCTGCTTGCGTCCTCATGACAGGTTGGCTGCATTCTTGCTCACTCATCAAAGCTTTAGTACACCTTGATAAGTTGCCGCTCGTTCATGCGTAATCACCTGTTCACCGCGCTGACGCTCCTGATGTTCAGCCTCGCTGCCGCCACAACCGTCACCGTGCAACCGGGGGATACCCTCACCCGCCTCGCGGTGCGGCACGGCACGACGACCCAGGCTCTGCTGCGCGCCAACCCCGGGGTGAACCCCAACCGGCTACGGGTGGGAACCGCACTGAGCCTGCCCGCCGCACCCACCCGGACCTGGACGGTGCGCCGGGGCGACACCCTGTCCATGATCGCGCAACGTCATGGCATCACCCTGGGGGTCCTCTTGGGCGTCAACCGGGGGCTGAATCCCCGCCTGCCCCTCCAGGTGGGGCAGCGCCTCACGCTGCCTGCTCCGGCCCTGGCCCGCGCCTCCACCACCGCGGTGGTTCGCGCGGCCTCCATCCGGGTGAACGCCGCGCTGCCCGTCCAGGGCCGGGTCACCACGCCCTACCAGGCCGCCCACCCGGGCCTCGACCTCGCCGTCCCCGCTGGGACGCCCATCCGCGCCGCGCTGCCCGGCACGGTCGTGGAATCCCGCTTCGACAGCCGGAGCGGGTGGGGCTGGACGGTCGTGCTCGACCACGGGGGCGGCGTCAGGACCCGGTACAGCCACAACAGCGCCAACCTCGTCCGGGTGGGCGCGCGGGTGAGGGCGGGCGACGTGATCGCGCGGGTCGGCAGCACCGGCAAGAGCACTGGGGCCCACGTCGATTACCGCCTGTACCGGGAGGGGCAGGCGGTCAACCCCTCGGGCGTGCAGTGAAGGCGGGGCGCGGGGCCCAATTCCCCCATCCAGAGGTCCTGAGGACGCCGCTTCAAAGCCGGAAGACAGGGGGCCGTTGCCCACTTGGAGCGTGGACCCCCGGTCAGGAAGACCCCAGGAAGAACAGGCCACCTCTGCGGTGAGGGACGTGCGGTCACGCCGCTGTGAAAGGCGCCCGCAACGATGAACTCGGAGGCTACTTCCGGCCTGTGGGTGTCGGTGAACGAGCGGTTCTGTGGGGGCAAGCCGGTTTCCTGTCCATCCTACCCGGAGTGACGTGGCCACGTCCTCTCTCCCGGTCGAATGGAGGCCAGCTCCTCAGGACGACGGCCAGAAGACACCGCGTCAGGACAGGCCGACTTCCATGCACCCCAGGTCGAAGAAACGCAACGGCCACCCTCGCCGGTGCATCCACGACACCACCACGCCGGGCAGCAGGAACAGGCCTCCCAGTCCGTTGCCGAGTGCCAACAGGCCCACGTGCGTCACAGGCTCCACCGGGAGGGCTGCCACCTGGACGAACCGCGCCCATCGTGGGAGGGTCATCGGCAACCCTGCGTGAAGACGTGAGCTTCCGCCTGTTCGCCGTCGAGTGTCCATCCGCTGGTCCCCCGGTCCGCGAAGCGGCTCATCGGTTCAGGAGTGCGGTGCCTGGGCGCTCGGCATGAAAAAAGGTTCGTTCTCCGGGTCAGCGCCGCCCAAGACGGCGCACGAAGATCAGCGTGAGCACCAGGACCAGGACCTCCAGCCCCACGCCGAAGATCCAGAAGGCCCGGGGGCTGGTGATGAGCCGGTCCACCAGGAAGCTGAAGTTCTGCCCGAAAAACCCGGTCACCAGTGTCAGGGGCAGGAACACCGTCGCCACCTGGGTGAGCTGCCGGGAGGCCGCACCCTGCTCCCGGGCTTCCAGCGATTGGTAGATGTCGAAGGCGCGGTCGGCCGTCGCGCGGGCCAGATTCAGCCGTTCGACCACGTGCTCCACATGATCCCGGATGTCCCGGAAGTAGGGAATCTCCAGCTCGCTCACCACCGGTGGGCCCGCCCGCAGCAGGGTCGTCAGGACGTCCTTGAGCGGAAAGGCGACGGCGTGGGCCGCGTAGGCCAGTTCGCTGATGGTGAAGATGCGCCGCAGTTCTCCCTCCTCCAGGGCGGGCTGCGTGACCAGTTGGTGGCGGATGTCTCGCAGGTCGTCCTCCAGGGCGTCGGTGAAGGGGGCGTAGTCGTCCACCAGGGCGTCGAGGAGCACGTAGAACAGGCTGCTGGGGTCAGGCTGCCAGTCCTGGGGGACCCGTTCCCAGCGGTCGAGGATGTGCTGGGGATCGAAGCCGTGCCCGTGCCGGACGCTGATCACGAAGTCCGCCCCGACGAACAGGTTGAGTTCGTGGATGTTCAGCGTGCCCTGGTCACCTCGGGAGACCCCGTGCACGACCACGAACTGAAAGGTGGAGTAACCCTCGACCTTGGCGCGCTGGTGGGCGTGCAAGGCGTCCTCGACGGCCAGGGGGTGCAGCCCGAAGCGGCCCTGGAGCATCTCCAGGTGCTCCGCCCCCGGGTCGGTCACATCGAACCAGGTGAAGCCCCCCTCCGGTGCCGGACGAACGGGCAGCGCGTGGAGCTGAATGCTGACCGCACCGGTGCGGTCAAAGAGGTAGGCCCGGAGATCACCGGGGCGACGGTGTTCACCCTCAGTGACCTGGGCGGCTTGGGGCTTCATGGCGACTCCTTTGAGCGAGGCACCCGGTTATTGTGGCGAGAGAAACGTGGCGTGCCCCCGCTCACACCTGGAGAACCAGGCTCGCCACGTTGAACTGGATGAGGAGGTCGGTCGCGTCTTTGAGCCGCTTGAAGCGCAGCGGCAACAGGGCCCCCACGACGTCAGCGAAGATGGCGATCCAGGTTTTGGCACATGCCGCGGTGAACGCCCAAGCCAGCCGCTGACTGCGGCGAAAGAGCGCGGTCCGCAGCAAGGCGATCACGCCGCTCAGGAGGCCCGCCCCGAACTCCTCGAACAGCACCCTCCGGGTGTCGCGCCCGCGGATCTGTCCGGGGGCGATGGCCCGCACCACCAGCGTGGCCGACTGGCTGCCGGTGTTGCCGCCCGCGCCGATCAGGGTCGGGGAGGAGATGGCGAGCGTGGGCACCAGGGCGACCAGGCAGTCGTTGGGGCCGATGACGTTGGTGGTCACGAACAGGGTCGGCAGCCAGCCGATGCGCTTGCGCCACAGCAGCACCGTGGAGGCGCGGGGAGAGTCGATCTCACGGCCCTCCATCTCCAGCCACTTCAGTCACTGAGAGTGAGAGCAGGGCTTGCAGCGACCGCAGCAGGTCGTCCTCCTCCAGGCGGCCCCGACGCACGTCCCGGATGAACCCGGCCCGGTCGATGAAGACCGTAGTGGGGAGCGTCAGGGCGTGATACTGGCGCGCAATCGCCTGCCCCGGGTCGAGTCCCGCGAGCGTGCTGAAGGTAAACCCCGCGTCGTATCGCCGCAGTTCTTCCAACGTGGCCCGCTCGTGCAGGCTGACGACCACCAGGCCGTGGGTGGCGTACTCCAGTTGGTAGTGGCGCAGCAGGCGGTCGTTCTTCCGGCAGACGGCGCAGCCCACGTCCCCGAACTGCACGATGACCGCCTCGCCCCGCAACTCGGCCAGGCTCACCCGCTCTCCGCCCAGGTCGGTGAAGGTGAAGTTCGGGGCGGAGCGCCTCACGGCACCCGTTCCACCCCCCGCCTGCGCGGGCAGGGGCGCGGTGAGGCCGACCAGGGCAAGCAGAACGAGCGCACGCTTCATAGGGTCCTCCGGGTGGGTCCCCTCAGCATAGCCAGTCTCCCGGTGCGGGCAGAGCACCCAGGAAAGTCAGGTCCTTCAGGGCTGTGGAGCCAGGACATACGCCATCCCGCCCGCGTGATTCAGCCACAGCCGCTCGAAGACTGCCCGGGGGTAGGTGCGCCGCACGCTGGCGTCACTGGGCGCCGCCGGGTCGTTGACTACCGGGTTGCCCCGCGCGTCAAATCCCGTGAGGACCATCAGGTGTCCGTCCGACCAGGAGAGCGGCGCGCCGGGCAACTCGCCCGCCCGGAAGCGCACGCTGACGGCCAGCGGGAGGCCTTGCAGGAGGTAGGCTTCCGCGTCCCGCAGGCTGCCCAGCCGGGTGACGAACGCCTGGAGGCCGTGCGTCGCCGCGTACGCCGTGTTGAAGGGCCAGTTCCCGAAGCCGTCGTAGGTCGCGTCGAAGGTCGCTCCCGCCGCGTCCGGGACGCGCACCGGTGTTCCCCAGAAGCCCAGCAGCATGCTGACGCTGGTCGGGCTGCACCACACCGGCCCCCCCTCCGGGTAGATCATCTGGGACAGCCCCGGGACCTTCAGCACCCGGTTCCAGGCCGCCGCCTGCCCCGCCGCGCCCTGTTCCCGGAAGCGCAGGTCGGTGTCGGACGTGTTGAAGGAGAGCAGCCGCACCTGCGTGCCCGCCCCCGCCGTCACCCGGAACTGGAAGGCGTCCGCGCGAAAGGGCAGCGCCAGGGTGTCGGTGTTCACCGTGCCGTCCGCTGTTCGCGTGACCGCGCGGCTCGCCCGCGGCCCGGCCGCCCGCCACTCGCCGAAGCTGAAGTACCGGGTCCACCGGCCGCCCGGGCGGCGCACCCGGACCTCGACCGTGACGGGGCTGGTGGTGGACCCCGTGACGTTCCAGCTCGGGATCAGCGCGTTGAAGGGCGGCACGGGGACGGCCGCGCTCTCCAGACGCCCCGCCCGCAGGGGCGGGAGGGCCTGCCAGCTCGCGGGCCCGCTCGCCCGTCCCTGCGCGGCGCGGATGGCGGGCGCGGGCGTGCCGAAACTGGTCTGCTGCGTGTAGGGGGCGGCCTGCGCCGCGCAGGCGAGGAGCAGGCTGGACAGGGGGAGCCAGAAGCGCTTCACCGCCCGAGGCTACCGGGTGAGGGCCGCCCTGGGGTGAGCCCCGTGCCGTCCGGTAGAGTGCCCCCATGCGGGGAAAGCTGCTGCTCCTGTTCACCGCCGCCGTGCTGGGCGCGTCCCCGACCGGGGAGGCCGCCGCGTTCCGCTTTGCGAACCTGGCCTGGGGCGCGGACCGGAGTGAGGCCCACCCGATCCTGACGCGTCAGGGCTGGCGCTTCGAGCGGCAGGCCGCCCACGGGGACGCCGTCTACTCGGGCACCTTGCAGGGCTACCGGGCGCGGGCCATCCTCAAGTATGACCCCCTGGGACGGCTGGTGGCGGTGGACGTGCGTGTCCTCCCAGCCGAAGCGGATCTCCTGGGGGCGTACGGGGCGCTCCGGGCGGCGGTCATCCTGCGGCAGGGGGACCCCGCCTACAGCCTGTCCTCCTTCCGCCTCCCCTACCGGGAGGGGGACGGACGGGAACTGGAGGCCCTAAAACGCCATCACGCCGTGTTCGACACCGTGTGGTATGACCCCCACGAACTGAACCTGGAGGCGAGGAGCGGGATGCAGATGGAGGTGGTGACCACCCCCTTCTCCCGGCTGGAAATCCGGCAGTTCTACCTCAGCAACGGCTGGACCGAGGAGTACGGGCGCCGAGCTGGCCTGCTGGAACGGGGCACCTGAGGGGGCGCGTTCTCCCCGGGGCCGGACCAGGGGCCGCGCGCCGCAGGAGCCGAACGGCCGCTCCAGGCTCGCCCCACCGCCGCGGGCCTCCTCTCCCCCCGCGGCCCCCCGTCCCGGAGTCGCGCCCGGACGTCTGCCCCGGGAGGGGCGGCTTACACTGCCCGGGTGCGCCGCCTCACCGTGCCCGTGCTCGTTGTTCTGGCGGGCCTCGTCGCCCTGGGGGCTCCCGCGGTCCCGGCGCTCACCCGGTATGGGGCGCTGCCCCGCGCGGCGGGGCGTCCGGTTACCGTGCTGCTCGCCGGTGTGACGCCCCGCTACCAGGAGAACGCGGCGGTGTGGCCCTGGCCGGTGGCCCCGGAGGACTTCACCTTCCTGACGGACACCCTGGTGCTCGCGCAGTTCTGGCCGGGCGGCCGGGTGAACCTGCTGAGTCTTCCCCGCGACACCTGGGTCAACCTCGCGGGGTACGGCTGGGGCAAGATCAACGGGGCCAACGTGAAGGGCGGGCCCGAGCTGCTGGTCAAGGTGGTGCAGGACCTGACGGGCGTGCCGGTGGACGCGTACGTCCTGCTGTCACTCAACGCGGTGCGGGCACTGACCGACGCGGTGGGGGGCGTGACGCTGGACGTGCCCCGCCGCATGAAGTACGACGACAACGCGGGCAAGCTGCACATCGACCTCCAGCCGGGCCGTCAGCGCCTCCGCGGGCCGCAGGCCGAGGGCTTCCTGCGCTTTCGCAAGGACAACCTGGGCGACCTCGGCCGGGTCCAGCGGCAGCAGCTCTACCTGACCGCCCTGGTGAACCGGGTCAAGAACCCGCTGAACTGGTGGCGGCTCCCCGCCATGGTGGGGGCGCTGGACCGAAACACGAGGACGAACCTGACCCGGGCGCAGGTCGGCGCCCTGCTGGGCGCGGCGCTGGGGGGCCTCCAGGTGAACACGGCGACCCTCCCGGGCTCCTTCGGGGACGGTGGCACCTGGGTCGCCGACCATCCCGCGCTGCACGCCCTGGTCCGGGAGCAGTTCCGGGACCCCAACGACCCGCGATTCCTGACCGTCGCGGTCGTGAACGCCGGGGCGCCGGACGGCAGTGCCCGGCGCCTCCGGGCGCGGCTGGAGGGCCTGGGCTACCAGCAGGTCGTGATCTCCAACGGTCCGCGCGCCGGGGGCCCAACCACCGTGAGCGGGAAGGCGGCCGCGGCGGTGCAGCGCGACATGGGTTATGGGCGGGTGACCCGGGAGGCAGGCCTCCCCGGCGCGGACGTGACGGTGCGCCTGGGGAGCGACACGAAGGCGCCGTGAAGCGGGCGCCGCGGCGGGCCGGCTCCTCTGGCTCCGCCGCCGAACGTGCCCGGCCAGGACCGACCACAGGGAGGTCGGGCCAGGGCCGCGAGAGGCTCTTCAGGAGCTCCGGCTTCAGGTCTGCTCTGGAAGAGGTGGCGTGTCACCCGGGTCACGGCCCCGTCCACCGGCCTCCGCTGCCCCGCCGAACAGGCGGGCGGTCAGGCAGGACACCCCGGCGTTCCACTTCCCTGGAACCACCACAGCGCCCGTGCCATTCAGTCGAGGTGGGGCAGGTGGATGGGTGCCGTCCCGGACCTGATCGGGGTGGTGCTCTTGAATGCTGACCACGCCCGTGCTGCCCGGGCCGCATCGCCCGTGGCGCTCCACTGGTCCTGTGCATCGGTCGCGACGTTCAGCCGCCAACTTCTTATACTGCCCCGTGCTGAATGAGGAGCCACCGGCCGTGACCCCGTCCAATCCGTCCCCGGTGCCTGGCCCCGGCAGCTCGCGGTGGCGAGGAGCCCTTCCTGATCCGGGACCGCGGAACGGCGGGGGGCCTTTGATGCCGCCTGGCCTCCTGCCGCGGGGTGGGCGGTGAAGCAGTATTGGGCGGTCGTGGGCGCGCTCGTCGCGGTCTTCCTGGTCCTGTTCGTGGTGGTGGAGGCGCTGGGGCTGCCCCTGCTGACCGACCCCCTGCCCTTTCTGCGCCGGGGCGGCGCGGCGGCGGGCCTGGTGGGGGTGGCCCTGCTCGCGACGGACGTGCTGCTGCCCGTGCCTTCCAGCGTGGTGATGCTGGCGCACGGGGCGCTGTACGGCGCCCCGCTGGGGACCCTGCTCTCGCTCGTCGGCAGCGTGGGGGCCACGCTGCTGGGGTTCGCGCTCGGTCGGCGCGGCGGCCCCCTCCTCGAGCGGCTGGTGCCGCCGGGGGCCAGAACGCGCAGTGAGGCCCTGCTGCGGCGTTGGGGACCGCTCGCCCTCGTCGTCACGCGCCCGGTGCCCCTGCTCGCCGAGACGGTGGCCGTGCTGGCGGGCGCCTCGCCCCTGCGGTGGCGGCAGGTCATCCCTGCGGCCACGCTGGGCGCGCTGCCGTCCGCCTTCCTGTACGCCTGGGCGGGGGCGACAGCGAGTGGACTCGGGACAGCCTGGGTGGTGGGGGCGGTCGCGGCCACGGCCGTCGCCTTCTGGCTGGTCGGCCGCTGGCTGGAGCAGCGGTCGCCGGACGATGGGACCGGGGTACGCTGACCTGGGGAGGACACCCGCTACCGTTGCGGACGGGGTCGCCGCTTGCACAGCCTCCGAAATCAGCATCGTCGCCCCATCCCGCTCCCTTCCCTGCCGCCACGGCTGGTTCGTCGTCCGGCTAACGGATTCAGGGAACAGTGCGCCCACACGCGAGCCGAAGCGTGGCCCTCACGGGACTGGGAGAAGTCCTGGCGCGGCTCGGCGGGGCGGTCGGCGACGTTTATCGCCAGCCAGGATTCCAACCGCCGTACGTGTTCCACAGCCGAAGGGCCAGGTTCACGGCCCAGACGGCTGCCAAGCCGAGCAGCAGTCCCGCTCCCAGCCCGATCAGGGCCCGTGTGGTGCTGATCAGAAACGGCGTGTGGAAGTGCGAGAAGGTGTTCAGGATGCTGGCCTGCCCTTCCAGGCCGCCCAACAGCGCCAGGACCGTGAGAGAGCCGGGCAGCGTGCCCGACAGCCCCTGCAACAGCAGCGGGTGACCGAACACCTCCTTGAAGCGTGGGCGGATGACAGCGTCTTGCAGATCCTGGCGAATCCTGGCCTCCACGCCGCTGACACCCACCGCCGAGGTGTTGCCCCGCCGCGACACCGCGACCGCGAAGAGGGCCAGCGCCAGGCCCAGCAGCACCACGTCACCCACCTTGAGCTTGACCGCAAACAGGTCGGCCAACGTCCGGCGGATGTCCTGACGGGGCAGAAAGCTCAGCAGCACCAGCCCGATGGGCAGCACCAGCGTCAACCCCACGCCGCTGAAGGGGTCGAGGCCCAGCATGCTGCCCTTGTCGGCGCCCAGCGCGCTGACAAACAGCACGCCCAGCAGGCTGAACCCCGTGGCGAGAAACCAGTCGGTGAGCTGCCTGCGCCGCAAGACCAGCCCCAGTGCTGGAAAGGTGATGGCCGCCACCAGCGCCAGGCTGTGAAAGGGCTCCCCGCCGTTCAGGCCCAGGGCGCCCAGCAGCGCCAGCCCCCCCACAATCAGCCCGACGCGCGGCAGCGGATAGCTCAGCGCCAGCAGCAGCAGGGCGGCGAGCGGCCCGATCATGCTCAGCCCCCTGAGCAGCGCATTGGGCGTGTAATTCTCGATCACCGGCCGCGTCACCCGGATGTGGCTGCGCGCCAATTGCTTGCCGAGCAGGGTCAGAAAATACTCGGTTTCCCCCTGCGTCGGGAAGGGCCGCAGGTACAGGATGCGCTGGGTCCGCTCGCGGGCGGCCAGCGCGAATTTGCTGGCCACGTCACCCGGCGTCAGGTTGTTCTGCCAACTGGGGTTCAGGCTGAACATGCGCGCGGCCGTGCGGCCCTCGATCAGGGTCTCAAGACCGGCCTGCGGGCTGTTCTCGATGATGGTCGGCACCCGGGTGCCCAGCCGCGCCCCGATGTCGGCCAACACCCTGGGGTTGCGCGCGCCGATCACCTCGCTGCCGGTGAACGAGAGAAAGGGCACGTCCGGCCAGTCCGCCCCCGGCTGGCGCACGCGCTGGTCGTCGTAGGGCCGGTAGACCACCACGAAGCCCCTGGCCTGCAACGTCCTGATCTGGGCGAGGTTGGGACCAGCGGGGAGGTAGCGCGGATCTACCGACCAGCCCACCCACGGCTGCCCCCGCACCGTCACGGTGGTGGTCGGCAGCGGCCGGTATCGGGCGGGCGGCAGCAGTTCGCCAGTTGCCGCGGCCTGACTGATGGGACCGGCGTTGGCCAGCGAGCCGTATCTCCTCACCAGCCGCTCAACTGTGCCGGGCTTGATGGACCTCAGGTACGACCACTCCGGGTTGATGCCGGGCACACCGGGATGGCGCGCCTGCAATTCGCTGCCCGTCAGGAAATACGCTTCGCCGCGTTGAATGGCCGAGGCCACGACATCCTCGTAGACCGCCACACCGTTGACGCCCAGCGTCTGGTAGCGCCGCAGCAGGGCGCCGGGGTCCTGTCCAGTCTCCTTGGCCTGCTGTGAGAGCGCCGG
Source organism: Deinococcus aerius (assembly GCF_002897375.1). Taxonomy (NCBI): domain Bacteria; kingdom Thermotogati; phylum Deinococcota; class Deinococci; order Deinococcales; family Deinococcaceae; genus Deinococcus; species Deinococcus aerius. The sequence continues at coordinate 207,268 of NZ_BFAG01000002.1, read as the reverse complement.
GTAATCCATGACGAGCGCCACCGTCTTCTCGCTGTTCTCAAACGCGATCCGGCTGGTAACCAGCAGCCCGGCAGGAATGAGCGCCAGAAGAATCAGCGAGAGCAGCAGTGGCTGGAAGCGCGAGCGGGTGGGCAGCGGCAGGCGACTTAACGCCGAAGCTGGCGAGGTGGGGTGAGGGGTCGGTTGAGGGTGGCTCATGGTGGTCCTGACAGGGTCATGCGGGCGGGCCGGATCAATGGCGGAGGAGCCTGGCTCGAGCGGTCCACAGGAAGGAGCGTGACTTGCTCAGGTCACGTCCAGCGCTGAAGCTGAAACCCAGGGGGGCAACGGCGACGTGCCGTCGCAACCTGTCAAGGGGTGGCCGCGGCGCGCGCATGGGAGGAGAGGAGGCCCCGGACGTCACACCCACATCGACGCTGGTGGTCGGGGCGCGGGCGCCGCAGGAGAACGGACGATGCTCCAGCTCATGTTTGCCACCCGCATCGAGAACTACGGCCCGACCATCCAAGAGGGGCGTTTCCGGCAGGACGAGATGGTCAAGACCCGCCATGACCAGCTCCACAGGGTGGAGCGGCGGGTTCAGCCCGCACCCGCTCCTACGGGTCGCGCACGGCGAGGGCGACGGTTCAGCCGGGGCGGCCCTCCCCCGCGTGCCCCTCCACCGTGGTGAGCAAAACCTCCGGGCGCGCCTGAGGGATCTGCCCCGCCGTGGCGACGGGAGTGTCAGGCTGGCCGGAGGCCCGAGCCGTGCGGAGGTTACCCAGCGAGGCATGGCCGCATGAGAGGTCTGCCCGCTCCCCTCGGTCGTGATCCGCCACAACGCGAGTTCGAGCGGGCCCAGCGGCGAGGGAGGCGTCCCGGCCGTCCCAGCCCCTCTGCACGGCCCGAGTCCGGCGAGCGTCAGGACATCGGCTTCCCGCCGCAGGGTCGTCCTCCAGGGCATCTATTCCCCTCCCGGGCGGTCACCCGGTTCCGGTTCAGGGCGGGAAGGGGAAGGACGGAAGTCGGCGGGCAGCCACCAGGGCGCCTGAATTGTCCGGGCGCGGGCCCACTCGAAGGCGAACATGCGCCGGTACTCGTCGATGGCCCCGGCGTCGCTCGTGGCAAGCGTGTACTCGCCCAGGCCGAGCGGCCCGAAGGAGGAATAGTGCAGGTTCTGGCTCCCGACGGTGAGCATCTGGTTGTCAATCAGGGCAGCCTTGGTGTGCAGCCCACCTGACGTGCCGTACCAACGGGCTTGCACGCGCCCTTGCAGCCCCAGCGGCGCCAGCTCGGCCTGGAGGCCGCGCAGCAGGGCCAGCGTCTCCGCCTGGAGCAGCGGATCGTAGTCCAGCAGCAGCCGCAGCGTGACGCCCCGCTCGCGGATCGCGCGGACAGCGGCGCGCCATACGGGCAGTTGAAAGGCGGGGTCGCAGCCGCCCGGTTCGGACAGCTTCCCCACGCAGCCCAGGGTGCCGCTCACCTGGGACTGCATCACGTCGATGCTCGTGCCCGCCGCCGCGAAGAGGGCACTCACCGTGTCGTCGGCATTCTGGTAGCCGCGGCGGCGGTAAAGGGGATACACCCGGGCGGTTCCGGCGGCGGGGGCAGGGGCCGCCCAGCCCAACGGCAGCAGTGGTGCCCGAACCTCAAAGGCACACTCGCGCCGCAGCGTGGCTGGCAACGGGGGGGTTCGGCACGTGAGCCGCTGGCTCAGGGTCCACCCGTCGCGGAAGGCCGCCAGCGCGTTCCGGGCAACCGGGCCGCGCACCCACAAGGCAAGGTCCGTCAGATCGAGACCGCGCCCGCTTGGTGCCGTCTGCGGCTCGTGGAAGAAGCTGACGTTGTACCCGCCAGCCAGCATCCGCTCGCCGTCCTGCACGACGAGCTTCATGTGGTTGTGGGGCAGGGCGTAGGCGTAGTCGGCGATCTCCAGGCGCCAGCCGGGCACGGGGTCACGGGTCAGCGGGACGCCCGCGTCCAGCAGGTGCCGGGCGGCGTTGTAGGCGTTGGCTGCTGGGTCGAGGTCACCCAGCCGGATGGAGTGGCCGAGCATGACGCGCACGGTCACGCCGTCCGGGTAGCGGTCGGGGAACGCGGCCACGTCCCGCCGCAGGGCGGCGATGGCCTGGGCAACCCGCGCCCCCGGGGCATCCGGACCGTCGTCCCAGATCATGTTGGCGATGAGCAGCTCCCGTCGCGTCCGGCGCAGTTGGTCCACCAACAGGTCGAAGGCCCCCCCAGGGCGGCGCGGCTGGGCGCTGTAGGCGGGGTCCGCGTTCGGAAAGTGCAACAGCCCTTCTACCTGGTTCCCGCAGCTCAGCGCCGCGCCCTGTCCCCGTGTCCGTTCGAACAGCAGGCGGTCGAGCGGCGCTTGAGGGACCGGACAGGTGTTCAGGCCCAGACCGTCGAGGGCAGCGGTGTCGGGCGCGGGAAGCGGTCCGGCCACCTCGAACCCGGCCGCCAAGGCCAGCCCCCACCCCCCGGGCCGGGCGTCAGGAACCAGCAATAGCACCAGCCAGGCCAGTCCCCAGGCGACGGAGCGGGTGAGGGGAACAGGACACGCCTTCTGAGGCGAACTCGACTGCAACGGATGCACGGAACCGGGATTCAAGCGTGAAAACTCCTCGCGGCCGCCCGATCGCCGCATGGGGCTTCTTCCATGGCAGCACAGGGGCCTCGTCTGGTCAGGCAGGATTGGGGGTGAGCAAGGGTGGGACGGGTGCCCCTGAACCCAGCCTCAGTTTCCCATACACTGTACGCATGAACAAGTGCTCATACGTATGGTCACACGGGAGGGCTGATTGACGCGAGCGTCTGTTTTTCTGCCGCGAGACGTTTATGCAGGAGCAGGGTGGGCTTCAGGATTAAGCGAGGTCGTGGAAGAGGCCAGCCATGGATAAGTACGCCTGGTACGTGATCGTGGTGTACGTGGTGCCCCTGGTGCTGCTGGGGGCGTACCTCGCCTGGATGTGGCTGCGGCTGCGGGCCCTGCGGGAGGAGGAGCGCCGATGACGACTCCCCTGCCCCGCGCGAGGCGGCGTCGGCGCAGCCCCTGGCCGACCATGCTGGGCGTGCTCGCGCTCGTGGGCCTGACGGCCTTTATCGCCTTCGGGAACCTGGGCAAGAGCCTGGAGTACTTCGTCACACCGACGGAGTACGAACAGCAGCGCGCCCAGTTCGAGGGCCGCCCCCTGCGCATCGGCGGGCTGGTGAAGGCCGTGCAGTACAACCCGCAGACCCTCGACCTCAAGTTCAACGTGACGGACGGCGGCGCCACCTTCCCGGTGCAGTACCGCGGCGCGGTCAGCGACCTGTTCAAGGAGAACCAGGGCGTGGTCGTGCGCGGGACGTTCCAGGGCAACACCTTCCACGCCACCGACCTCGTGGTGAAGCACTCCGAGGAGTACCACGTGCCGCAGACGCAGGCCGAACTCAAGAAGCTCCTTCAGGAAAACCAGAGCCAGCAATGAGGGGCGGATGCTGAACCTGATTTCCTTCCAGTCGAGTGCGCTCGGCGCGCTGGGCCAGCTTAGCCTGCTCGCGGCGCTCGCCTTTACCCTGGGCGGGACGTGGCTGGCCGTCGTCGGTGGCCTGAAGGCCGACAGCCGGGCCACCGAGGCCGCGCGGCGGGCGGTCTGGGCCGTCTTCGCCCTCGTGAGCCTGGGGACGCTGGTCCTGATGGCCGCGCTGCTGCGCGACGACTTCAGCGTGCGGTACGTGGCGGAACACTCCATGCGGGCCTCGCCGACCTGGGTCAAGGTGACGAGCCTGTGGGGAGCACTCTCCGGGTCGATTCTGCTGTGGGCGTGGCTGCTCGCGGGCTTCGCGCTCGTGCTGAGCCTGACCCTGCGGCGCGACGCCCTGCGGCCCTGGGCCCTGGGCGCGATGTTCGTCAGCCTGCTCTTTTTCGTGGGTGTATGCGCGAGCATCGCCAGCCCGTTCACGCCGCTGAGCCAGATTCCGGCGGAAGGCTCCGGGCCCAATCCCGCCCTGCAAAACCACTGGATGATGGCCGTCCACCCGGTCCTGCTGTACCTGGGCTTCGTGGGGCTGAGCGTGCCCTTCGCGTACGCGGTCGCCGCGCTCGTGACCGGGCGGCTCTCGGACCACTGGGTCGTCGTGACCCGGCGCTGGACGCTGGTCGCCTGGGCCTTTCTCACCGCCGCCATCGTGGCGGGCGGCTGGTGGAGCTACGAGACGCTGGGCTGGGGCGGGTACTGGGCCTGGGACCCGGTGGAGAATGCGTCGTTCATCCCCTGGCTGCTGACCACCGCTTTCCTGCATTCCGTCCAGATTCAGGAGCGGCGCGGGCTGATGCGCGCGTGGAACGTGTGGCTGATCGTGCTGGCGTACGCGAGCACCGTGCTGGGCACCTTCCTGAACCGCTCGGGGATCGTGCAGAGCGTCCACGCCTTTGCGGGCGGGCCGGTCGGGCCGGTGTTCCTGGGCTTCCTGGCCTTCCTGCTCGTGGCGGGGATCGGGCTGGCCGCGTGGCGTGCGCCCCACCTGCGCGACGAGGCCGACCCGCCCGCCCCGGTGAGCCGTGAGGGAGCCTTCCTGGCCGGGAACTGGCTGTTCCTGGTCTTCGCGGTGATGGTGCTCGTCGGGACCCTGTTCCCCACCCTCGTGGAGGCAGTGCAGGGGCGGCGGGATGCCTCGGTCGGCCCGGCCTTCTACAACGCCTTCGCCATTCCGCTGGGGCTGGGATTGCTGCTGCTGATGGGCGCGGGGCCGCTGCTCCCGTGGCGGCGGGCAGACGGGCAGAGTTTCTGGCGGGCGCTGCGACCCCTGCTGCTGGCGGGGCTGGGGGCGGGGCTGATCGCCTTCGCGTTCGGCGTGCGGAGCCCGGGTGTGCTGGGCACGGTGGCGCTCGCAGCGTACAACCTCGTCGGGCTGGGGCTGCTGACCGCGCGGGCGCTGCGGGAACGGGCGGCGGCGCGGCGGGGAAGTGGCTTCCTCGGCCTCGTCCGCGAGCAGCCGCGCCGCTATGGCGCCTACCTCGCGCACGTCGGGCTGGTCGTCATCGCCCTGGGGATCGCCTTTTCGGGCGCCTATCGGCAGGACGCACAGACTACGCTGAAGGTCGGTGCGGCCCCCACCAAACTGCTGAACGAGACGCTGGCCCTGCAAGGCACCCGGCTCGACACCAAGCCCTACGGGCGGTCCCAGGTGGCGCGCGTGCTGATCGACGGGCGGCCCTTCGAGGCGAAGCTCAACACCTACGTGCAGGGCGGGAACTCCGCCTTCGCCGCGCCCGCGGTGCGCTACGGGGTGCTGGGCGACACCTACCTCGTCGTGACGGCCTTTGACGAGCAGGGCCGGTGGGCCAGCGTGCGGCTGATCGAGAGCCCGCTCGTGTCGTGGATCTGGTGGGGCACCTTGATCGTGGTGCTGGGGGCCGGGCTGACGCTCGTGCCGCCCAAGCGCGCGACGGTGCGCGTGCCCGTGGCGCGGACGGCCCCGGCGACTGACTAGCCCTTGCCCCTGAAGAAGAGAGAGGATGTATGACAGAGGTTTCAACGAACCCCAAACCCGCGACTCCCGCTCCCCTGTGGCGACGTCTGCTGCCCCCCGTGCTTGCGGCGGGGCTCGTTGGGGTGCTGGGTGCAGCGCTGCTGAACCCCGCGCGCAACACCCCGGAGGGTGGGCCACTGATCAACAAGCCCGCCCCCGCCTTCACCCTCGAAAGCCTTGACGGCGCTCCGGTCAGCCTGGCCTCCCTCCAGGGCCGTCCCGTCGTCCTGAACTTCTGGGCCTCGTGGTGCACGCCGTGCCGGGAGGAGGCGCCCCTGTTCCGCGAACTCAGCGAGCGGCAGGGCGCGGGACAGGGCCTGGCGGTCGTCGGGGTCCTGTTCCAGGAGACGAAGGAACAAAATGCGCGCGACTTCATCAAGGAGTACGCCCTCGCCTATCCCTCCCTGCGCGACCCCGGCATCCAGACGGGCATCAATTACGGCGTGTCGGGCATTCCGGAAACGTTCTTCATCGACCGTGAGGGCGTGATCCGCGACAAAGCGTCGGGGGGCCTGACCCGTGAGCGGCTGAACGCGGGGCTGGCGAAGATCGGGGTGGCGGGGCTGTGAGGCGGCCAGGGGTGTGGGGACTCCTGGCCCTCGTCCTGGGCTTGCTGCTGTCCGTGTCGCTCGCCCTGACGCCCGACCAGGAGGCGCGGGCGGAGCGGCTGGGAACCAACCTGCGCTGCCCGATCTGCACGGGCCTGCCCATCACGGAGAGCACGAACGACCTCAGCCGGGAGATGCTGCGGGACGTGCGCGAGCAGGTGGTGGCGGGGCGCAGCGACCGGGACATCTATGCCTACTTCGCCGCGCGGTACGGGAACTTCGTGCTGCTCGACCCGCCCAAGGAGGGGAGCAACCTGCTGCTGTGGGGCGCCCCGCTGGCGGCGTTGGTGGCGGGGGGCGCGGTGCTGTGGGGCGTGTTGCGCAAACGGAACGTCGCGGCTCCGTCCATCCCGGAGGCGGGGACCGAGGCGCCCTTCGACCCCTTCCTCGCCCAGGTGCGGCGTGAGACCCGGGGGGATGACCGGGCGGGGGGGCAGGCGTGATCCTGGGCCTGACCCTCTTTGCCCTCGTCCTCCTGGCCGCGCTATGGCTGGTCTTGCAACCGCTGAGAGGTGGCATGCCCACTGATCCCGACGCTCCCGAGCGCCACCGGCTCACCGCCGAGCGTGACCGCCTGTACGCGGAATTGTCTCATTTGACCGACGAGTCGCGCCGCCCCGACCTCGAACGCCGCGCGGCACTCATCCTGCGGGCCCTCGACGCCCTGCCAGCCGCTCCTCCTCCCCGGGAACGTGGGAGGCGGACGCGCGCCGCTGCGCTGGCGGGGCTCGCGGTGGCTGCGCTCGTCACCGTCGCCGGGGCGGTGACCTTCGTGCCACGCTGGCAGCTCGCCTCTCTCGGGGCGGATGAGGTGCAGGACGTGCGGGACGTGCTCGCGCTGCCGGGCCTGCGCAGGAAGGCCGAGACGACCGGGGAGGGAGCCGCGTACCTCGCCTGGGGCCGGGCCGCTTTCGACTCCGCCCGGTACGCGCAGGCGGTGACCGCGTACGGGAACGCCCTGAAGCTCGACCCCCGGCAGCCCGAGGCACTGCGGCGGCTGGGCATCCTGCTCCTGACGCGAGGCGAGCAGACGGGGCAGACCGGCGCACAGCCCACACCCGAGGACGCGCGGCAGGCCTTCCTGTTGATCCGCACCGCGGCGCAGCTCGCGCCGAAGGAGCCGGAATCGCAGCTCCTGCTGGGCTTCGCGCTCGCCCGCTTCGGGCAGGACGCGGACGCGCTGACGGCGCTCGAACGCTACCGGACCCTCGACCCCAAGGGACGCGACGCCGACGACCTGATCACCTCCCTGCACGCGAGGCAGAACGAGAGCGACCCAGGCCTGCGCGTGTACGCTGCCAACTGCGCGAGTTGCCACGGCCCGAACGGGGGCGGGGGCCTCGGCCCGAACCTGCGGGTCGCCACCCTGTCGCGGGAGGCCCTCGAAAACGTGATCGTGAACGGCAAGGGCGCCATGCCCGCCTCCCCAAACCTGAAGCCCGAAGAGCTGAACGCCCTCCTCGACGTGCTGGAGCGGTGGCAGAAGGAAGGCGAGTAATGCCCCCGTCGGCTAACGCTGCTCGTCCGGCGTGTACGCGTACAGGGACAGCAGGGCGGAGCTGATGTCCCGGAAGATGGGGGCGGCGAGTTGCGATCCCTGGTACTCGCGTTTGGCCCCGCGCACCATCACCGCCACCGTGAAGCGCGGTTGCGCCGCGGGGAGGAAGCCCGCGAAGGTGCTGGAAAACACCTCCCCGCTGTAGCGGCCGTCCACCGCCACCTGCGCGGTGCCGGTCTTCCCGCCCACGTGGTACCCGGGCAACTCGGCCTTTCCCCGGATGCCGTCGTCGATCACCCCACGCAGCACCTCGCGCATGCGGGCCGCCGTCTCCCGGCGCAGCACCTGCCTCGCCCCGGCCACGTCGCCGGGGAAGAGGCGCGGGGGAACGTACCGCCCGTCGTTGGCCAGCACGTTGAAGGCCGCGACGAGTTGCAGGGTGGTGGCGGTCAGTCCCTGCCCGAAGGACAGGGTGGCCTGTGACAGGGCGCTCCAGGCGTCCGGGTCCCGCAGGAGGCCGTCCCCGGCGGGCAGGCCCAGCCGGACCGGCTGCCCGAAGCCGTACGCGGTGAAGTAGCGGTACAGCAACTCCGGGGGCACGCCCTCCACGAGCCGGGTCATGCCGACGTTGCTGGAGTAGCGCAGGATTTGCCGCGTTGTGAGCCGGGCAGGATGCGGAACGAGGTCGTTGATGGTGGCCCCGGCGAGGCGGCGCCACATCGGGGTGTCGTACGTCTGATCAGGTGTGGTCCGGTCCTCGTCGAGCAGAGCCGCCACCGTGAGCGCCTTAACCACACTGCCCGGCTCGTACTCGTCCAGCGCCGCCCGGTTGCGCCAACGGTCAGCCGGGACCTGCGTCCAGGCGCCCGGGTCGAAGCCCGGCACCGACGCCAGGGCACGCAACTCGCCCGTCCGGGTGTCCATGACGGCGGCCGACGCGAACTGGGCGTCGGTGCGCCTCAGGGCCTCGCTCAGGACGGCTTCAACGGCGGCCTGCACGCGGGTGTCCAGGGTGAGGGTCAGCGCCTCACCGCGCTGCAAGCGCCCGTTCATCGCCCGCTCCGTGCCCTCCAGCCCGGCCGAGGCCCCCACAAAACCGATGACCGGCGCGGCCAGGGGACCCAGGGGGTAACGCCGGGCGTCCAGGGCGCCGTGCGCCAGGACCCGCCCGTCGGCGCTGCGCAGTTCCCCGCGGGTGGGCCGGGTGGACGGGAGGGGCGGGGGGCCAGCGGGGACCGTGATGCGGGCGAAGGCCACCGCCAACACGGCGAAGGCGAGCAGACACAGGGCGGCGAGGACGCCAGCACGGCGACCAAGGCGGTGGGAGCCAGCACGAGTTGGGTAAGGGGACATGGAAGGTCTTTCTCAGGAGGGCCTGGGCGAGGAAGGACAACGCGGTTCGCCGGGACCGGCGAGGGAAGGCGGACCGTCCACATGGGATGGGCCGCACGGCGAAGTTGGGGGGAAGGCGGGTCTCGGGCCGTGTCGTGGCCAGGTTGCCGAACCGGCGGGGGCGGCCGGGACGCCGCGTGGGGGCGCACTCCCAAGCGGAAGGGGGCCGGTGAGCCAAGGATGACAGGACACGCACCCCCGGGAGCGGCGGCCGGTCGGGTTGGACCGGAGGGCGGGCTGCCCAATTCGGGTGAAGCGTCAGTTCAGCAGGCCTGTGATCATGCGGATGGAACAGGCGAAGCTCTTCACCCCGGGTCACGGCCCAGCGCCCCCGGCGAGCAGCCACTGGAGCCCCTGCCCCAGCATCAGGGCGTTGAGCAGCAGGGTGAGGATCATCAGCCCCAGGAACCCGTCGTTGGAAGGTGTGGGCCAGCCGGACAGCCGCCCCGCGAGCAACACCGTGCCGAGCACGTAGAAGATCGCACCGATCCCAAGGTGGCCCCCCGAGGCCAGGACCGCGCCGACCGCCAGGTTGGACAGGCTGAGCGCGAGGCACAGCCGCTCGGCCCGCCGGTGCCGGTCGCTTCCCTTCACCCGCAGGCTCCCCCACACTGGGCGTGGGCCGAGCGGCGCGCCACCCCCTCACCGCGTCCCCAGGTCGTGAGCGGCCTGACGGCGGTGAGGGGCCGGAGCTGGCTCAGCACTGTGGGCGACGGTGGGTGGTGGGGCCGATCCGTTCTGCTCGGCTGACCCGCGGATGGGTGGGCGGAAGCCGCCGCTGGGATGGGCGGCCTCGCGGCATGGGCCGCTGCGGCGAGGTCGCCCTGGCCCCGGCGTTCACCGTCCCCCCGTCAGCCTGAGGGCGCGGGCGATGCCCTCGCGCTGGTCCCGGAAGGTGCCGGAAAAGATCTGGTCGCCGACCTGGGTGACGGGCAGCGCGGAGACGTCGGCGCGCGCCAGCAGCTCCGCGCGCGCCTGCGCGTCGTGGTCGATGTTCTGTTCCGTGAAGGGAATGGCGTGGCGGGTCAGGAAGGCCCCTACGGCCCGGCTGGTCGCACAGGCGCCCGCCGTGTACACGGTGACCGTGGTCATGCTGGTTCCTCCCACGCCCGCTCGCAGAGGAGGAATTGGGAACAGCCGTGCCTGAGTCCACCTGCCCCCACCTGCGTCCTCCCTCCTCGGCCGAAAAGTTGCCCGTGAAGCATGGCCCTATTATATGAATGTTTGTTCATATATACCAGCAGGTTGAAAGGGACGTGGTTGTCGAGCCGACTCTTCTGGACGGCTCCGTGCCGAGGGACACTGTGGGGGAGAAGCTCAGGTGGGAACGACCCCGCGCTAAGGGTCCTCCGTGGCCCGGCGACGGGACCTGTACCGCCAGCCTCTCATGACCGCGCGAGAGGCAAGGGCACCGGTCGGCCGCATCATCAAGCACCAGGACCCCGTCGCTGCCCCGGCCCACGAAGGGGGCTTCACGGTGAAGGTCCGCAGGCGGTTCATGACCCGGATGAGGAGAGCCTGCCTGGTCCGTGGGTCGTCCCACGACGCCACGGCCCGTCGCAAGAGCCGGACAAGTCGAGGGCCCGTTCCCCACGTCATCCCGGTCGAGCGGACCGAACGAGGGGAGAGGCTGCCCCTCAACGTCTGGGGCCACCGCTCTGGTCACCGGCCAGACGCCCACCCTCGACCCGGAGCGTCCCACCCACCGTCGGATTGATCAGCGTGTCGCCCACTCCGGGCAGGCTGAACGCGCTGCGGGTCGAAGGCCCCGGCCACACCCGTCCCCAGCCGTGCGTCTCGGCCCGTCCGACAACGCTGCTTCCCGTCCCATGGCCACGCCCGCACTGGACGCCCGCCCACCTGCCGCCTCCTTCCCTCAGGGTTCGGACGACCGCTGCGGCAGACGCCGCGCGCGTTGGAGGACGCGGTGCTTGAGGGCGGGTGGCGGCGGAACCTCGGGGGCGGCGGCGTCCTCCGGCGGCTGAAGGTCCCGCCGTTCCGGCTGGGGCGCGTGGCCCCCGGCCCGCGCTGGCGCTTCGTGCTGGTCTTTCTGCTGGTCGTTCATGCAGGGGGCCTCCTTTGAGGTACGCCGGGTGGGCTCGCAGGGTTCAACGGGGAGGGGCGGACCCTGACCTCAACCCTCACGAGGCTGGCCCTGTTCCGGGGCGAACCCATCCGCGCGGACCCAGCCCCAACCCCAGCAGCGCCAGCACGCTCAGCGCCGTGACCCACTCCCCCCACCGGACGTACGGGGTGACCGTGGTGGTCTGCGCGAAGAAGACCGGCAGCGCCCCCGCGACCCGCCGCGGCAGCCGGGCCGTGACCCGCCCCGAGGGCGCGATGGCCGCCGTCACCCCGTCGTTGCCCGCCCGCAGCAGCCAGCGCCGGGTCTCGATGGCCCGCACCCGCCCCATCTGGAAGTGCTGCTCGGCCCCCACCGACGGCCCGAACCAGGCGTCGTTCGACACCACCGCCAGGACCCGCGCGCCCCGCCGCACCTGGGCACGCGCGAGGGCCGGGAAGGTCGACTCGTAGCAGATCAGCGCACCCGCCCGCACACTGCCCACCGGCAGCGGCGCCAGGGTGCGGCCGGGCACGGCCCCCGTGAGGGCGGGCAGCCCCAGCGTGCGGAACACAGCCTGGTAGGCCCCGTCCAGCCGCTCGCGGGCCGGGAAGTACTCCCCGAACGGCACCAGCCGCACCTTGTCCTGCCGCCCCCGAACCTGCCCGCCCGCGAAGGCGTACACGCTGTTGCGGTACCCGCCCTCCTCGGTCGGGGCACCCAGCAGCAGTGGCACCCTCAGCGCCGTCAGCGCGCGATCCACCGCCGGTGAGGTGGGCGCGGCCGGGGCGGCCGTCTCGGGCCACACCACCAGGGCCGGGCCGGCGGCCAGGCCCGCCCGGGTCAGCGTCAGGTAGCGTCCCAGTTCATCCGCCGTGCGTCCCTGGGCCTTGGCCCGCGGATCGACGTTGCCCTGCACCAGGAGGGCCCGCTCCGTGGCGGGCGGGTCCGGCGGCCGGGTGAGGCCGTACAGGGTGCCCAGCGACAGCAGCGCCGCCGCGCCCAGCAGGACCCGCGGGCGCCGGTCGGCCAGGGCCGCCGCCGCGAGCGCGACGAGCAGTCCCACCAGCGAGACGCCGCCCAGGTCCGCGAGCTGCACGAGCGGGGTGGACGCGAACGCGTACCCCAGGCTGCCCCAGGTGAACCCGAACGGCCCCAGGCCACGCGCGCTGTCCAGCAGCACCCAGGCGAAGGGCAGGGCCCAGAGCGTGGCCCGGCCCATCAACCGGCGGGTGAGGGCCGCCGTCCCGGCCCACATCAGGGCCAGCCCCCCCACCAGGACCGGGTACAGCGCCGCCACCCCGGGCCCGAAGAGGGGCGACAGGCTGCCGGGCAGCCACAGCAGCAGCGCCCCGAAAATGCCCGTGGCAAAGGCGAAGGTCAGGCGAAAGGCCCGGCCTGGCGGGTGCCGCGCCACGGCCCGGAAGAGCCAGGCCAGGGGCAACGGCGCGAGCCAGCCCAGCGGCGAGGGCGGGAAGGTAAACGAGAGCCCCACCCCGGCGAGGAACGCCAGCAGGAGAAAAGTGCCACGGAACGAAACCCGCTGCATCAGAGGACGAGCACCCCGCGGTGCTTGGCCGCGCTCTCCGGCTCCACATGGATGGTGACCTCACTGTCCGGCACCTCCCGCTCGATCACCCCTTCCAGCCGGTCACAGATGGCGTGGGCCTGCCCCACGGTGAGGTGCTCGGGCACCACCAGGTGGAAGTCGATAAAGGTCAGCCGTCCCGCGTGGCGGGTGCGCAGGTCGTGCGCCTCCAGCGCCCCCTCGGCGTGCTCGGCCACCAGGCGGCGGATCAGCGCCTGCGTCTCGGGGGGCGCGGCCTCGTCCAGCAGGCTGCGCGCGGACGACCGCACCAGCCGCCCGCCCACCCACAGGATGTTGAGCGCCACCAGCATCGCCATGACCGGGTCGAGCACGGTCCAGCCGGTGAGCGCCACCAGCCCCAGGCCGACGAGGACGCCCCCGCTCGTCACCACGTCGGTGAGCAGGTGTTGCCCGTCCGCGACCAGGGCGGGGGAGCGCAGCCACCGCCCGCTGCGGACGAGGTAGGTCCCGTAGCCCGCGTTGAGCAAGGTCGCCCCCAGCGAGACGAGCAGGCCCAGCCCCAGTCCCTCCAGCGGCTTGGGCGCCCTCAGGTCCTGGGACGCGCTGTAAAGGATGCTCACGGCCGCCAGGACGATCAAGACGCCTTCGAGCACGGCGGAGAAATACTCGGCCTTGGCGTGGCCGTAGGGGTGGCCCGCGTCGGCGGGCTTGCGCGCGACCGAGAGGGCGAAGAGGGCCGCCGCGGAGGCGACGACGTTGATAATGCTCTCCAGCGCGTCGGAGTACAGCGCGACGCTGCCGGTCAGCAGGTACGCGCCCGCCTTGAGCGCGAGAATCAGCAGGCCCAGCAGCAGGCTGTACCGGGCCAGTCGGAGGGTACGGTCCACAGGACTCCTTGGGGTCAGCCGGGGGTGACGAAGCCCCGGCGGGCTACGGCTGGCCGCTGATGGTGATGAGGGTGGTCTCCCCCTCCTGCACGGCGTGGTACTGGAGCATCTCCCCGCCCCGGTCCAGAAACGCCGTGTAGTTGCCCGGCAGGGCGTCGTCGGTGAGCTGTCCATACCCCGCGCGTTTGAAGGGGTCGAGGAGGGCTTTCGGCTGCCACCCGGGCAGGCGGTACATCTCCACCCGGGCCTCCCCCCGGCGAACCTCCGCCCGGTAGGTCCGGCTGTACGTCGGGCACTCGGGCGTCAGGCCGGGCGGCAGGGGGGCCAGCCCGTTCCAGAGGGTTCCAGGCCGCCCGATGCAGAAGAGGTCCCCCTGCCAGCGACGTTCCCCCGCGGACCACCAGCCGCCCAAGCCGAGCAGCCCCAGCAGCGCCGCGGCCAGCCCGGTGAAAACGGGTCTCATTCGCGCACGTGGTCCACCGCCCCGCCGATCAACCCGTTGATGTGCTGGTCCAGCAGGCGGTAGTAGGCGACGCGCCCCTCCTTGCGAAAGGCCACCAGGCGGTGGGCGCGCAGGAGCCGAAGTTGGTGGCTGACCGCACTCTCGCTGATTCCGACCACGGCGGACAGATCACAGACGCACAGCTCCTCGGCGTTCAGGGCGCTGAGAATGCGGAATCGGGTGGGATCGGCGATGATCTTGAGGAGCGTGGTGGCGTCCTCGACGCATGCGGCATCGGGCAGGCCAGCGCGGGCGCGCGCGACCGCCTCAGGGTGGACGCAGGTGACCTCGCACGCGTCGTCTTGAGAAGCGGTTCTCATGTCCACAGGGTAGCGCACCGTGGGAGCCGGGACCGTCACCGCATCACCTCCCGCACGTCGGCCGCCACACGGTCCACCTTGGTGAGCTGGGTGTAGTCCCAGACCACCCGCCGCCGGCCCTCGCGGTCGATCAGGTACACGCCGGTGGTGTGGTTGATCTGGTAGCTCAGGCCCTTCACGTCGGCCTTCTGGTAGCCCACGCCCCAGTCGGCGGCGGTGTCGGCGAGTTGAGGTTCAGGAATGAAGACCCCTTTGGCCGACGGGCTGAAGAACCGGACGTACTCCCGCAGCTTGCCCACGTCGTCCCGGGCGGGGTCGAGGGTGACGAGCACGGAGCGGAAATTGGCCCGGTCCGCTTCCGGGAGGGCCTGGCGGACCCGTTCCAGGGCGGCCAGGGTGGTCGGGCAGATGTTCGGGCAGTGCAGGAAGCCGAAAAAGACGGCCACGGTTTGCCCCTTGAGGCCGCTCAAGGCGAAGGGTCGGCCGTCCTCCCCGGTGCCGGTCAGGGCGGGCGCGGTCGTCTCCGCGTCATACACCGTGCCGTAGAAGGGGAAGGGGTTTTTCAGCCGGGCGTAGGCCCAGGCGCCGCCCAGCAGCAGGGTGACGGCCAGGAGTGCCCACAGGAGGGACTGCCAGACGGGACGGGTGGGGGGAGCGGTCATAGGAACAGTTCTCCTTTCCGGAAGGGGGAAGGTCGAGGGCGAGAGCGGGGGGCCGCGACCCGCACAGGGCGGACCGCCCCACTGTCCGCGCCCAGGTTGATGATGTTGGCGACGATCAGGAGGGCCGTGACACTCCACAGCCACCCCGGCGGGTCGTGGCGGCGCAGGTTCCCGCCGATGCCGTGGCCGGTGACCCGCCCCAGCCGGGCACTGACCTCTTGAATGGTGGCCATCCACGGGGAGGAGAACAGCATCGACCACCGCAGGCCGGACCCGAACTGGGCGCCCACCTGGGAAGAGGTGGCGATGCCGCTGGGATCGTCGTCGGAGGCGCCGGTGATCAGGCCGGGACCCAGCGACCGCAGCAGGTGCTGTTTGGTCTCGCGCCGCTCCAGTTCGGACGGGAGGGCATCAGACATGGTGAGGCTCGCGCATGAGGGGCTCCTTTAAAAGAAGGACAGCAGTTCGGCCAGGAGCAGCAGCAGGGCCAGGCCGAGGCCGACGGCCAGGCGCCGCAGGTCGGCGGGCCGGGGGTGCCAGCGCCACTGCCGGACGGCGCTCAGCAGCCAGACCAGTCCGAGACCGCCGTACGCCAGGCCCAGCGCGACATGCTGGTGGCGGAAGGTGGCGACCGCCAGCGCGACGTCCGTCAGCCCGTTGGCCTGGACCAGCAGGTCGGCCTGCCGCCGCCGCTTCACGGGTGAAGGTGGTCCTTGTGTCCGGCGTGGGTGTCCGGGGGTTCCACCTGCACCGTGCTGTGCTCGATGCCGTGGCGCTCGGCAATGGCATGAACCCTGGGCAGCAGGTCCGCCGCCGGCTGGCCCGCCACCACCAGGTGGGCGGTGAGGCTGTGCAGGCCGCTGGTCACGCTCCAGACGTGCAGGTCGTGCACCTCCCGCACGCCGGGCAGGGCCGCGAGTTCCGCCCGCAGGCGGTCCAGGTTCACGCCCTCCGGCACCCCTTCGAGCAGCACGTTCACGCTGGCCCTGAGCAGAACCCAGGTGCGCGGCAGGACCCACAGCCCGATCAAGGCGCCCAGCACCGGGTCCACCCAGGTCAGGCCCGTGAAGCGGATCACCAGCGCTCCCACGATCACGGCCACCGAGCCCAGCAAGTCTCCCATGACCTCCAGGTACGCGGACTTCACGTTCAGGCTGTGTTCGCTGCCCGAGGCGAGCAGGCGCGCGCTGATCAGGTTCACGATCAGCCCGAGGACGGCCACGACCAGCATGGTGGTACTCTGCACCTCCACCGGCTCGCGCAACCGGCGGTACGCCTCGAAGAGGATGTACAGCCCGATGGCGAACAGCGCCCCGGCGTTCACGGCCGCCGCCAGGATCTCGGCCCGGCGGTACCCGAAGGTGCGCTGCCCGTCCGCCGCCCGCTGGCCGATCCGAATCGCGAAGAGCGACAGGACCAGCGCCATCACGTCGGTCAGCATGTGCCCGGCGTCCGAGAGGAGCGCCAGGCTGCCCGACAGGAAGCCGTAGATGACCTCGACGACCAGGAACGTGCCGGTCAGGGCGAGGGCCAGGCGGAGCTGCCGCGCGCTGGCGTTCGCGCCGTGGCTGTGCCCGTGCTCACTCATGGGTCATGCCGTCCATCTCCGGCTGCATTTCCGGTTGGGCTTCCCCCCCCGCCATGCGCTTCCCGAGCAGCGCGTCGATGGCCTGAATCTCCGAGGTCTGGGCCGCCACCACCCGCTCGGCGAAGGCCCGGACCTCCGGGCGCTTCACGGTCGTCAGGGCCGACTTCGCCATCGCCACGCCCCCCTGATGGTGGCGGCGCATCAAGACCAGGTAGCGGGTCTGCGCCGTGTTGACGGGGAGGTGCCGGAGCTGCCGCACGTCCCCGTCAGACGCCAGGCCCATGCGGGCGCGGTCCATGCCCGCCATCGGGGCCTCCCGGCCCGCCAGCGGGCGCCCCCAGGCCATCAGCCAGCCCTGCATCTGCCCGATCTGCGCCTGCTGCCCCAGCAGGATGTCCTGAGCCAGCAGCCGGATCGCCGGGTCCGCCGCCCGCTTGACCAGCGTCACGCTCATGTCCACGGCCTGCGCATGGTGCGCGCTCATGTCCCGGGCAAAGCTGACCTCGGAACTCCCCTCGGCGGGCGGGCGGGGCCAAGTGACGGCCGCGCCCACGCCGAGGACCGCCGCGGCCAGCACCCCACCCGCCCAGGCGGTTAGACCGTGCCGTTGTACGCGCCGCTGCATGAGGCCCCGATCTCCGGGGCTTCGCCCCCCTGCTCATACGTCTGGAGGAACTGCTTCACCCGGGGGTCCGAGACGTCCTGCACCACGAGCTGCCTGTTCCAGGCCGTGAGGACGAGGGGGGCCTTCTGCGACTCGTGGGGCGAGAGCAGGGTGTAGGAGCGTCCCTCCACCAGTGTCTTCAGGGCCCCGACCTGATCGGCGGGCAGGCCCGGCTGGTAGCTGAGCCACACCGCCCCGTGCTCCAGGCTGTGCACGGCGTACTCGTCGTAGAGCGGGCGGTCGTACACGCCGCAGTTCTGCCAGGCGGGGTTGTGGGGTCCGCCCGCCGGGGGCGTCTGCGCGTAGGTGATGCGCCCCTCCTGGTGGGCTCCCCCCTTGTTCTGGAAGCTCTGGACGCCCTCAATCTCACCGCCTCCCCGGTTGCAGGAGGCAAGCGCGAGCAGGGCGGGCAGGGTCAGCAGGACAGTTCGGTTCATGAATTCTCCTTGGGTTGAGAGGTAGCACACCGGTCAGAGGCGGAATGTCCAGCGCGGCGTTCCATCCGCCGGGCGTGCAGCAGCAGCCAGAGGGTGCCCGTACAGACCAGCACGTCCGACAGGTTGAAGATGGGAAAGGGGCGGCCCGTCAGCGGCCGCGCGACCACGTCCAGCACGGGGGCAGTGAGGTAATCGACGACCGCACCGCGAGTCAGGCCGTCCAAGGCGTTCCCGAGCGCCCCCGCCGCGATCAGCGCGAGCGGCCAGACGCGCCCGGTGGGGAGCCGGCCGGAGAGCAGGCCGGCCACGATCCCCAGGCCGACCAGCAGGCGCAGGAGGGCCAGCGGGGAGGTCAGGCCGCCCAGCAGGCCCCAGGCCATGCCGGGGTTCAGGGTGAAGCCCAGGTGCAGCAGGCCGGGCACCAAGGGGCGGTCCACGCCCGGGGTCAGGTTCGCCGCGGCCCAGGCCTTGAGCCCTCCCTCCAGGGCCAGCAGGGCCGCGATCAGCAGCAGGGGCCCCCACCTCACGACGCCAACTCCAGCAGGTACAGGGCCACGAAGCCCGCGAAGAAGGCGGCGGTGATGGGCGGCGTCTCCTTGACCTCGTGCGCCTCGGTGAGCAGTTCCTCGGTCACCAGGAACAGCAGGGCCGCCGCGCCAAAGGACAGCACGATCTCCAGGGCGAGACCCGAGAGCCCCTGGAGGAGCGTCCCCCCCAGCAGCGCGCCCACGATCACCAGCAGGCTCAGCCCGGCCACGGTGAGGACCGTGCGGCCCCGGGATGTGCCGGACTGGCCCAGGCTGGAGGCCACCGAGACACCCAGGAACAGCAGTTCCAGCGTCAGGGCCACCACCAGCAGCGTGCCCACCCGCGCGCCCGCCGCGAAGCCCACCCCGATCAGCAGCCCGTCGATCAGCACGTCGAGGCCCACCACGGTCACCAGGCCGACGTTCCCACGCGGGGCGGAGCCGCCCGCTGCCGGACGTTCCAGGCGCCCGGCCAGGTGCCGGATGACGAGCATCAGGCCCACGCCCAGCGAGAAGCCGATCACCACGCCGAGCGGCTGGTGGCCCCGGGTGATTTCCGGCAGCAGTTCGCCCGCCACGGCGGCGAACACCACGCCCGCGGCGAAGTGCTGGACGAAGGAGCGCAGCCGCTCGCCGGGGGTTCGGTAGCTGGCGAGGACGCCCCCGAGCAAGGTGGCCGCCACCGGGATCGACGTGAGGGACAGGAGTTGCACGGTGAGGGCGTTCAAGCGGCGGTCTCTCCCCGCAGGGCCGCCAGAATCCGCGGGCGCTGGTCGTCGAAGGGGCCGTAAAAGGCCTGCTCGCCGATCACGGTGACGGGGGCGATGCGGACCTGCGCCCTGGCCTGCATCTCCGCCAGGGCCTGCGGGTCCCCTCGCACGTTCTTCTCAGTAAAGGCGGCGCCCTGGCGGGTCAGCAGCCGCTTGATGGCCTGGCAGTCCGCGCAGTTCGGGACGGTGTAGAGCGTGATCTCGGGCATGGCTCAGGCGCGGGTGGGGGTCGGGGCGGCGGTGACGGTGCGGGGGGCGGCGGGACCGCCCCCCTTCCAGCGCAGCAGGCGCAGGGCGTTGGCCGTGACGATGGCGGTCGCGCCGGTGTCGGCCAGAATCGCCATCCACAGGTTGGTGTACCCCAGCAGGGTCGTGACCAGGAAGATCGCCTTGAGGCCCAGCGCGAAGGCGATGTTCACCTTGATGTTCTGCATGGTGGCGCGTGACAGGGAGACCAGATGGGCGACGCCGGTGACGCGTTCTTGCAGCAGGGCGGCGTCGGCGGTCTCCAGGGCCACGTCGGTGCCGCCGCCCATCGCGATGCCCACGTCCGACTGGGCCAGCGCGGGCGCGTCGTTGATACCGTCCCCCACCATCGCCACGCCCCCCTTCGCCTTCAGATCCGCGATCAAACGCAGCTTGTCCTCGGGCAGCAACTCGGCCCGCACGTCCATCCCGAGGTCAGAGGCGATGGCCTGCCCGGTACGGGCATTGTCCCCGGTGAGCATCACCGTCTGGACGCCCAGCCCGCGAAGCTGCGCGATGGCCTCCCGGGCGTCAGGACGGGGCTCGTCGCGGATGGCGATGACACCCAGGGGAACAGTCCCGTCCCGCAGCACGACCGCCGTGCGGCCCTGCTCCTCGAACGCCGTGATCTTCGCCCGCACGCTGCCGGGCAAGGGAGCGAACGTATCCGCGTGCCGCGGCGAGCTGACGCTGAGCGTCCGGCCCTCGACGGTGGCCGTGACCGCCTTGCCGGGAATTGCCTGCGCGTCCGTGACGGGGGGCAGGGTGAGGCCACCCTGCCGGGCGGCGTCCGTGATGGCCTTGGCCAGCGGGTGACTGCTGCCCGACTCCACGGCGGCGGCCAGGCGCAGCACCTCGTTGCGGTCCAGGTTCACCCCAAGGACGTCGGTCACGCGCGGCTTCCCGGCCGTCAGCGTCCCGGTCTTGTCGAACGCGACCGTCTTGACGCTCCCGATGCTCTCCAGCGCGGCCCCGCCCTTGATCAGCAGTCCGCGCCGGGTTCCCGCGCTGATCCCGCTGGTGATGGCCGCAGGCACACTCAGGACCAGGGCGCAGGGGCAACCGATCAGCAGCAGGGCGATCCCCTTGTAGAGCCAAGGGTGCCACTGGGCTCCGAAGAACAGGGGCGGAACCAGGGCGACCAGGGCGGACACCGCCACCACCCCGGGGGTGTAGTACCGGCTGAAGCGGTCGATGAAGCGCGCGGTGGGCGCCTTGCTGCCCTCCGCCTCCTCGACCATGTGAATGATCCGGGCGATGGTGTTGTCGCTGGCGGCCTTATCCACCCGCACGGTCAGCACCCCGTCGGTGTTGATGCTGCCCGCGTACACGCTGTTCCCCGCGCTCTTCACAACCGGGACGCTCTCCCCCGTCACGGGGCTGTCGTCGAGACTGGAGGTGCCGCTCAGGATGGTGCCGTCGGCGGGCACCCGCGCCCCCGGATTCACCTGCACGGTCTGCCCGACCCGCAGGGCATTGGCAGGTACCTCGCGGGTGCCCTGACCTTCAACGAGCAGGGCCGTCTTGGGAGCCAGCGCTGCGAGCGCCTGAATCCCGGCGCGGGCCCGACCGGCGGCGATGCCCTCCAGGAGTTCGCCGACCGCGAAGAAGAACACGACGACCGCGCCCTCGGCCGCTTCCCCGATCAGGATAGCGCCGAGGGCGGCGAGGCTCACCAGCGTGTTGATGCTGAAGTAGTCCCCGAAGCGGGCACTCGCCACCGCCTTCTTCGCCAGCGGCCACACGCCGATCAAGGTCGCGGCGATAAAACCGACGGTGGCGAACTGAGGCTCGATAAAGCCGAACAGCCAGGCCAGGGCGAGCAGCACGCCGGAGGTCACGACCAGCTTGCCCTGCCCGGTCGCGTACCAGGGCTGACCCGGTTTGGGGATCTCGTGGGTGTGACCATGACCCCCGGGGTCGTGATCGTGGCTGCCGTGATCGTGGTCGTGGTGGTCCTGCCCCGCGTGGTCATGGCCCTCGTGGCTCTTGGCGGCGGACGGAGAGGCCGCTCCTCCCTGCAGGGAAGGGGTGTAGCCCAGGGAGTGCAGGTTGCGCTCCAGCAGGGCGCGAGGGGTCTGGCGCTCGTCGAGGTCGAGTTCCAGGGTCTGCTTGTTGAAGCTGGTCTTCACGCCGCTCGCGCCCGGCACGGTGGCCATCATGCGTTCGACCTTCTGCACGCAACTCGCACAATCCATCCCGTCCACGAAGTAGGTCAGGTGGGAGAGGTCCTCGATCGGGGTGAGGGGGGCGGCACGGCTCAGCAATTCAGGTGTGTAACCCAGCGCCTGGAGATTTTGTTCCAGGGTTGTGCGTGAAGTCCGGGTCTCGTCGAGGTCCAGGTCGAGCGTCTGCTTGTTGAAGCTCGTTTTGACGCCGCTCGCGCCGGGCAGCGTGGCCATCATGCGCTCGACTTTTTGCACGCAACTCGCACAGTCCATCCCGTCCACGAAATAGGTCAGGTGAGCGGTCTCCGGCAAAGGGGCATCTGGGCGGGGGGGTGAGGCCGTCATGGGTTCAGTATACCTGAGTGAACATTCATATGTAAGTCTGTTCAGCCATGAAGCGGGGTTGACAGGAGGCTCATTTCCACCTTGGAAAGAAGAACGTACGCTGTCTGGACAGGAGGCACCCGATGACGATGCAGTCGCAGATCAAGCCAGGCATGCCGGTGAAGTGTGCGGACGGAATGGATCACGGCCAGGTGGACGGCGTGGACGGGGAGTACATCAAGCTGTCGGGGGGCGATTCCGCACAGCCGCACTGGCTGCCCATAAGTGCCGTGGACCATGTGGATCAGCACGTCCACCTGAACCTGGGCCACGAACAGGTCCACCAGCAGTGGTTGAGTGAGGACCCCCATCCCGAACACCGCCAGTAATCCGTCAAGAGATCAGTGCCCGGGGACGTCCATACGGACGTCCCCGGGCCCCATCCTGAGAGAGGTCGGCGGTGGACCTTCTGCGTTCGGCTCCATGAAGGGGAGAGGTCGAACGCTCAACCGCCCGATTAACCCCACCGGATGACCGGAACCCCATCGTTCGCCACGCTGACACGCTCAACGAGGCAAAGATATGGTCCGGCCAGGCATCAGGTCTTGGTCCCCGGAGAGGCCATTCAGAGGTGAGGTTGTCGGTCATCCAGTCTTGGCACTCTTCGACGCTTTGCAGAGGCCCTCAATCGTGGTGCCGGCGGTGGTCCCGCCATGCTCGTCATGGTGTCCCCAGTCGTGCCGGTCCTCGTGGTGGCGGTCGCGCTCATGATGCTCGTCGTGGCGCGGGACCATCGGTCGGGAGCCATGAGCCCCACGGCCGTACTCGTCGTGGTCCTCCCTTTCGCGCTGGACCACCCCCTGCTGTTGAATCTCGCGGAGGGTCAGGGGCAATTCCGGGTGGGCTTCCAGGTGAGCAGAAGAATGAACGGTTGAGGATGGATGCCCTCCTGCGGCTTCACGGGGGCACAGGTGAGCCACGCCCGTCCATATTGACTGAACAACTGTTCATACATGCGCACAAAAGAGGAATAAGGTCGCGCTTGGGCTGTCCCACTCCCCGGAGAGACCGGAGGATGGAGGCGGACCCAGGGAGGTCAGACCATGACGACGGGAGCACAGATTCAGGAGCACATGCCGGTGATTTGCGCGGACGGGCACCGGCACGGCGAGGTGGACCGGGTAGACGGGGAGTACATCAAGCTGAGCCGGGACGACTCGGGGACGCACCACTGGCTGCCGCTGAGCGCGGTGGATCACGTGGACGAGCATGTGCACCTGAAGCTGAACCACGAGCAGGTGCATCAGCAGTGGCTGAGCGAGGACCCCCACCCCGAACACCGGCAGTAAGACGTAAGACGGAAGGAGCGGCCACCCGGCCGCTCCTTGCCCCCTCTCCGGTCAGGCGGCGTGTGTGGCCGTCACATCCCCGCGATGCGCCCCTGAACGTCTCGGTGCCATGAAGGGCGGCCTCGACACCATCCTGAATCACCTGAAGGCGGCGGGGGCCACCGTGTTGCTGGAGGATGTCGTGCGGCGGTCACCGCTGCTGTTCGAGCACGTCAACGTGCTGGGGCGGGACCACGTTGAGCTGTCTCCTCTGCTCGCGCAGGGCGCCTGACGGCCCCTTCGCCGACCTGGACCGGCCCGGTGAGAGCGAGGTGCTGGAGGCTGAGCGTTGGTTTCCGCGCCACGGCTGGCGCTCCCCCAAAAGCCACAAAACGTCGCCCTTTGGGGCGGCGTTTGTCCGACTTCGGCTCACAGCGACCAATGGGAAGACCTCAGGTGCTCCCCGTATGGGCGGCCAGCAACGTGAAGCCGAACGTGCTGCCTCCTGGCCCCGACGTGACGGTGAGCGTGCCGCCCATGCGCTCGATTAGGCCCTTGGCGATGGTGAGGCCCACCCCGCTTCCCTCGCCCCGGGTCCGCGCCGGGTCCACCCGGTAGAACCGCTCGAAGATGCGGCCCAGGTGCTCCTCGGGAATGCCGCTCCCGGTGTCCCGCACCTCAAAGGTCACCCGACCGTCCGCCGCGTGGGCCGCAAGCGTGACGGACCCGCCGCTGGGAGTGTGCCGCAGGGCGTTCGAGAGCAGGTTCGCCAGGACCTGCGAGGCCCGCTCGAAGTCCGCCGTGACCCGTGGGAGAGGGTCGTCCGTTTGCAGGGCCAGGTGGATGCCCCGGTCCTGAGCGGCGCCCTCGAAGCGCTCCAGCGCGGCCCTCAGCAACTCCCCCGGTCGGAAGTCCGTCGGGTGCAGCTCCACGGCGCCCGCCTCCACCCGGGACACCAGGCTCAGGTCCCGCACCAGCCGTTCCATCGCCACTGTCTCCCGCACGATGGCGTCCGAGGCCACCTCGGGGGCCAGCACCCGGTCTCTCAGCGCCTCGGCGTACCCACGCAGGGCGGCCAGGGGGGTGCGCAGTTCGTGCGCCACGTTCGAGATCAGTTCCACCCGGCCCTGCTCGACCCGCTCCAGCGCCCCGGCCATCCGGTTGTAGTGCCGCGCGAGGTCGGTCAGCTCGTCGCGGCCCTCCTCGGGCAGGCGCCGCCGGTACTCCCCGGCCGCGATGGCGTGGCTGCCGTCCCGCAGCAGGGTCACGCTCCGCACCACCCGCCGCGCCGAGAGCAGGGCCGTCAGGGCGGCCACCAGCAGCGCGAGGGGGAGGGACACCAGCAGGGCGGAGTTGAGGGTGCGGCGCATCCCCCGTTCCAGGTCGGGGCGCAGGCTGGCCCCGTCCGGGCCGATCAGGCGCACCATCTGCTCGACGTGGTGGCGCACGAAGGCGGGGGCGAGCAGTTCGGTCAGGACCAGCATGGCGCCGACGGCGATCAGGATGACCAGCAGGTGCGACAGGAACAGGCGGGGGTAGAGCTTCACGGGACCTCCTCGCTCAAGTGTCGGTCCTGAAGCGGTAGCCGACGCCCCGCACCGTCTCGATGAAACGGGGTCGGTCGGCGTCATCTCCGAGCTTCTTGCGCAGGCCCGTCACATGCACGTCCACCACCCGCTCGGTGCCGGGGAAGTCCTGGCCCCAGACCCGTTCCAGCAACCGCTCCCGGGTCCAGGCGAGGCCGGGGTGGGAGGCGAGCGCGGCCAGCAGGTCGTATTCCAGCTTGGAGAGGTCGATGGGTTGCCCGTCCAAGGTCGCCGTGCGGGCGCGCAGGTCAAGTTCCAGGCCCCCGCTGCTCACCGTGTCGCGGACGCCCACCCGGCGCAGCAGGGCGCGGACCCGGGCGACGACCTCCCGAGGGCTAAAGGGCTTGACCACGTAGTCGTCGAGGCCGAGGTCCAGACCGCGCAGCTTGTCTTCTTCTTCCCCTCGTGCGGTGAGCATCAGGATGGGCAGGTCGAGGCGGGCGGCCCGAGCTTCCCGGGCCAGTTCCAGGCCAGACACACCGGGCAGCATCCAGTCGAGGATGGCGAGGTCGGCACGGGGGAGCAGGGTGCGGGCCTGAATCCCGTCGGCCGCTTCCAGAACCGTGTGTCCTTCCGCAGCGAGGTAGGCGCGCAGGATTTCGAGGATGGCGGGGTCGTCGTCCACAATCAGGACGTTGGGCATGGGGTCTCCGGGGGGAGGCGGGGCACAAAGGAGCCCCACCGGAGGGGTGGGGCACGGTGTCGCGGACGCTCAGCGCAGCAGGTAGGCCTTGAAGTCGTACATCTCGGCGGCCTGGGCGCGGGTGATGTCGCGGGCGAGCCCCAGCACGCTGAGGTTCTGCGATTTCTGGAGGGCGAGGTTCGCCATGTCGATGGCGGAGGCGTGGTGCGGAATCATGCCCTGCACGAAGGCGCGGTCCTTGTTGCTGGCGCTTTTCACGCTGCTCGCCATGTCGCCCATCATGCTCGCCTGCATCTCGCTGTCGGCGCCGCCGTAACTCTTCAGCAGGGTGTTCATCTGGGCGATCTCCCGGTTCTGGTCCCGGATGATGGTGTTCGCCCAGGCCTTGACCTTGGGGTCCCGGGTGCCGAGGACGGCCTGGCTCATGGCGACGGCGGCCTGGTGGTGCGGGATCATCATGGAGAGAAAGGCGCGGTCGAAGGCCTTGCCGGTCATCGCCTTCAGAGCGCTCAGGTCCATCGGCGGGTTCATGCCGGTCGCGGGGGTGGCCATGTGCATAGTGCCGTGGTTCATCTGGGCGAGGGCCGGGGTGGGCAGGGCGCCCAGGGCCAGCACGGTCAGGAGTGTTTTCCGCATGCGTGCAGGCTAGGGGGGTGCTGTTAAGCTCGTGTCAAGCGGGAGAGGGGGGACGGTGGGTGCCGTCGCTCTGCCTCGCGTATGGTCACTCACGGCCCTTCCTGGGCTCAGCCCAGCAAGGAAAACTGTAGGCGGCTTAGCGTTCATTTCCGCGCCCTGCTGGCGTGACCCTATGCACGAATGGCGGCAAAAACGCCATGAAGAACGGCGCCGCCTTCGAATTGAGCACGTCCGTCACCACCGCCTGCCACAACGCCCTCGCCCCACTCACCGGTACCGCCCGGTCGGGGAGGAGGGGTGTGGCCCGGTCTCGCAACGCCCGGACGCCCAGGTACATTCGGTAGGCGACCCCCGCGAACTTCACGACCTCGAAGGCGGGGGCGACTGCCCAGGGCGGTCACCACACTGGTGCGGCGCCCACCCATGAGCGACCGGGCAGCACCAGCATTGAGTCGGGTCGGGGGTGAGCGCGATGACGACGGCGGCCACCAGGAAGCCGGACAGCGTATGGGCGTCGAACATACCCCAGCGCAGCCGCGTGAAGGACGCCGTGCATCCGCCCAACACGCCAGGCCCACTTGAGGAGGGGGCTGGTCGTGGCGAGTGGACCTGTGACCCGGACCTCGTGCTGACCGGCGGGGGCATCACATACCATCACCACTATGTGCGCCGGTCCCAGGTGTTGCGTGCCGTTCACCGTTGCCCCTGCTCGTGGAGGGCACCGTGGCTGACCTGGCGCCCAGCGCCCGGAAGGTTCAGGACGCCTGGCGCGCGCTCGGTGTTCCCGCCGAGGTCGTGGAGTTGCCCGGCTACACACGCACCGCCGCGGAGGCGGCCGCCACCCTGGGGTGTGACGTGGAGGAGATCGCCAAGTCGCTCGTGTTCCGCATGGGGGGTGGCGAGGCGGTGCTGGTGATGCTCAGCGGTCGTGACCGCGTGGACGAGACCCGCCTGGCCGAGTGCCTGGGCGAGGCTGTGGGGAAGGCGGACGCGGCGTTCGTGCGGGAATGCACGGGCTTTGCGGTCGGCGGGGTGCCGCCGGTGGGTCACGTCCGCTCGCTGGTCACGCTGCTGGATGACGCCTTGCTGGAGTTGGACGCGGTGTGGGCGGCGGCCGGCACCCCTCACGCCGTCGCCCGGGTGCTGACCCGTGACTTGCGCCGCTTGCCCAACGCGCGTATCGCTACCCTACGTGAGAGGCGTGAGGGCACGAGTGTTGCCGCATGATCGCGCCCGCCTGGCAACGCCAAGTCCCTGACGTATCAGGATTCTGGACTCTGGTCCTGACCCGCTCTGGGGCCACCGGCCGCATCCCGGCGTCCCGGGGACTCGTCGCGCCCGACGCCTTCGTGCAGGCCCAGTCGTACCCATGAGATCTGTACAGCCATACAGGTATGATGCGGTTCGCCCATGCCTGTCCTCCCCCTTGGTGTTCCGTGGCCGGCACGCCTCCTCCTGCCGCTCCTCGCCGCGCTGCCCCTGCTGCTGGGGGGATGCGTCCGCCTCCCCGAATCGCCCGCCCCCCTGGGCACGTACCTGCGCGGCACCTACGAGCAGCGGTACAGCGCGGACGAGGTGCTGGTGACCCTGGAAGACGGCGAGATCGTGAACGCGCTCTCCTACGCGGACGGCCCCACCTACACCCGGGGCGAGCCGGTGGTCATCTATCAAACCGGCCAGGACTACGTCCTGAATGACCCGGTGCGCACCCCGTACCTGGGCTGGCTGCTCGGCGCCGTGATGGTCATCGCCGTCGCGGTGGCGCGCGGCAAGGGCTTCCGGGCCATCCTGGGCAGCACCCTCACCCTGCTGGCCCTGTGGGTGCTCATCCTGCCCGCGCTGCTGTCCGGGCATAGCAGCGCTCCCCTGACCATTCCGGCCCTGGGGGCCGTGCTGGCCGTCTGTGTCTACCTGGTCCACGGGTGGAACTGGAAAAGTCACGCCGCCCTGACCGCCCTGTGGACCGCGACCACCGCCGGGTACTTCCTCACCCTCCTCGTCGCGCACCTGACGCACCTCAGCGGCACCGCGGACCGGGCGGCCGTGGTCGCCCAGGGATCCTACGGCATCAACGCGCTGAGCCTGTATGTCGTCGGGGTCGTCCTCTCGGCGCTCGGTGCCATGAACGATGTCACCGTCACCCAGGCCTCTGTGGTGGAGACGGTCGCCCAGACCCAGCCGGGCCTGCCCATCGGCCGCCTGTATGCCCTGGGCATGCAGGTGGGCGGGGACCACGTGGGCAGCATGGTCACCGTCCTGGTGCTGGGGTACGCGGCGGGGGCGCTGCCCCTGATGCTCCTGCTCCGGGCCGACGGGACGACCCCGATGTGGGTGACCCTGAACGGCGAGGCCTTGTTCTCCGAACTGGCCGGACTGCTGATCGCATTGATCACCATGCTCCTCGCCGTGCCGCTCAGCACCGGCCTGGCGGCATGGTGGATGGGGACGCGGCAGCGAGGCCGGGCCGAAGCTCCCCTCCACCGCGCGGACCAGCACACCGGGTGAACGGTGTGGCGCCGCCCCGTGGGGAAGCGGGCGGTCACCTGCTGGCCCGCCGCGCGGCGCCCGCCTCGGGAAGCCCCAAGCTTGAGCGAGGTCACGCTGGTCGCGTGGCGCCTGCCTCCGCGGGCCGCGTCACCCCGGCGCCGGGACCGGGGTCAGGGCCTCCCGGGCATGGCCAGCGCCCTGACGAACCCGCCCCATCCGCCCCCGTCGCCGGGCCGTTCCCCCGCCCGCCGGACACCATGGACCCGGGCAGGCACCAGGGCGAGCAGGGTTGCCCTGGGGCTAGGCGTGCTGGTCGGGTTCCGGATGGGTACCGCGCTAGACCTCTGCCCTTGCCCCTGTCGTGGCGTGAGCGACACCTGCGCGCCCGCCGTGAGTTCCTGGCCAAACAGCAGGAGGGGACTCAGGACAAGGCGTTCCGGGACGAGCGGGAGAGAGTCCTGTTTGTCCTCCTGTACGGAATCGACGCGCGTGAACTACCGGCGCCGCCTGTACCACCTGGCCCTGGGCCTTCGGGAGCCCTCCAGCACGCCAGTAAACTGACGGGATGAGCCAGATCCGGCGCCCCCGCTCCCCCGAGGCTGACAACGACGATCAACCGCTGCACGGGGTTCTGAAGCGCGCGGATACAGAGTACGTACACTCGCACGCGCTCGTCAGTCACGAACCGCACGTGGGGCAACTGCCAGCCACGCTGGACGTCGACTGGGAGTTCCTGGGCACGGTGAGCAGCCTCGTGAACCCGCCCGCCAACGCGTGGCGCGACCTGGACGGGCACCTGGACCGGCATTACAGTCAGCACGAGCGGTTCTACACCGCCGTGTACGAGGCGGTCGTGAACAACCTGAACGTCGTGCACGATGAACTTCAGGCGTTCGAGCCGGACCCCGAGGAGGAGTTCCGCCGGTTCAAGGGGTACCTCGCGCGGTTGCGCGCGCGGTTCGCCGAGGACCCCGTAATCGCGTACGAGGAGTTCCCGCACACGCTGCTGGTGTACTACGAGTTGTTGCGGCTCCTGAACCTGTACGTCAGCGATCCCGTCGTGACCGACGAGCTGGCCCGGTTCGCGTTCCTGCTGACGTATCCCACGGACCCCCGGTACCGCGATCAGTACAACCTGAACGTGCGGTACCACCGTCCTGTGAACGTGGGGGGTACCTACGCGCGAGAGTTTCACCTGCTGTGCGGATACACGCTGGGCAAGAGTGAGCACTACTGGGATGGCTGCCGCTGGCGGGAGGCCGTGTGGTTGACGGGGCCAGCCATCACGACGGTGCACGCGGGGCTGGATCACGCGCCGAACAGCGCGCTGCGACCGGGCCTGGTGTGCGAGCTGAACATCATGGACCCGCCGGAGTTACCTGATGAGGCGTGAGGAAATTCCTTACGCTGTCAGGGGGTTCCACCGCATGGGTCGTGACCCCTGGGCACAACTGTGGTACAGTTCATGCACTGCATGTTATGGGAAGCCGTAACGTGCATTTGAGATGGTGAGAGGAGCGGAGACGATGCGTCAGCCTGTTGAGACGACGATGGACCGCCGCGAGGAGCTGCGCGCCGAGAGTCACGCCAGCATTCGCGAGGCGCAACAGTTGATGACAGGGATCCGCGCGCGTCACCAGGATGCGCGACCGGCGGAGAAGAAGCCCGTCAGTGACGCGTTCCGCGCGCGCTTCAAGTAGGTGAATTCCAGTGACGCCCCCTCGCGGGGCGTCATTGTCATTCCGGCGAAGAGGATTCGTCCATCTCGTCGTAGGCCCATCAAGCCCGCTCGGGCGGAACAAGCGTGTCCCTGTTCCACCCGAATTCTTGTCAGCCGCCAGCGGGTGAACGGCCCGGCAGGACCGGGCCGCCCGCCGCAGCCTTGGTGGCTCCACCCCCATGTCCGGCGTCAGGGTGTGCCGATGGCCTGAAGGTCGCGCAGCGCGGCCTAGGCCCGCGTGGCGTTCGCCTCCACGACCTGCGGGCTGCCGTTCGTGTCGAGGGTCCGGGCGAGGTCGGCCAGGGCCGCTTGCGCCTCGCGGACCCCGCCCGGGTTGAGTTGACGCAGCAGCGTCGCCTCGTCCAGTTCCGCCTGCGCCTGCCGGGCGGCGTCGAGGCTGCCGGCGTTGCCCTGCTGAGCGCGGGCGTACTCCAGCGGCACGACCTCCAGCGCGCCGGAGACTTGGCGCACATGGGCCACGCTGGGAGCGACCAGGCTCGCCAGGGTCGGCTGGGGCGCGCGAGGAAGCCCAGCACGCCCTCCCACGCCCCCTTCCCCACGCCGACCGTGATTGCCGTCGGCGTTGCCAGCGCCAGTGCATCCGGGCACGCGATCACGATGGCTGACACCGCTGCCGTCAACGCGAACACCACACCTTCACCGCCCAGGGGTCTTCGTCACGTCGGGTGCTCCGATTCACGCTTCACCGCGCCTCGCCGACTCACCTGGAGTGGCTCACCGATCCGTGAGCCGTTCACGCCCCATCGGCCTTCTCCCCGTAAACAGGGTCGCCGAGCAACTGCCCGGCGATCGCCCGTGCCCGGGAGAAGGCCTCGCGGTCCCGCCCCACCCCGGCCAGCAGGGCGGCCCCCTCCAGAACGAGGTGCAGTTCGGCCGCGAGCCGGTCAGGCTCCGGCCGTCCCGCCCGACGGGCCAGGACCGCGAGGTACTCCCGCACACGTCGCTGGTGGTCCTCCAGCACTTGCCCCGCCGGGTGGTCGGGATCAGCCTGTTCCAGAACGAGGCGGGTCAGCACGCACCCCCGGAAGCCAGGGCGCGCCCACCCGCCCGCGAGCGCGTCGACCACGACCAGCAGTTGCCGGGCGGGGTGAGGCTCCAGACGCGCGACGTTGTCCTGAAACCCGTGCAGCCAGGCCTGGGACTCCCAGCGCATCACCGCGAGGAGGAGGTCGTCCTTGCTGCGGTAGTGCCGGTAGAGGGTGGCCTTGGTGCTTCCGGCCTCCCGCACGATGTCGTCGATGGAGACCCGATGAATGCTGCGGCCGGAGAACAGGGTGTGGGCGGCGTGCAGCAGGCGCTCTTGGGCAGGGGAAGTCATGGGGTCTGCGCCCTCACTGGTCTGGCGTGCCGATCGCCTGGAGTTCCCGCAACGCCGCCTGAGCGCGCGTCACGTCCTCCTGCACGGCGTCGGTGCCGCGGCGGGCGTCGAGGGCACCGGTGAGGGCCACCAACGCCGCCCGCGCCTCACGGAACCCACCCGGGTTCAGTTGGCGCAGCAGCGTCGCCTCGTCCAGTTCCGCCTGCGCCTGCCGGGCGGCCGTCCGGGCCGCGCCCAGGCTGCTGGTGTTGCCCTGCTGGGCGCGGGCGTACTCCAGCGGGACGATCTCCAACGCGCCGGAGGCCTGGCGCACATGGGCCACGCTGGGAGCGACCAGGCTCGTCAGGGTCGGCCGGGGCGCGGTGGCCCGCCCCGCGAGGAAGCCCAGCGCGAGGCCGAGCAGGGCCGCGACGGTCACGAGCAGGGGGGACAGGTTGCGTTGACGGCGGTACAGCATGATTCTCCTTGTGGGCTCACTGCTCGACGATGAGCGCGACCTGGCCCTCCAGACGCAGGTTCTCGCCGAGCTGGCGCAACAGCAGCGCCGGGTCGTGCAGGTGCGCGTAGTCGCGCAGCCGGGAGGCGGTCAGGGCGGCGACGTGCGGGGCGACCGCCCGTCCCGCCAGCAGGGTCCGCAACCGGTCCAGCGCCTCGTGCGGGGGACCGGTGAGGACCTGCGCGTCCTCGAAGCGCAGCAGCCGCACCCCTC
Source organism: Deinococcus aerius (assembly GCF_002897375.1). Lineage (NCBI taxonomy): Bacteria > Thermotogati > Deinococcota > Deinococci > Deinococcales > Deinococcaceae > Deinococcus > Deinococcus aerius. The sequence goes on along the minus strand of NZ_BFAG01000002.1, from coordinate 175,120 downwards.
GCCCGTCGAGGACGAGGGCCGCGTGCTGCTCGGTCCGGCGCAGCAGGCCGCGCCGCACGCGGGAGGCGACGAACAGGGTGTGGTGGGTCCCGCCGAACACCAGCCGGGCCTGGTCCCCCAGCACCTGCCGGGCCTGCTGCTGCACCTCGTCCGCGTCGAGCGGGCGGGTGCGGGCGCTCAGGGGGTGGGCGCCGGTCGCCACGGCCCGCAGCCGCCCCTCGCGGGCGCTGTACTCCGTCTCGACGCGCAGCGAGGCGGGGTCCGCCCCCAGCCGCACCGCCTCGTCGCCCACCTCGCGCTCGAGCAGGTCCGCCACCGTGGGGTCCTGCTGGGTGACGCTGCGCTCCCGCTCCACCCGGATGACGGCGAGCGCCGCGCCGATGGACGAGATCACGTCGCTGTGCGGGATGGGCACGAACGGCACCCTCAGGCGCCGAGCGACCACCGGGCCGAGCACGCTCGCCGCGCCGCCCCCGCCGTACAGCGGCGTGCCGCGCAGGCCGTACTCGCGCACCAGGCCCTGCACGGTCCGGGTGAGCTTCTCCGCGCTGGCCTCCAGCACCGCCTGCGCCGCCGCTTCCATGCTCGCCCCCAGGTGCTGCCCCAGCAGACCCAGCGCGAGCCGGGCACTTTCCGGGTGGGCGTGCGCGTACCCCCCCTCGGGAATCGCGCCCAGGGCGTTCGCCGCGCAGGTCGGGGTGATGGCAAACCGCTGGCCGTCCGGCGTGCGCAGCACCGCGTAGTCGGCGGGGTCACCGGCGCTGGGAGCGATCAGCTCCAGCCCCGCCCCGGTCAGGGCCTCAGGCGAGGCAAAGCTGGAGTACGCGAGGCCCGCGATGTGCGCGCTCCTCGGGCCGACGTCCTCGATGCGCCGCCCGCGCAGCCGTACCAGGCTGCCGCCCGCCACGCCCGCGATGCGGATGTCCGCGGCGCGCAGGCCGGTGGGCACGTCCATCACCGTCATGTACTTCAGGGCGGGTTGGCCGTCCCTGATCACGCCGATGTTCGTGCTGGTGCCGCCCACCTCGAAGAACACGCCGTCCATCGCCCCGTGCGCGAGGATTGCCCCGCCGAGGCTGGCGGCCGGGCCGCTCACGACCGTGTGCAGCGGCGTCTCCTCGAAGGCGCGCAGGTCGGCCGCGCCGCCGTCCCCGCGGACGATCAGCAGCGGCGTGTCCGGCAGGAGTTCACCCACCGCGTCCCGCACGTGCCTGGCGGTGCGGAGCATGGTGGGCAGGATGCTCGCGTTCACCGCGGCGGACAGGGTGCGCATCTCCAGCCCGTACGCCCCGGAGAGGTCGCTCCCCAGGCTGACCGGGAAGCCCCCCTCCCGCGCGAGGTCCCCCGCCCGCCGCTCGAAGTGCGCGTCGTCCACCCCGAACGCCTGCGACACGGCCACGGCGCCCACCCCCTCCGCGCGCCAGCGGTCCAGCACCGCCCGCACCCGGGCGTCGAAGTCCGGCCCGTCGGTGGCGACGAAGGCGTGCCGCGCCCGCAGGCCCGCCGGGGGCCGGGTGACCGACTGCACCCGCCGCTCGTCGCGGGCCTCCCCGAGCGCGAGGATGCCGACGAGCGCCGTGTCCCCCTCCAGCAGGGCGTTCGTGGCCTGGGTCGTGGAGTGGGCGACGAGGGCCGGGGCCGCGCCCGGCGGAAGATCACGCAGCAGGGCGCGCAGGGCGTCCAGCACCCCGGCCGCCACCCCCAGCGCGTGCCAGTGGGTGGTGGGCACGTGGGACACGGCCAGGAGGTGCCCGTCACGGCCGAGGGCGACACCCTTGGTGAAGGTGCCGCCCACGTCGATGCCGATCCGGACCGGCAGGGGGTGATCCGTCACACCGATGCCCCGCGCCGGGAGTGGCGCTGCCCACGCGCGCGGAACAGGACGAAGCCCACCACGTACACCAGGACCATCAGCCCCTGCGCCGCGAGCGTCTCGACGGTGGGGTGCAGGCCGGTGAGGGCCGCGACGTTGGGGTCGAGCGTCGGCACCCGCCCGTACAGGTTGGTGACGGGCAGCCAGCCCGCCTCCTGGAAGGCGCGCACGCCGTTGCCCACGAACGCGACCGCGAAGAGGGCGGTGACGGTGACCAGGGCCGGGAAGAGGCGCTGCGTGGGCACCCGGCGCCCCAGGCGGAAGATGACGGCGAACACGGCCACCAGCGCCAGCGCCGCGAGCGCGATCCCCAGGTACATGTACCCCAGGACCGGCCCGCTGGCGACCGCGAGCGCCTGGTAGAACAACACCGTCTCGAACCCCTCACGGTAGATGGTCGTGAAGGTCACGAGCGCGACGGCCCCCAGGCTGCCGCTCTGCACGGCCTGGGAAACCCGGGCCCGCATGAACTCGGCGCTACGCTTGCGGTCGCCCTGCTGGAGCATCCAGAACGACAGATAGAAGAGGATGACGACGGCGATGACGCTGGTGATCGCGCTGATCAGCTCGCGCGAGATGGGCGCGATGGAGAGCAGGTAGGTGGCGGCAAACCACGTGACGGCGGTGGCGACGAGGGCCGCCCCCGCCCCCCACCACACGCCGCCGCGCAGGCGGTCGTGGCGGGTGCTGGCGAGGTACGCGAGGATCGCCGCCATCAGCAGCGCGGCCTCCAGCCCCTCGCGGAAGAGGATGGTGAAGCCCCCGGTCGCGGCGAGCGTGGGCGCCAGGACGCCCGTGCCGTTCACGATGCTCTCGGCCTTCCGCAGGCTGTCGTCGATATCCCCCGCGACGGCGCGCAGCTCGCTCAGGCTCGCGCCGCTCTTCATGCCGTTGCGCAGATCCGCGAAGCGGTACTCCATCTCCAGGATGAGGTCGGGGTTCAGGACACGCAGCGGCGGCTCGGCGTACTCGAAGTGGTCGAGGTACGCCGCGCGGGCCGTCCGGAAGGCGTCCTCGCGCTGGCCCGCCGCATACTCGCGCAGGCTCCGCACCACGAGGTCGTGCGCGGTGCGGAGTTCCGCCGTCACGTCCACCGGGCCCGGCGCGGCGAACGCGACGCCCAGCAGGGCCAGCAGCAGGATCAGGAACCGTCTCATGAGTTACTCCCCCAGCAGGGCACGGGCCTTGTTCAGGTCCGCGAGGGCGGCGTCCACGGCCGCGCTGAACTTTTGCGGACTGGGCTTGCTCTTCAGCAGGGCGCGCAGGTCCTCGCGCAGGGTCTTTTCGAGCTTGGTCTCCAGCGCTTGGTCCTTCTTCGCCAGCGGGCTTTCCAGGTACTCGAAGTTCTCCAGGTACGCGTTGATGAGGGCTTCCTCGGCGTCGTCACCCATCCCGCCCGCGTAGCGGCTCTTGGCCGCCGCGAGCAGCCGGTCGATGTTGGTGAAGTAGGTGGCGTTCCCGCTCGCCGCGGCCCGCCGCACCCCGCTGACCTCAGCGAGTTCCTCCTTCGCCTGGTCGACGGCCTGCTCCAGGGCCTTCACGTCGCCCTTCCGGGCAATGACGGCCGCGGCGGCCTTGAGCGCGGCGGCGGTCTCCTCGCGCTGGTGCTGGGGGAAGCGCGCCGCATTCCGGTCGAACCAACCCCGCGCCCGAGCCACGTAGAACATCGCGTCCTGGTATTCCGCAAGGTTCGTGACCTTGCCACCCTGGACGCCCTCCTCGTACTCGTGCTCGGCGTTCTCCAGGATTCCGGCGATGACCTGCGCCGCGAACTTCGGATCGGTCCGGGTGGAACCCAGGGTGGCGAGCGCCGCGTCGACGTCGGCGTAGAAGGTGTTCATGACCCGCTGGTACTCGGCGGAGGGCTTCTTCGCTGCGAGGGTCTGGTTGATGCGGGCGTAGTCCGCCAGGAACTTCTGCTGCAAGCCGGGGGTCAGGTCACCGCGGATCGCCGCGTACAGCTCGTTGGCCGGGTGCTTGGCGTGCTTGGTCGCCATCGCCAGGTCACCGTTGCGGTAGTTCAGCAGGCTGGCGTCGTAGTGGCCCCGCATCTGCTCCAGGGTCACGGCGAACTTGACGGGGTCTTTCGGAGCGGCAAGAGCTGCGCTCGTGAGGGCGAGGCCCAGGAGCGCGAGGGAGGCGCGGCGAATCATGGCCCGCACTCTATGAAACAGTCTTCCTTAAAGTCAACCAATCCAGTCGGATTTTCAGGGTATAACCGAAGCGGTCTGGGATTTCCGAGGTGGCGGCCCGCAGGAAGGTCGAGGCCCTGAGGAGTGCCGTTCGCCTCGCCTGTCGAGGTGGTGGCTGGTGCAGCTCCACCTCCAAGCGCTGGTTCAATGAACGGGGACGTCGAGAGCCGCCCTCGTCACCCCTGAGCGTTTGTGTTCGCGCCACTGCTGGTGTGACCCTTGGGGAGCGGTAGGCCGGAGAAGGGACCTAGCGTGGCGCTCGTGCAGAGCAACAAATTAATAGAAGTAAAGAGATTTCTCCCCCGCCCCACTCAAGCCCCCGTCAGGGCAAACCAGACACAGAGCCAGACGAAAGGGAAGTCCACCTACGCCTCTGCCCACGCGACCAGGGGAGGGGAGAACGCAGACCCGATCAACCGCGCGAGCTTGAGCAAGAGTGGAAGCGGGGGCAGGAAGGGGAGAGGTCGCTTCCTCCTTTGGGGTGCTCATGTTCAGTTCGTGAGGGTGCCTTCCCGCTCGGCAAGGACGCGCAGGGCGTGGGCGACGGCGGCCAGGAGGGTCCCGGTGGTGGCGCCCCCGTCCAGGCCGAGGTAAGCCGCCGCGTGCAGAGCGTGGTAAGCGACCTGCACGGGTTCGTCACGCTGCGCGGAAAGGTTGACGTACCAGTGGTGCCCAGCGGCCTGGACGTCCGTGTCCGGAAACCCGGCGAGCACAGCCAGCATCCCAGCGTGGCGCTCGGCCTGTACTGCAAAGGCGAGGATCATCTCCCGCGTGGGCCGGTCGCGTCCAAGGACGGGAGCGAATTCCAGGGTGGCAACGATCTGGAGGGTGAGCGCGATGCAAGTCTCGAAGGTTTGCTGGTTATGGGCATGCGGGGGAGGGGAAAGGGGTAAGACGGTCATGCTACACCTGGGCCTTTTCAGCCACCTGCTGCGCGTATTTCAGGGCGCGCTGGTGGGCCTGAGGATGACTGTAGCCTGTTCCTTCCCGTGTCGGCGGGTGGTCGCGCAGAGCCGCCTTGCGCAACTCGCTGGGGCTGATGCTGGCGAGGTTGGCGGCCTTGCAGAGGCGCCACATCTTCAGGCGGATGTCATCCGGGCTGGTGTAGGAGAAGACCCGCTCGGCCTGCTCCGGGGCATGCAGGGGACCCCCAGCTTGTTTGAGCAGTGGCTGGAGGGCCTGCATCGCTTCCGGAGAGAGGGAGGACACCGTTCGGGCCCGCAGCAACTCGCCGCGGCTGAAGTCCAGGGCACTCCAGCGCAAGGCGAGGAGTTCCTTGAGCTGGAAGGCGTGCCGGTACATCAGGGTGAGGGCGGCGAAAAGTTCGCGGTCCTGCTCACGGGCCTCGGCGAGGAGCCGCTGGATGTCAGAGGGTGTGGGGAGTGGGGCGTCCTTGTGCTCGGCGCTGGGGGCGGGGTAGCCGCGGGCGGGGTTCTCGGTCAGGACGCCCTCATCGATGAGGCGGTCGTAGAGGGCGATGAGGGTGCTCAGACGGGTGATGACGGTGTTGGGACGGACTGGACCGGCGCGACGGCGGGCCTGGAGGAGGGGAGTGCGCAGCCAGGTGTGGAAGTGTGCAGGGGGATGTAACAAGTCGATGCCGTCGTGTCGGGCGTGCTCGAAGATGGGGAGGAGGTTGCTGCGGGCCTGGTCGCGGGGGCGTTGGAGGGCGTCACCGATCAACCCCAAGATGGGTTCGAGGTCGTGGCGGCGGAAGGCCTGGGTGAGCTTGAGGGCGCGCTCGTCGTCGGGGTGCATGCTCCAACCTCCTGATTCTTTACTGTACTGTAAATGAGACAGGGAGAGACAGTACTCCGCACTCGTATGAATGTGCCTTACCTGAGCTCTAGGGCGCAAGCAGACACAGCCTGGACAACAACTCCTTGAGGCCTTGTCGGCCTCAAGGAGTTGTTGAATGGTGCACCAGGAGGGTTTTCAGCCCAAATTCGCCATGTCCACCGCCACGCGCCCACTCCTGACCACGATCAGGGCGTAAGGCTTTTGACGGCTCCCCGACCAGCCACGGTGGCCCGGCAGACTTGTCCATTGTTCCACCGCCTGCTCGGGCGCCGTCGGGAAGACGGCGTGGACGCTCGCGCACAGGCTCAGCATGTAGCTGTCATACTCCGCGAGGACAGCCTCGGTAATGATCGGCAGAGCAATTCGTTCACAGGTGAAATCGACCCGCGCCCGGTAAAAGATATTGGGACGAAGGGGTCTCAGGTTGAATCTCAGCCCTCCGTCATGCAAACGGTGTTCATTTGGTAAACCTGCCTGATAGAGGCCAGCATGGTCTATCATGCCGAACCTTCCACCATAACGGCTGCTCAACTCGCATGTCAGGACACGCTGTAACGCGGTACTGACCCACATACGGGGGTCAGCCACAACAGTGTTCATCCCGGCATCAAGTACCTGAGTAAGGACCGGTTCACCACCCAGCAATTCACATAACGCGTAATCGTGCTCGATAAGCATCTGCCTGGCGAATCTGCCAACGTCATCAGATGCTGCCGCAGGTAAATTATGTTTGTCGAGCAGCTCATCCAGAGCGTGCTGCGCGCGCTCCATATAGGTCCGGCCGTACCGCCTGAGGGGTAAGCAGGGCTCGTCACCCCTCAAGACTTCCGAACGGGCCTGACGGTGGTCCTGGTAACCAAGCAGAATAGCGGCCGCGTTGAGTGCGGTCACGCGCTTCACTTTCAGATCCGCCTGGATGGCCTGTCGACCATAGCGCTGTATAGCTCCCGCCAGGGCGCCCGTCATCTCGAGCATCAGCATGTCGATCTCTCCTTACACATGAAGTGAGCGTGGTGCGCCGGTATTCGTTCCACGCCCTGTGTGGCGAGACGACAGAACTCTCCTGATGCCGCTGGTGTTTGCCCCCTGTTTGGCCCCGGCGCGGGCGGTGGATGGTGGTTCCACCGGGAGGGTAGCACAGGCTTGGGCCGGGACTCGTTTTGCTACCTGCTCACTGGGTGACCGTTACATGGGTGGATGCACAGACATGACTTCAATTCATTTACAGTAGTGTAAATAACGCCTGACCCAGGCCGCCGCCCTCCAGCCCTGTCCTCCGTCGCCACACTGCTCGCCCAGGAGGCCACGCCTCTCCACGTCATCAAGGCCGCCATGCCTTCCCGTGAGTTCAACCCACCGGCCCACGCCGCAGTGGACCCTCCCCGGGACGACCCGGGGCTCTCCCGGCCATGCCACCACCTGTTCCACTCGCCGTGCTGTACCAGGGCACCCCCTGGCAGGCCGTCACCTTCGTCGAACGTCCCCGCGACCCGGCCGACGCCTGGCAGCGCCTCTCCTCAAACCACGGAGAGCAGATCGTGCTCGCTGCCCAGCCACGACCGCCCGGCGAAGGCGACCACCTCACCCTCCACGGCCAAGTTCTGCGCTACCGGCAGGGCCTCCTCCAGCAGGTCGGTGCTCCTGGTTTGCTCGGGCTCACCCTGCACACCGAAGTTGCGGTCCGCGCCCCACCCGCTGCCTGGCCACAGGTCCAGGAGGCGCTCCGGACCTACCCCGGCGCCCAGGCGTTTCCCCACGGTGGGCAGGTGTTGCTGGTGCGCTGCTTCTCGCTGACCCTCGGCCCCGACCTGCACCTGGTCCTGACGGCCCTGCGCACCCGCCAGGAACGCCAGCTCGCCCGCCTGCTGGGCGGCCTGCAACTGCTGGACGTCCAGGGCGACCCAGGTCAGATCGAAAGCCAGCTCGACCTCGCGTCCCCCTGAGGGAGGTGGGCCGTGAACCAGACCCTCTTCGACCACCTCGAAACGGTCCGCCGTGGCGCCAAGACCACCGTCCGGCAGAAGCGCACCCCCAGCACCTACCAGCGGACCATCCTCGAAGACGTCGCCCAGGGTGTCCGCGCCGTCACCGTGGAGGCCGGGCCGGGCAGCGGCAAGACCGCCCTGCTGGAGATGATCGCCGCCCTGATCCTGGAACTGGGGTTGCTCCCGGCAGGGGAGAAGGCCGCCTTCCTCGCCTTCAACAAGGACATCGTGGGGACCCTCAAGAAGGTCATCCCACCCGAGTTCGACGTGCGCACCGTCAGCAGCCTGGGGCACCTGATCTGTACCCAGAACCTCAGCGGCCTGAAGTTCGAGCCGCGCAAGTACGACGACCTCATTCGCGAGATCGTCTGCGAAGCCCGGGTCGCCTCGCCAGCCGCCCGGCGAGAGCTCACCGAGCGGCTGGGCGCCTGCGTCGAACTGCATGTCGGGCACGCCCTGGGGTTGGAGCCCCAGCTGCAGGATTGGGCCGAGGCGATGGACGCCGTGGACGCCCCGATCCTCGGCGCGGAGACGGCGCTGCACACCCTGACCCTGAAGGTGCTGCGGCGAGGCCTGAAGCTGTTGCAGGACGGGCAGGTCTTGAGCTTTCTCGACCAGGTGCTCGCGCCAGGAGTGTTCGGCTGGCGCCTGAGCACGCCGTACCGCTTCCTGCTGGTCGACGAGCTTCAGGACCTCTCCCGTGCACAACTGGCCCTCCTGCAGGCGGCCACCGACGAGCACACCCGGGTGGTAGGCGTCGGGGACCAGTCGCAGAGCATCTACGGCTTCAACGGCGCCGATCAGGACAGCATGCGCCACTTCACCGAACTGTTCGGGGCCATGCGGCGGCCGCTGTCGATCACCTACCGCTGCCCCTGGCGGCACGTTGCACTCGCCCAACCCTTCGGCCAAGCCCTCGAAGCCGCCCCGGGCGCACCGGGGGGCACCCTCGATGATCTCAGCGGCGAGGAGTTCCTTGCGCTGGCGAGGCCCGGCGACCTGGTGCTCTGTCGCACGAACGCGCCGCTCGTTGACTGGTGTTACCGGCTGGTCGTCACGGGCATCCCCGCCATCGTCCGGGGACGAGACCTCGCCCGCAGCCTGGTCGCCTTCGCCCGTGACGCGGCCAGCTTCGACGGAACGAAGCCCCAGCGCGACCAGGTTCAGGACCGCCTCCCGCTCACCGACATCACGGGGCGGCTCAATGGGTATGCTACCTTCCTCGCCGAGCAACTCACCCGGGAGGCCGAGCGCGAGGGCCGTGATCCGGGGTTGCGCCTGGCCGGACTGGCCGACCGGCTCTCGGCGATCACGCGGGTGCTCGATGCCGGGGGCGCCCAGACGCTGGGGCAACTCGTCGCCGACATCCGACTGCTGTTTCAAGGCGACCCGGAGCGCAGCGTCGTCCTGAGCACGGTCCACCGTGCCAAGGGACAGGAGGCCGAACGCGTGTTCATCCTGGAGCCCGATCTGCTTCCTCACCCCAAGGCCAGGACGCCGCAGGCGCTCCAGGCCGAGCGGTGTCTCCAGTTCGTCGCCTTCACCCGCAGCAGGCGGGACCTGTTCTTCGTGGACGCCGAGCACAGCCCCATCCCGGCGGGAGTGCGGGCACGGGAGGGCGGGTGAGACCTGCGGGCAGGGAACACCCTCCTGGCCTGCCTCCGCTCGGCGCTCGTCAGGCTCCCGGCCGATCCGACTCGGCCTCGGCAGGAAGCGGAGTCGCCAGGAACGGAGGTTCCGCGCCACCACTCCCTGGGCGGGGACGTCACCGGGATCACTGCCGGAGCGCTCCCGGTGACGTCCCCGCCAGCCACCTGAGCACCCACCGGATCGGCCTGACCCTCACCGCTGACGCGGTGGGGCGGGCGGCGGAGGTTTCCAACCATGACCCAGGGCAACACCGCTCCGCTGCTCCCCTTCGACGAACCCCGGCGCACCCTGCAAGACGTCCACGATGACCTCAAGCGGGAAATGGCCCGCCTCCACGGGCAGCACCCCGACCTGTACCAGGAAGCGGTCGGGCTCTTCAAGCAGAACCAGGACGCCAAAGAACACGTCCCGGCGGCCGAGCAGCTCCTCGCCGACGTGCAGGCCCTCTCCCACCCAGTCAACCTGCCCTTCGTCCCCGTCGCCAGTGCCGAGCAAGGGGTCGTGGACGAGGCGCTTGACCCCCTGGAGACGACGCCTGAACCGGTCACCACCGACGACACGCTGGGCCTGGAGGACGGGGAGGAAAGCGAGGAGGGTGAAACTGAACTGGGCGAGACTGCCGAGGACGTGGACCCGGCAGCAGACGACGCTGGCGCAGAGGGACTGGACCCTGCTTCCAACGTCCCGGAGACCAGCCTACCCGTGACCTGGCCGGAAGGGACGCTGGGCGCCGGGCTGATCAGCCAGCTCGCGAGCACCCTCGGGGCAGGGGAGACCCTCAGCCTGATCCTTGCCCGTGTGGGGGATGCACTCCTCGTGACCGTCCAGCCCACCCCGATCAAGGACGAGCCGCACAGCACGGCAGTACCCTTGCAAGTCAAGGGAGCCCCGAGCGCGTTCGACACCCAGCTTGGCGTGAAGCTCGAGGAGTACCGGGAGGGCCGCAGCGTCGCTCGGGAGACGGCGCACTACGCCGCGACTGTCCGGGTGGCCGCGGAGGCGCACCGCCAGGCGACCCAGAATACGGCCAAACTGAGGGCCGCCTCAAGTAAGCCCGCCACGCCAGCCAGCCAGGGAGGGCACCTCACCGTCGAGGTCTCACCCAGGGACACCACGCTCGTCCTCACCGACGGGGGAGGGAAGCCCCATCCCTTCCAGGCCGGGAAGAAGACGGCCCTGCTTGCCGGGGAGTACGCCCTCAGCCTCGACGCCCAGGGCTACGAGGCCCAGACCCAGAAGCTGAGCGTGAAGCCCGGCAAGGAAACCAAGACGGCCTTCGTCCTCAAAAAGGCCAGCGCTCCGGGCTTGTTCTGAACCGCTCCTCCACCCCCAGTCCACGGCCTGGGGGCCTGCCCTGCCAGGAGCCCTGAATGAACGCACCTGCCGCTGACCGCCTCACCACCTCCCTCCTACAACTCCGTCCCGCCTTCCGCCATCGCCTGAACGAGGACGGGCAGATCCTGGGTACCCTGCCCGCCGACCAGACCCTTCCGCTCTCTGATGTTGTCGGGATGGATGAGACCCACCGGGGCCTGCTCGTCACCACCCTCCACGGCCGCTTCCTGTTCACCAAGCAAACGCTTCACACCAACAGCGCACCGACGAGCGATCCCGCAGCGACGGCCGCCGACACCCACGAGGCCCTCGCGGTGCTGCTGATTCAGCACGGTGCCCCTCAGCAGAGCGCAATTCCCCTCGCCCACGAGGTTCTAGGCAGCGTCACCCGCCTGACCCACGCCTGCAACCACGCCGGTATCCGGGACCGTGCCGCGCTGGCCCTTGACCTCCTCGCGTTCTTCCAACCACGCCCTTGACCCTCCCCGGCTCCCGCCGGGGTGGGCTCCTCGAAAGGAAGGTTGCCCCATGACCCAGAGCAATGAAGTGACCGTGACCGAAGTCCAGCGCAAGATTGTCTACGAGGGTCGCGACCTCGCCGACGTCAACCCTGCGGCCAGCGTCGAGGACGTCGTGAAGATCCACGCCCTCACCACCCCCGAACTCGCCACGGCGGTCGTCGAAGGCCCCGAACTTCAGGAGGGGCGGCGTGTCTACACCGTCAAGAAGCGCCTCGGCACCAAAGGCTAAGACATGGTCCCCCGAGCAGGTGGCGGGCTGGGTGAGGGGGCAACCCCTCCTGCCCGCCCACATCGGCCGCTTCGACCCTGGGAAGGACGCCTCCAGCCACCAGCGGCTGTGCCAGATCTTCCTGAGACTCCGGCACGACTCGACCCCGCTCCCCCTCTCGCCTCCGGAGGTGCCCCTGCTGCCCTGAGCCCGCTCAGCCTGTCGCGGTTGACGTTGAGCGGCCTGCCCTTATCAGATGTCCCTGCTACCCGGGTGAACGCTGGTGCCCTGTCCCGGCTAGAGGGCGCTCTGCCCCTGCTGGCGACCCTGATCGAACTCGGGCTGCTCCCCGCTGTGCCGCCCAAGCGGCGGGAGACCATCCACGCTTACCTCCGGCGGGTGAACGGCACCCCCGGTGCCCTGGAGTGCGGCTGGCGGAACCTGCACCTCACCTGGTACGAGGAGACCGGGGAGGGCGGGCAGGCGGAGGAAGCCCGCGGCGTGCACGAACTCGTCCTGACCCTCGTGCACGCCCCGCAGTGCGCCGCATTCTCGTGTACCGGGGCCCGGCGAGCCCTGCACCAACTGCACCCGTACCTGCTCGGCAGCATCCTCGCCCATCTCAGCTTGTTCACCCGCAGCACCTGGAGCGTGTACACTGCCATCGACGCCCTGGAGGACGCGGAGATGTTCGAGCACGAGGGCAGCGCCAAGGGCTTCTGGCAGGACGTCCACGCTGAACTGCGCAAGGCATTGGGCCGTTCCCCCACCCGGGCGGAAGTGGTGACGGAGGCGCGGGGCCGCTGCGCGCCACCGGGGGATCTGCTGCGGCTGATCGGGATGACCGAGGCCCTGCCCGCCGTGAGCACGAAGTACCGTCTCTCACCCGGGGAGATGCGGGAAGTTGCCGGGAAACACACGGGGCTGTGGGCGGAGCGGGTAACAAGCATCGCCGGGGCCCTGATCGCCCTGCGGGAGATCGACCGGACAGTGTACGAATTGCTCAGCGACGAGGACCTCGCGGCGACCTGTGCGCGCGGGGAGTTTCGGCGTCACCCCACCGTGATCCTCTCCGGGCAGGGTGGGCGGACCGCCAGCGGGTACCTGAATGCTGTACAGGAACGGCTAGAGGAAACCTGGCAGTTCGCGGCCCAGACCGAGGGCTTCATGGACAACCTCCTGATCCGCATCCACACGCCCGAGGATGCCGAGCGCGCGGTGCAACTCGTGCGGCTGTACCGGGACGCGGAACGGCACCTGGAGACGGTCACGAACCTGATCATCGACACCGACGACTGACGGGACGGGGGAGGCCCTCCGTCCCGTTTTCGCTTTCGACCCTCCCCCGCAGGGGCGGGGACAAGGGGCCGTATGCAACTGGAATTGAACGCCCTGCCCGAGGTACACGCCCGGGTCGCCCTGATCGTGTACACCGACCATCGGCAGGAACAGGGCGTCGTCATGCAGCACGCCCTGGGAGAACGGGACGGAGCGTTGTACATGGCCGAGGGCGTCAACGTCACGAGGGACACCATCGAGATGTTGCTGAAACTCAACGCCCTGCAGACCCTGACCCTCGTGCCTGAGCACGTCGTCGCCCTGGGGGTCGGCTCCCTCGCCTGGGTCGTCGAGCGTCAGGAACGAAAATTGCTCTTCCAAGGCGCGACGGACAAGGCGGTGGCCGCCCTGGACGGGCAGGTGTTCCCCCAGCCACGTCTTCTCTTCGTGACCCGGGGCGCGCAGATGTTCGCCTACGCCCTGCGGGGCACGGAGCGACCCACCGGGAACACCCCGCTCTACCGCGCGCCGTACTTCAACATCTTCAGCAACCACGCCGTGTGCAACGGCAGCATGCAGTGCCCGGGGGCCATCACCCCGGAGAACGCCGACGCCTGGACGCAAGCCTTCTTCTACTCGAACTTCGTCAAGCCCGCTGACAGCCAGAAGCGTTGGGCGACAGGAGGGACTTACCGCGAGTTGTGGGACGCCGTGCGGGAAGCGGACGAGTTCAAGGACGAGTGGCTGGTCCCGGCAGGCCTGACCCTCGAACAGGCCGTGGGAGGGCGATGATGCCTCACAAGCTCCCCTCCAGCTTCCTGGGCCGGGAACGCCTGAAGATCGCCGTCGTCGGCGTGGGCGGTACGGGCAGCGAAGTGTTGACCGGGCTCACTCACCTGCACCTGGCGCTCCGGGCGTTGGACCACGCTGGCCTGCATATCACCGCCTTCGACCCGGACGAGGTGAGCCACGCCAACCTGGTCCGCCAGCGCTACCACCACAGCGACCTGGGACGCAACAAGGCGGAGGTGCTCGTCACGCGCGTGAACCTGGCGTGCAACCTCGATTGGGTCGCTGTCCCCCTCAAGTTCAGCGGCCATCGTGCCCGGGCGCCCTGGGACCTGGTCATCAGTTGCGTCGACTCCCGGGCGGCCCGCAGGAGTCTGCACCTCGCCGCGTACGGGAAGGGGATGTACACCTGGCGGTACTGGCTGGACTGCGGGAACGACCTCACGACCGGTCAGGTCGTCCTCGGGACGCCCCGGGAAGCGGGCAAGCGCCTCAAGCATCATTTGCCCTGTGCGACGGAGCTTCACCCCGAACTGATGGACACCGCTGTGCCCGAGGACGATGCGCCGAGTTGCAGCGCCATCGAGGCCTTGAGCCGTCAGGACCTCTTCGTGGGGCGGATGGTGGCGACGCACGCCCTGGACTTGCTGTGGCAACTCTTCCGGCACGGGGAACTCACGCACCATGCTCGGTACTTCGAGTTGCGCGGCGCGGCGCTGAGCAGCCGGGGGTGTTAAGAGGCAGCGATTTACAGGAGATGACGAGGCGGCTGCCGTACGCCGCTCGTCCCGAAGGCGCTGTTCCAGATGCTCCTGATCGTGTATGCTCAAAACACAGGTGTGACCCCTCGCAGGCGCCCCGGCGCTCACGGTCCACGACGAGCTGCGCTCCAACTCAGCCCTGAACGCGCGTCCCCGGGACGGCAAGCGAGGACCCGACCAACCCAGATGACGCGCGGACAGGACTGTTATGGACGATCGCGCTCTTCGGCATCAAGCCCTCAATCTGCACACTGCGTTCTCGCACCTGAACCTTGAGCTCGTGCCCAGCGTCGCGCAATGCGAGCAACTGATGGCCGCCGCCTTGGGCGCCGCGCACGGCCTCCACGACCTCCCGCACCTCATCGCGACCCGCGCCGGCAACTGGGCCTGGGACCTCGGGCGCGCTGCACACCGCGTCGAGGTTCGCCTGCAGACCCTGAAACGCCCGGATGGGGCACGAGGCTTTGACGTCTCTCGACCGCAGCTGACGAGCGCGCTCGCCAGCGCGTGGACACTCACGCATAACCAGATACGGGATGTCCTGGCCGATATGGTGCCTTCCGGGCAGCGGGCTGCCTTTCGCAACGCGCTTGGACAAGTAACTGGCGCGATCACGGTCCGCCTGCACCCCGATTATCTCAAAATCCAGCGGTACCAAGGAAAAGACGTGTTCTATGAGGACCTGACGCCTATCACCCATGACCACATCGAGGGGATCAAGCGGCGTATCTCAAAACTGGAAGTGAACTCACCAGACACGACGGGTGTTGCAGGAACACTGAGCCGCATCCAATACCAGGGGTACGGCATTCACACGAGTGTCTTCCTGGACGACCCTGTACGCTTGGATCCCAAAGCGCAGCATGGCTCCTGGAGCACGCTCATGATTGTTGGAGAAGAAGATGACCCTCGGCACAGCTACACCCGCGCGCTGATACGCGCCCATATCCAGCAGGGCTTACGGGTCGCCTTGCACGGGTTTGAACGCTGGATTGCCGGTTCCACACCGGGCGTTCCGGCCATCAGCCCGTACCTGCTCAGGTATGACGACGAGGGCTTCGATATGGAGCCTGGCACCCTGCAACGGTTGTTGCGAGACCGACCCGACGTGCTGTACTGGATCCAGCCTTCGACCCAGGGGCACGACCTGCCGCAGGTGGAGGCGCTTGTGCGGGCGGGCATCCGGGTCGTTCTGGATACCCGTGAATGGGAACCTGGCGCTTACCTTGGATACGCCGGATGGGCCGCTGATGTCACTATTCAGCGTTGAACACGGTCCGGTGAGGGCAGCCTGACATTGAGGCTGCCACAGAAGCGACGTTGAAATTTCCTTCTTTGTTCTCAGCAGGCGCCTGTTGCTGCTTTGACCACCCTCGACCCTGACCGAGGGTTCCAGGTGTCTGCCCTCACGCCGGGCGGCGTGGGGGGCGGGCATGGGCCAGCTCAAGCACACCCAGGATGTCCCGCACCATTACGCCCAGCGTGTCCGGACGTGTTACGGCCCCCACGCAACCTACGTCAGCATCACCCTGCGTCGCCGCACCGCCAGCCTGCGGGTCACCGACGAAGCTGGTGAACCCATCGAGCCGCGTGACGACGCTTCTTACGAGGACCTGTTGGGCCTGCTCGACGACGCCCTGGCTTGGGGGGGTCCGGGGCACTTCACCCTGATGGGCCGTCCAGCGCCCGCCCCCCTGTCCCCACCCGAGGTCAGCCACCCCTTGCTGCCGTGGTAGTCACAGCAGGTCACGGGCGGGGACCTTCCCGTTGTGCCGCCACAATACCTGCACCTGGAACAGCAGGAGCGTGACGATGACCCGGCCCGGCGCGAAGAGGAGTGGGGCGTTTAGCGTCGGGCGAGGCCGGACCAGCAACGTGAGCGGGCCGAGCACCCGTGCCCAGCGGTGCCGCCAGCGCAGCCGCACTTCCCGCCTGAACACCCGCAGCCGCGTCGGGCCCTCCACGTCCGAGAGCCACAGGATCACGTGCGGGACCGGCTTCCGAAGCATCACCCGCTGCCGGTCCAGCCAGAGCATGACCAGCACCAGCGGCCACAGGAAGACGGAGGCCAGCACCAGCAGGAGGAGGCGCTTGTTCTCCCGCCAGTCGACGCGCGCTCGGTGGAAACTCGCCGCCAGGGTCGCGGCGACCAGCGTACCCATCAGCAGGTACCACGGCGACCCGTCCATGCCGCCAGCGTGACGCCGGGGAAAGATGGACAACCAGGTTCCGCCTCACAATCTTAGCGTTCAACTTGACCTGCGGGCAAGATCAGCGAGGAGGTGGCGATCTCGACTCATGACGGGCATGGGGGGCGCCCACGCGCCCGCTTCACCTCCGCACCGAGCCAGCGCTTCGGCAACACGGCGGAGCCGCCGGGCAAAATCCTGGGGGAGAACCTGATCTTCGCTCTCCGCGGCACGTTCATGGAGCGGTTCGGCGTGAACCTGCGAAATGACTCGGCGCACGGCCTGGTGGGTGTTGGCCTGGCGCGTGGACAGGCTGCCCCTCCAGCCGTCCATGCTGCGAACGCAGGTGGAGTCCCAGTCCAGCGGTCAGGAGGGGGCTCCCGAGCCGGAAGCCCAGCTTTGACCCCCCAAGCTCTGGGGCTGGGCCACGCCACCTCCGAACGCGAGCCTCGCGGGTGGACCACCTTCAACGGAGTGCGCCTGAGAAATTGGGTCGCCCCGATCGCCACAGACAGCTGGGCTTCTCTTCCTCCATGCCCATCGTCAGGGTTGATCCCCACCTCCCCGAACGGCCGGGGACGGCCCGAAGAGCGGGGCAGAGCGTCAGGCGATCACGAGGTCGCCCCGCACGGCCCCACGCAGGTTGCGCGCCGTGACCTCGTATCTCAGGACGCTCGGCTCGCCCCAGGCGCGTTCCAGCGGCAGGTTCCCGGCCGTCCAGCTCCCCTGAGGGGGCAAGGTGCCCAGCATGACCTGCGCCGAGCCGGAGGGTCCGGGGCGAAGCTCCCGCGGGGACTGGCCGGGCAACACGCGGGCCAGCACCCCGAAGTTGAAGCGCAGGTTCCCGACCGGCACGAGTTGCAGGTGCCCCTCCACGAGCGCGCCCACCCCCTCGTTGCGCACCGCGAGGGTCACGCGGGGTCGCGCGGCGGACTGCTTCAGCCCCTCGACCTCCCGGGCATGCCCGTCCAGCAGCCGCACCAGGGCGGCGAAGGCCTCGTACCACGCCAGCCCCGGTCCGGTGGGCGCCCCCTGCCCGAGGGCCTGCCACGGCGACGGCCAGACGTGAGGCGTGGCGGCCCAGACCCCCCGCATCAGAAACGCCTCGGCCGGAACCTGCACGCCCCACCCCGCGAGCCGCGACCGGAACACCTTCACCTGCGCCGGGTCCAGCACGGCGGGCACCGCGGGCTGCGGGCCGGACAGGCCCAGCACCGTGTCGGGCACGTCCCCGGACGGAAGCGGGCGCGCCGCCAGGGCCCGCAGCTGGGCGACGGCCTCCTCCAGGCGGGGCGGCAGGGCGGCGCGCCCGTCCTGAATGGCCCGGTTCACCTGTGGGTCCACGACCGCGCGGTCGTCCCAGCCCCCGTCCGAAAACGTCCAGCCGACCAGTGGGGCGGGCTGGGGAGGACCGAACAGCACCTGGAGACCCTCGCGGCCCGCCAGGGTGTTGCGCGAGCCGCGGCGCCACCAGACCTGGCCCTCCACGAGGGCCTGCCCGAGCGAACGGGCCGGGACGTGCACCACGCCCGGCGCCGTGCGCAGCTCGAACACGCCCACGAAGGTGCCGTCCGCCCGCGGCCACTGCCAGTACTGCACCTGCAGGGGCGGATCGAAGCGGCCCTCCAGCCAGGTCTGCACGTCGGCGTCATCCAGCGGCCGCGCGGCGCCGACGACGTGCCGACCCTCGGGCCGGTCCTTGACCCCCCGCACCAGGTACCGCGTCCGGCGCGGCGCCGGGCTGTTGGCCAGGCACATCAGGTCCTTGAGCAGTTCGGCCTGGGCGTGGGCCCGGACCTCCTTGGGCAGGCCGGGCTGCTCGATGCCCGGGCCAAGCGCCGCCTTGTAATCCAGCCAGTCGGATTCCCCGTAGCCTAACAACGATTGAAAGTCCTGGAAGTGCATCTGCCGCCCACCAGTATGCCGCGCTCAGGCGATCAGGTCGTCCAGCGCGAACCGGGCCCGCTCACGACAGCGGCCCACGTCATCTTGCAGCAGGGACCGCACCGGCTCGGGGACGGGGTAGCCCGGAACGACTAGGGCGGCCAGCGAGGTGGTCCTGAACACGGCGTCCATCGCCAGGGCGGCGCTGCGCCGTTCCATCTCCACCGTGTCGTCCTGCGGGCCGGCGATGAAGGTGTCGCCCAGAAACGTTCCCCCGGTCGTCTGCTGCACCGGCCGGGTGCCGTGCCTGGCGGCGCAGGGCAGGCCGTCCCGCCCGTCATCCTCGTCGGGCGTCGGCTCGATCTGCGGCTCGGTCAGACCCGGGGCGGTGAGGCCGCCCTTCACGCGCTGCTTGATGGACGCTTTTCCCCTGCTCCAGGGTGCTGTGTTCCTCCCATGCCTGAGTTCATGGCTCGTCATCCCGCATGTCCAGCAGGCCGTCAACCAGCTCGACCATGGGGGCGGCCAGGGCCAGGCCACGGACACCCAGCGGCCACGTACCAACAGTTCCAGAGGAAGTCCGCCGCCTCAAGCCGGGCGCCCGGGCGTGAGCCAGCGCTGGCCGAGTTCGTTCAGGGCGGCGATCAGCTCCTCGAAATGTTGGGGTTTGAGGACGTACCCGTCGGCCCCCGCCGATCTCGCCCTCGTCCGGTCCCGCGCCTCGTCCGAGGTGGTGAACACCACCACGGGCACGTGCTGGAGTGTGGCGTCCCCCTTGACGGCCGCCAGCACCTCGTGCCCGCTGACGCGCGGCATGTTCAGGTCCAGCAGCACCAGGTCCGGCAGCACGCCCGCGCCCCGCAGCAGGTCCAGCGCCTCCTGCCCGTCGCGGGCCACGCTCAGGTCGCACTGCACCTCACTCGCCTCCAGCGCGAGGCGCGCCAGCTCCAGGTCCGCCGTGTTGTCTTCCACCAGCAGCAGATGCTTGGACACGCCGCTCCTTTCACGACACCGGGAACGTTGAGGCACGTCGGTGGAGAGCTGAAGAAGGAAGCCGCTTCAGGAAGCGCGAAGCTCCTCCCCGCGTTCCCGCTTCCCGAGCCCCTCACGTCACAAGGAATTCCATGATGTCCAGTGCCACGAAGAGCGCCGCATACAGCAGGGCCGTGACCACTGTGCACCGGCGAAGCCAGGGTCCCCGCGTCTTCACCCGAACCAACAGGTGGACGGCCGACACGCCGACCAGGGTGCCCGCGGCGAGCATCCCTTCCAACTGCTCCCCGGCCTGAGGCCCATGAAGGTCCCACAGCCGTGAGGGAGCCGTCCCCGCGACCAGCGTTACGGAGAGTGCCCAATAGGTCAGCAGGATGGCGTCCATGACCCAGACCCAAACCAGCAGTCCTTGAACCAGCACACCATCCAGGGTCTCCGAGAGGTTCAACATGCCGAGTTGCTCCTTGAGGGGGAAGCGAGCTTCCATTCCTGCCCCTCGGCCGCTCCCGGGATCCGCCGAGCCTCCCCCACCGATGGGATGCGGCGGGGGCGGAGAGCAGGGCGCCTGAACTGGCTTGACCTTGCCCTGCCGGGTGACGTGGGGGACACTGCGCATCCCGGTTTGCAACACCGGCCCCCACCGAACGGGGTGGGGACTGGTCGCCGGAGGAACCCCGACCAGGGGTGAGTCAGGAGGGCTCCGTGACCCGGACCTGGTCGCGGCGCGAGAACGTCAGGTAGGCGACCACCGCCAGGATCGAGCACAGGAAGATGGCGTTGAGGGCCGTGCTGCCCAGCCCCAGCCCGCCCACGTCCCGGCCCTGCGAGAGGTAGTCCCCGATGGACGCGCCCAGCGGCCGGGTCACGATGTAGGCGAGCCAGAAGGCCAGGATGCCGTTCAGCCCGCCGTACACGTGGGCGAGCGCCACGGCGGCGATCACGCCCGCAAAGATCAGGGCCGAGGGCAGGTAGCCGAGCTGCAACTGTTCGGCCATCAGGTCGCCCGCCGCCGTGCCCAGCGCGAAGGTGAAGAGGATCGCCAGCCAGTAGTACGCCTCCCGTCTCGGGGTGAAGATGCTGTGGATCGAGAGGGTGCCCTCACGGCGGTACCACAGGGCGAAGGTCGCAATCAGGGCCACGCTGAAGACCCCGGTGCTGGTCCACAGGCTGACCCCGAAGTTGTCCGTGAGGTTGTCGGTGATCAGGGTGCCCACCACGCTGATCAGCACGATGGCGAGCCAGTAGACACCGGGGACATAGCGTTTCGTGCGGAACTGGGCGACTAGGGCCAGCGCCAGCAGGACGCTCATCAGCAGGGTCGTGCCGGTGAGGCCCAGGTGCAGGTTGCGGTTCAGATAGTCCGCCGCGGTCTCGCCGACCGTCGTCGCCATCACCTTGACGATCCAGAAAAACGCCGTGACCTCGGGAACTTTGCTCCACAGGGTCCGGCCCGGGCTGAGGGGTGCGGTGGTCAGGGTCGAGTCCATGTCTGCCTCATGGGGTCGGTGGGTGGGCGGGATCGTGTTCACGTACGGAAGGGGAAGGGGCGCCGGAGGGCGTGGTCCTCCGGGCGCCCCCAGGGATTCAGAAGGTGAGGTTGGCCTTGTTGTCGTTCCACAGCTTGCGGCCGATGACCTCGATCTTCCGGGAGAAGTCGCCACTGTCCTTGAAGGGCCGGTTGGCGATGATGTCCTTGGCCGTGGTCGCGGACACGCCCTTGAGGCACTGGAGGTCTGCCTGGCTCGCTTTATTCAGGTTGACCTTGGCCTTAAGCACCTTGGCGCAGGAAGAACCCGTCATGGTCATGGCCGTCCCCCTGGCGGCCTGAGCGGTGGGTGCGGCGGCGTGGCCGGTCGCCTGGCTCTGGGCGCCAGCGAGACCCATCGAGGCGAGGGCAGCCAGCAGGGCGAAGCTCGTGGAACGGTTCATAGGGACCTCCGGGAGCGGTTCGGGTTTGTTCCTCGTGGGAACCGCTGGGGGGCACCTTAGGTCCGGGAAGTAAAGGGCTGGTATAGAGCGCCGGGCAGGGCGACCGAGGAGAGTCGGTCCCCGAAGCCTCGCCGGGGTGGCTGAGCTGGACGAACGGAAGGGGGCGGCGTATACGCCGTCTTTACCCGTGGGGCTCACCCTCCGGGCAGGTGGCCGCTCCTGGGAA
This sequence comes from Deinococcus aerius, assembly GCF_002897375.1. Lineage (NCBI taxonomy): Bacteria > Thermotogati > Deinococcota > Deinococci > Deinococcales > Deinococcaceae > Deinococcus > Deinococcus aerius. The sequence goes on along the minus strand of NZ_BFAG01000002.1, from coordinate 153,507 downwards.
GCAGGACCTGCGGCCGCCCAGGAGGACCCCATGAGACACGTCTTCATCCCCGCCGCCCTGATCCTGGCCGCCGTGGGGGCTGGGCAGGTCACCCTGCAGGCTCAGGGAATGGGAGGCGAAGGCGCCAACGTCATGCTCATCGACGGCACCGGACGTCCTGGAGCTGTGGACGTCTACGTGGACGGCGCGCTGGTGGAGCGTCAGATGCTCGCCGGGGACCGGCCAGGTCAGCTGCACCTGACGCCCGGCACGCATCAGGTCACGGTCAAGTCGAGCGACGCGGGAACCGTGCTGGCCTCGACCGCCGTCGACGTGCAGGCTGGCCGCCCCTACGCGCTGAGCTTCCAGAACGACTGGCGGGTGATAGACTACACGCTCAACGTGTCCAGTGGTGACCGCGCGGTCTGGCGGGCGATGAACACCAACTGAATGCGCCCGGACCGTCCACCTCGCCCGTCGCCACACCGGTCACGGGCATTTTCTCGGAAGAGCGGTCCTGGTTGGGTCTCACCTCGGGCGGAGGGAGGCCCGGACTGCTCCTGAACCCACCCGCGCGCCAGGCGGGCCGGGGGACGGCTCGCCGGCACAGCAGAACCCCCGCACGACGCCCCGGCTATACCCGGGCTTTACCCCGGGGCGCCAAGCTCCGGAACATGAAACCCGGTCAGCCCATCAATGTCGCCGCCGGTGTGCTGGGAACCCTCACGCTGCTTTCGGGGGCACGGGCCGCCGGGTGGACCGTCTCGCTCTCGGCGACGGACCCCGCCCTTGTCTGCGGTGCCCGGGTCACGCCGGACCTGCGCCTGGGCACGCCCCCGGCGGGGACGAGGAGCCTGGCGGTCATCTTCTGGGACGAGCGCCCGGGTGGCTTGAGCGGTCGCTGGAGCGTCTTCGACCTCCCGCTCGGCACGGCCCGGCTGGCCCCCGGGGCAGCGGCCCGGCCAGCACCGGGCGGCGGCCGGGTGGCCCGCAATGAGGCGGGGCAACTCGGCTACACCGCCCCGTGCGGCAAGGGCAAGCACGACCTGTACGTCGACCTGTACGCTCTCAACGTCCCCAGCCTGAACCTCCCCGCCGGGACCCCGCTGCAACAGGTCCACGCGGCGATCAAGAAGCACAAGCTGTTGGAGGCCAAGGCGCACGTCACGCGGGTGAACCCGTGAGGCTGACCCGCGCCGCCCTGTTCTTGGCCCTGGCGGCAGGGTCCGCACGGGCCACCGACATCTACGCCCATACCCACGCAGGCATGTTCAGCCCGGCAGTCCGGGGGGTTCCGGCCCGCGTCTACGTCCCCAACGGCAAGGACCACACCGTCAGCGAGATCGACCCCGCCACCTTCCGGGTGATGGGCACCTTCCCGGTCGACCGGGAGCCGCAGCATGTCGTGCCGTCGCACGACCTGAAGACGCTGTGGGTCGCCAGCGACGAGGGACGGCAGTCGCTGACGCCCATCAACCCCCGCACGGGTCTGCCGGGCAAACCCGTTCCGGTCGCCGACCCCTACAACCTGTACTTCACCCCCGACGGGCGCTACGCCCTGGTGGTGGCCGAGAACGAGGCGCGGCTGATCTTCCTGACGGCGGACAGCATGCGGCCCGCCTTCGAGATCGCGGTGCCCTGCCGGGGCGTGAACCACATGGACTTCAGCCCCGACGGGGAGCATCTGCTGGCCGCCTGCGAGTTCAGCGGGGACCTGGTCAAGGTGGACCTGCTGGCCCGCCGGGTGACCGGGGTGATGCACGCGGGCGGGATGCCGCAGGACGTGCGGATCGCCCCCGACGGCTCGGTGTACTACGTGGCGGACATGATGGCGAACGGGGTGCGGGTGATCGACGGCTCGGGCGACACCCCGCGCAAGGTGGGCTTCATCCCCACCGGCAAGGGGACCCACGGTTTGTACCCCAGCCGGGACGGCACGCGCCTGTTCATCTCCAACCGGGGGGAGGGCACCGTGTCCGTGCTGGACTTCGCCAGCCGCCACCTCATCGCCCGCTGGACCATCCCGGGGGGCGGCAGCCCCGACATGGGCAGCGTCTCGGCGGACGGCAAGCAACTGTGGCTCTCGGGGCGCTACAGCGACGTGGTGTACGTGTTCGACACCCGCACGGGGAAGGTCCTCCGGCAAATCCGGGTGGGGCGCGGCCCACATGGACTGACCTACTTCCCTCAGCCCGGGCGGTACTCGCTGGGCCACACGGGGAACTACCGCTGAACGGCGTGCACCTGCACCCACTGCCGGTTCCACCGGGGGGCACGGGGAGAGCTGAAGGATGACCTGAACCCTGCCGCCGCGGTATACCGGTCCTTTACCTTTGCCGGCTACCGTTCCCGGCATGACCTGTCCACTGCCGGCCACCCTCCCCCCTTCCTGCTCGGCGGTCCAGGCGTGAGTGCGCTGCTGAGCGCCGTGTTCCTGGGGGTGGTCGAGGGGCTGACTGAATTCCTGCCCATCTCCTCGACCGGCCACCTGATCGTCGCCGAGCGGCTCATCGGCTACCGCGACGCGGGGGAAACCTTTACCATCGTGATTCAGCTCGGGGCCATCCTGGCGGTGGTGTGGTTCTACCTGCGCGAGTTGCTGGACAAAGTCTCGATGCTGCTCCGGGGCAGTCCCCGCGCCCGCCGGTTCTGGCTCAACCTGGTGATCGCCTCGCTGCCCGCCGCGCTGGTGGGCCTGCTCTTCGAAAAGGCCATCAAGGCCGCGCTGTTCTCGCCCACCACTGTGGCGCTCAGCCTGATCGCGGGCGGCGTCATCCTGTGGGTGGTCGAGACGCGCCGTGCCCGGCCAGCCGAGGCGCCCGCGGCGGTGGACCCGCCGGTGACCCCGGAGCCCGACCTCTACGGCGTCACGCCCCGGCAGGCGCTGACCATCGGCCTGGCCCAGGCCGTGGCGGTCATCCCCGGCGTGTCGCGGAGTGGCGCGAGCATCGTGGGCGGGCTGCTGAGCGGCCTGGACCGGGTGACGGCGACCGCCTTCTCGTTCTTCATAGGCATCCCGGTGCTGGGCGCGGCGGGCCTGTACAGCCTGTACAAGGCCCGGCACTCGCTGGGGCAGATCGAGGGCGGCGCGCCGGCCCTGCTCGTCGGCACCGCCGTGTCGTTCGTGACGGCGCTGCTGGCGGTCTCTTGGCTGCTGCGGTACGTGTCCCGCCACGACTTCCGGGGCTTCGCCGTGTACCGCGTCGTCTTCGGGGCCGTCATCCTGGTCCTGGTGGTCGCGGGAGCGCTGCGGTAGGCACTGTGGGCGAGCTGGAGTGTCCTCGCGGCGCTGGCACGCCGTGTTCGGGAGATGGGCCACCTGTCCTGGCGGTTCAGCGCCCGGTGGAGGAGACCGCCACCGCCCGTGAAGAGTCCTGGGCCGGGTGCCTCCGCTTCAGGGCCAGGTGAAGGGTCACGCGCTGGCCTTCTGGGTTCGTGCAGCCACCCTTCCGCAGGGGTTCCACGTGCTGTCGCTCGGAACCTCGCCCAGGCGCCTCGAACCAGGCTGGCGCCGAGAGCCTCCTCGAGACCTGACCTCGGGTCAGACGGGTTCAAGCGGGAAAGGGAAAGCGTCCACGGCCATGACCCACGGTCCTGCTGATCCCTGGCAGCTCAACCGCCGACGGCCACGTGGGCAGGCTGTTCGGTCGCCGTGGTGCTCCCCGGCCAGGGCGACCGGGCCCTCAGCCAGGCCGCGTGTTCGGCGATCAGCAGTCCCCGCTCGTTGGCCCGCGGGTGGGGGTGAACACCACGGCGGCCCGTGAAGCCCAGGCTGTACAGGGCCGCCAGGATCTCCGGGCGGTGCGCGATGGGCACCCCTGCCCCTGCCCAGTGGTCTGCCGTGGCCCTCAGGCACGCGGCGACCAGCCGGGGGGCCGCGAGGGGGTCGAGCAGCCGCCGGAGCTGCGCCGGCAGGTCGGGCGGCACCTCCAGGTAGCCCAGCGCGCCGAGGCGGCGCAGGGTGCCCACCTTCATCTGGGCGCGGCCCAGGCTGAAGGTCTCGACGGGTCGGCCCGCCAGCCACCCGGCCAGCCGCCGGAGGGCCGCTGCCGGGCGCTCCGGCAGCGAGACGGTCAGGCGCAGCAGCCCGTGCTGGAGGTGATCGTACCCGTCGAGGCGCACCTGCTCGTCAGCCAGGACGGCGGCAATCAGGGCGGCATCGACGCCGTACCGGGCCGCCGCGTTCCGGATGGCCCGCTTGTCTGTCGGGGTGAACCGGACGTGACGCAGTCTGGCGGCGTGCGTACGGGGCCGTGCGGGTGGCTGTCCGCCTGGAAGGTCTCTCCGGGTGAGAAGTGACTCGGGCGTCAGGGTGACCATGCGGCCATGATCTGCCGGAGACGTAAAAGGGCCGTATAGGCCCCTGCGGTCGGGCAGGGGTCCGCCGGTGAAGCTGGCGAGACCACCCGGCAGCGGGGGCACGGCCGCCACCAGAGGCGGAACCGTCGCGCGCCACGCTCCTCGGGCGGCGGTCACCGGCGTTCCCACCGGGTCACCTCCTCATCCTGGAACCGCCACGCCCCGGAACACCCCGCACCCTTCTTGATCCGCGCGCCAGCGTTATACGCGGACTTTACCGTCTTATACGGCCTTTTTACCGGCCGCTCCTACGCTCCGGGCACGCAGAAGGAATCTGCGGACAAGGAGAACACCATGAATACGAACGCCAGACGGTTCCTGCTCACCCTCAGCGCCCTGACGGCCGTGGGCCTCTCCCTGGCTGGGCACGCCTTCGCCCAGGCGGAAGCTCCGGGGGCACCCTCCGCACCGCCGATTCAGGCGCAGGTCAACCCGTCCGCCCGGGACACCGATGCCCACGACCGGGCGATGTTCGGCAGCATTCAGCTTCACACCAGCCTGCCGGACTTCGAGGTGCCCGCCGCGCAGGAGCAGGCCCTGTACCGCTCGCTCGCGCGGATCACGCCCGCCCAGGCCGAGCAGGCAGCCCAGGCGGCCGTCCTCGGCCCGGCCACCAGCGTGACCCTCGGGGACCAGGACGGCAGCCTGGTGTACGCCGTGGTCATCGGGCAGACCGAGGTGACGGTGGACGCCGGGAACGGTCAAATCCTCCAGCAGGAGATCGCCGGGCTGGAACAGGGTGAGAGCGGCGGCAGTTGAGCCCGCCCGTACTGAGCGTTCCCAGCCCCGTCCCGGACTTCCCCAGCGCTCGCCGGGCACCCTGAAAAGGTGCCCGGCGTCTTCTCGCCGTCCGGTATACCGCGTCTTTACCTTCCTCGGGCACGCTGGGCGACATGAGCACCCTGCTGTCCCATCGCCACCGAATTCGTCCGGTGGCCCTGCTGCGCCTGTTTCTCGGCATCCTGCTGCCCCTGCTGGTCGTGGGGCTCGTGGCCGAGGACCTCCTCGAAGGGCAGAGCTTCGCCTGGGAGACCCCCTTCCTGCTGGCCCTGCACAGCCACGCCACCCCGCTGCTCAATCAGGTGGCGCTCTTCTTCACCACTGTCGGCGGCGTGACCGTGATCGCCCCCGTCAGCGCCGTGATCCTGGTCGTGCTGTGGCTCAGGGGGCACCGGCTGGCCGCCTTCTGGGGGCTGGGCGTGGCGGGCGCAGCGGGCCTGAACGTGGCGATGAAGCTGCTGATGCACCGCACCCGCCCGGAGTTGTGGCCCCGCCTGGTGCAGGAACACGACGCCAGCTTTCCCAGCGGGCACAGCATGTACAGCGCCGCCTTCGTCACGGCGCTGATCCTGCTCGCCTGGCGCACGCCCTACCGCTGGCCCGCGCTGGGGCTTGGGGTGGCCTTCAGCGGGCTGGTGGGCTTCTCGCGGCTGTACCTGGGCGTGCATTATCCCACCGACGTGCTGTGCGGCTGGCTGACCGGCGCCGCCTGGGTGCTGGGCGTGTACGGTGTGCTGCGGCCTTTCGCGCCGGGGCACGGGAAGGAGAGCGCGGCATGAGACTCCTGATCGTCGAGGACGACCCCCATATCGCCGAACTGCTGCAAGACGGCCTGACCGAGGAGGGCTACGAGTGCGACCGGGCCGCGAGCGCCGCCGAGGGCGGGGAGCTCGCCCGGCTGTTTCCCTACGGCCTGCTGATCCTGGACGTGATGCTGCCCGAGGGCATCGACGCGGGGTACCGGCTGGGACGCTCGCTGCGGGAGGGCGGCCTGAACACCCCCATCCTGTACCTCACCGCCCGGGGTACGGTGGAGGACCGGGTCGAGGGGCTGGAGGCGGGCGGGGACGACTACCTGGTCAAGCCGTTCGCCTTCAAGGAACTGCGGGCGCGGGTGCGGGCCCTGCTGCGGCGGGCGAGCGGGAACGCGCAGAACACGGTGACCCTGCCGGGGGGCTGGGTGATGGATCTGGGGGGCCGGGAACTCTACGCTACGGGCGTCCGTGCCGAGCTGACCCGCCGGGAGTTCGCGCTGCTGGAACTGCTCGTCCTGAACCCGGGTCGGGCCTTTTCCCGCGACGAGATCATCGAGCGCCTGTGGGGGGGTGAGGGCGGGGCCGTGGAGCCCAAGGTGATCGACGTGTACGTCAGCACCATCCGCCGCAAGACCACCGACGTCCTGATCGACACCATCCGGGGCACCGGGTACCGGCTGGGCCGGGGTGAGGCGATGTGACCGGGGGGGGCGGCCGGCGGATGGGCTGGAGACCCCGGGACTGGAGCCTGCGGGTCAAGCTCACGCTGGGCTACGCGCTGGTCTTCGCGGTGACCATCCTGCTCGGGGCCGTGCTGGTGTACGCCCTGGCCCGGGACAGCCTAACGGGGTCGCTCGACACCACCTTGCGGGAGACCGCCAGCGTGGCGCAGGGCAGCATCGAGGACCAGAACGGGCGCTGGACCTTCTCCTCGGAGCTGAGACCGACCGGCGACCTGGCCATCGAACTGCTCTCGCCCACGGGGAGGACGCTGGCCCGCGCGGGCCAGGAGGAGCATGACCAGGCCATTCCCCTGCGCGTGGGCTTCGTGTCGACGGCAGAACACCGGGTGCTGACCCTACCCGTCGAGGGCGGGCTGTTCCTGCGGGTCTCGCGGCCCAGCAACACCCTGGTGGAGCTGCTGGAAACCCTGGCCCGCATCCTCAGCGCCGGCAGCGTGCTGATGGTCATGGTGGCCTGCGGGGCCGGGTACGTCCTGGCCGACCGGGCCCTGCGCCCGGTGGACGCGGTGGCCCGCACCGCCGAGGGCATCGCCCGGCGCGGCACCTACCAGGAGCGGGTGCCCGCCGCGCCCGGCCAGGACGAGATGGCCCGGCTGACTTCCACCGTGAACGCGATGCTCGACCAGCTCGAGGGCACCATCGAGCGCGAGAAGAGCTTCGCCCGCATCGCCGCCCACGAGCTGCGCACGCCGCTGACCGTGCTCAAGGGCCGCCTCGACCTCACCCTGGAGCGCCCGCGTGAGGCCGCCGACTACCAGCGTGCCCTGAGCGGGATGCAGGGCCGGGTGGACGCGCTGGTCACCCTCTCGGAGAGCCTGCTCGCCCTGGCCCGCACCGACGCCCCGGTGCGTCTGGAACGGGTGGAACTGGCGGGCAGCGCCGCGGCGGTGGTGGACGCGCTCGACGAGGTGGCGCGCCGGGCGGGGAGGCAGGTGCAGCTCGACCTCAACGAGAGCTGGGTGCAGGCCGAGGCGGAGGGGGTGGGACGCGCCCTCGCCAACCTGATCGAGAACGCGCTCAAGTACGGCACGGGTGGCGTCCTGGTGCGGGTCCGGGAACGTGAGGTCACGGTACGCAGCGTGGGTCCCGGGCCGGATCAGGCCCAGTGGACCCGGCTGCTGGAACCTTTCGAGCGCGGCGCTGGTACCCAGGGGACCGCCGGAAGCGGGTTGGGCCTGCCGCTGGTGGCGGCCCTCGCCCGGCGCTGGAACGCCGACCTTCTGCCCCGCTGGGAGGAAGGCGCCTTCGAGGTCAGCCTGCGTTTTCCTGCCTGACCCGCCCTCAACCCCGCCGCCCTCGACGCCCCATCCCAGGAGACCCCATGCTCAGGTATTCCCCTTGCCCCGCAGAGGCCCGGCCTTCAGAACACTCCACGTCCGGTCGAGGAAGGGCCCACCTCCTGACCCCACCGGGAAGCGTCCGGGCACGCGGCGTGGTTCCGCTCGCCGGGCCGGTCCTGCGGGTGGCCCGCCACTTGCTGTGGCTCTCCCCGGTCCTGCTGGGGACCGTGGTGGCCCAGCCCAGAACCCTGCCGCCCTTCTCACACGTGTTCGTGCTGGTGCTGGAGAACACCAGTGCCGGTGGAGTGCTGGGCAACCCCAACCTGCCGACGCTGAACGCGCTCGCGCGGGAGTACGGTCTTGCCACGAACTACACCGGGGTCGCCCACCCCAGCCTGCCCAACTACGTGGCCCTGCTGTTCGGCAGCACCTTCGGCAGCCGCAGCGACGACTCCGGCCAGCGTTTCCCCGGAGACAACCTCGCCCTGCAACTGGAGCGCGCGGGGAAGACCTGGAAGGGTTACTTCCAGGGACTGCCCGGCCCTGGCTGGGACGGTCCCTCCACCGGCGTGTACGCCAAGAAACACAACCCCCTGATGCTCGCGGCGGACATCGCCCGCGACCCAGTCCGCGCCCGCAAGGTGGTCCCCCTGGGGGAGCTGGACGCCGACCTGCGCGCCGGGACCGTTCCCACCTTCGCGCTGATCGTGCCGGACCTGTGTCACGACCTGCACGGGGCGCTGACCTGCTGGCGTGGTTCGCGGCTGGAGCGGGCAGGGGACGCCTTCGTGCGCGAGTGGGCCGGGAAGATCATGGCCTCGGGTGCCTGGAAGGACCACGCCGCCCTGGTGATCACCTTCGACGAGGGTGGCGGCGGGGACCGGGCGGGGGGCGGGGGCACCGTGGCGACCATCGTGGTGACGAGCGACGGCCCGCGCGGGGTGCGGTCGAACCGGCCCTACAACCACTCCAGCCTGCTGCGGACCCTGGAGGACGCCTGGGGGCTGCCCCCGCTGCGCGAGGCCGCGCGGGCGACGCCCATGACGGACCTGTTCACGCGCTGAGGTTCCTATACCGCGTTTATACCGGACGGGCCTACGGTCGGGGCATGAACAAGAACAAAGGTCTGGTGCGGCCCGCAACGACGTTCGCCCTTCTCGCCCTGGTCTCCGGCGCCCTCGCGCAGACGCAGGTGGCGCCCGAGACTCACCCGGTCGGCGACATCCCCGACTCACAGGCCTTCGTGCGTTACACGAACGCGCCGGGAGGCTACAGCCTGGAAATCCCGGAAGGCTGGGCCCGCCGCGAGCAGGGCGGCACGGTGAGCTTCACCTCCAAGTACGGCACCGTCGAGCTGACGGCCCGCAGGGCGGCAGGGACCCCGGGGGTCGCGGCGGTCCGGGCGGGTGACCTCGCCGCGCTGGCCCGGACGGACCCCAGCCTGAAGGTCACCCTGGTCAAGGCGGCGCCGTTGCCCGCCGGGAACGCCGTCCTGGCGCGCTTCATCTCCACCTCCGCCCCGAACGCGGTGACGGGACGGCGCGCGGTGCTGGACAACGACCTGTACGTGCTCACCAGAAACGGGCGCGAGGTCGTGCTGCGGATGAGTGCCCCCAGGGGGGCGGACAACGTGGACGCCTGGAACCGGGTCGCGCGTTCGTTCGTGTGGCGGTGAGGGCCATGTCCATCCTGGAGGCCGTGGACCTGTACCGCTTCTACCACGTGGCGGACGAGGAGGTGCGCGCCCTGCGCGGGGTCAGCCTGGACGTGGCGCCGGGAGAACTCGTCGTCCTGCTGGGCGCCTCCGGCAGCGGCAAGAGCACCCTGCTCTCTTGCCTGGCGGGCCTGGACGACCCGGACGGCGGCGCGGTGACGGTGGCGGGCGAGCGGCTGACCCGGCGGCCCGAGGCCCAGCGGGCGGGGGTGCGGGCCCGGCACCTGGGCGTGATGTTGCAGGGCGGGAACCTGCTCGCGCACCTGAACGTGCTCGACAACGTGACCCTGACCGGGCGGCTGCTCGGTCAGCCGGGCGGGGCCCGCGCGCTGGACCTGCTGGGGCAGCTCGGGTTGGACCACCGGCGGCACGCCTTCCCGGCGCAGCTCTCCGGAGGGGAAATCGCGCGCGCCTCGCTCGCGGCGGCGCTGGCCCACCGCCCCGCCGCGCTGCTGGCCGACGAGCCGACCGCCGAGGTGGACGCGCGGACCGAGGAGCGGGTCATCGGGGTGATCGAGGCGTTCGTGCGGGGGGAGGGGCGCGGCGGACGTTGCGCCGTGATCGCCACCCACAGCTCCCGGCTGGCCGCCCGGGCGACGCGCGTGTTGCGGCTGAAAGACGGGAGGTGGCAGGATGCCTGAACCCAGGATGGTGGACGTCTCACCGGGACGGCTGACCCCCGGGCCCGTTTCCTCAGGCGCGGCATCGCCCCGGCAGGTGGACGCGGCGACCACCCCGCTGGCCGAGGCGCGCGGGGTGGGCCGGACCTTCACCGTAGGCGGGCAGGAGGTCACCGCCCTGCGGGAGACGACGCTCCAGGTGCGCCCCGGCGACCGGATCGCGCTGCTGGGCCCCTCCGGCAGCGGCAAGAGCACCCTGCTGCACCTGCTCGGCGGGCTCGACACGCCGACCACGGGGACGGTGAGCTGGCCCGCGCTGGGTGAGGCGAACACGCTCCGGCCCGGCAAGGTCGCCTTCGTCTTCCAGGCCCAGAGCCTGATGCCGCCCCTGACCGCGCTGGAGAACGTGGCGCTCCCGCTGCTGCTGACGGGGGCCACGCCGAAAGCGGCCACCGGGGAAGCCCGGCGGGCCCTGGATACCCTGGAACTGCTGCCGCTCGCCGAACAGCTTCCCGAGGAACTCTCCGGCGGGCAGGCGCAGCGGGTGGCGGTCGCGCGGGCGCTCGTCACCCGGCCCCGGCTGATCCTGGCCGACGAGCCGACCGGGCAGCTCGATTCCGTCACCGCCGGGCACCTGATGGACGTGCTGCTCTCGGCCCTCGAACCCAGCTCGGCTCTGGTGATGGCGACCCACGACGAGGCCGTCGCCCGGCGCCTCGACACCCTCTGGCGCATGGAGGGCGGCGGGCTCCTGAGCCGGGCCACCAAGGAGGGACCCTCATGACCAGCCTGTGGTTGCGCGGTTTGATGGCACGCCGTCCCCTGCGTCTGTGGGGCAGCGCGCTGGGAGTCGGTCTGACCGTCGCCTTCCTGACCTTCCTGCTGTCGTTCATCGCGGCGGGCACGGCCAACATGACCCGCCGGGCCATCGGGTCGGTCCCGGTGGACTGGCAGGTGCTGCTGGGGCAGAACACCAGCCGCGCCCAGGCCGAGGCCGCCATCCGCGCCGCCACTCCGGTCCGGACCCTCGCGGCGGTCGGGTACGCGGACGTGCCCGGCTTCACGGCCAACACGGGCGGCACCGTCCAGACCACCGGGGCGGGCAAGGTGCTGGGGCTGCCGCCGGGCTACCGCGCCGCCTTCCCCGCCGAGCTGCGTCCCCTGATCGGGTCGCCGGACGGCGTGGTGCTGTCGCAGCAGACGGCGGCGAACCTGCACGCCGCCGTGGGGGACACGGTGAACATCGGACGCTACGGGGCCGCCCCGGTGGGGCTGCGGGTCGCCGGGGTCGTCGACCTTCCGCAGGCCGACTCGCTGTTCCAGGCGGTCGGGGCGCCGAAGGGCCTCGCCCCCCAGGCGCCGCCGGACAACGTGGTGCTGCTTCCCCGCGCCCAGTGGGACGCCCTGTTCGCCCCGCAGAAGCTGGCGCGGCCCGACACGGTACGCGAGCAGCTCCACGTGCGGCTGGGCACCCCGCTCCCCAGCAACCCGGGCCGGGCCTTCGCGCTGGCCGGGACGCTCGCCAACAACGTCGAGGCGCGGCTCTCGGGCGGGGCCGTGGTCGGCAACAACCTGGCGGCCAAGCTCGACGGGGCGCGGGAGGACGCCCTCTACGCCCAGGCGCTGTTCCTGTTCCTGGGGCTGCCGGGGGCCCTGCTCGCCGGGGCGCTGACCCTGAGCGTCGCGGGGGCGAGCGCCGGGCAGCGCCGGACCGAGGCGGCCCTGCTGCGCGTCCGGGGAGCGGGTGACCGCACCATCCTGCGGCTGGGAGCGGCGGAGGCGGGGCTGGTGGCGGGCGTCGGCACCGTGCTGGGCCTCCTGGCCTACGTGCTGCTCTCGCCCCTGGTCACGCCGGGCACGGCCGTGGGCGTCCCCCTGCTTGCGCTGCCGGTCCTGGCGGGGCTGCTCCTCTCGCTGCTGGCCGTCCTGCTGCCCACCCTGGGCGCGATCCGGTCGTCCACGGTCGCCGCCCAGCGGCAGGTCGTGGGCCGGGCCGGGACGCCGCTGTGGCAGCGCCTCTCCCTCGACCTGCTGCTGCTCGTCCTGGCCGGGGTGATGTTCTGGCGCAGCGCCGCCGGGGGCTACCAGCTCGTGCTCGCGCCGGAAGGCGTCCCCCAGGCGAGCATCCAGATCGAGGCCTTCGTCGCGCCGCTGGCCCTGTGGCTGGGCGGCACCCTGCTGGCGATGCGGCTGCTGGGCCTGCTGCTGCGGCGGGGCGCGCTGACCCGGCTGCTGCGGCCCCTGGCCGGGACCCTGGCGGGGACCGTCGCGGCCGCGCTGGGGCGGCAACGGCCCCTCCTGACGCGCGGGGCGGCGCTCGTCGCCCTCGCCACCGCCTTCGCGGTCTCCACCTCGATCTTCAACGCGACCTACAACGACCAGGCGCGGGTGGACGCCGTGCTCACCAACGGGGCGGACGTGACCGTCACGGGCACCGCGAACGGCCCCGCCGGGCCACGGCTGGCCACCCTGGGGGCCCTGCCGGGCGTGGTGGGCACCCAGCCGCTGATCCACCGCTTCGCCTACGTGGGCGCGGACCTCCAGGACATCTACGGCATCGACGCCGCGCACTTCACCCAGGTCAGCCGCCTGTCGAACACCTATTTCAAGGGGACGACGGCGCAGGGGGCGCTGGCGAAGCTCCGGGCCCGCCCGGACGCCCTGTTCGTCTCGCAGGAGACGGTCAACGACTACCAGCTCTCGCTCGGCGACCGGCTGAACCTGCGGCTGCTGAACGCCCGCACCCACGGGTACGGGATCGTCCCCTTCACCTTCGTCGGCGTGGTGCGCGAGTTCCCCACCGCCCCCAAGGACTCCTTCCTGGTCGCCAACGCGAGCTACCTCGCCAAGGCGACCGGCAACCCGGTGGCCGAGGTGGCGCTCCTCAAGGTGAGCGGGTCCCCGCAGGCGGTCGTGGACGCCGCGCGGCGGGCGACCCAGGACCTGCCCGGCGTGGCGGTCACCGACCTCGCCACGGTGCGCAGCCGGATCGCGTCGGGCCTCACGGCGGTCAACCTCGCGGGCCTGTCGCGCATCGAGCTGGCCTTCGCGGCCCTGCTGCTCGCGGGGGCGACCGGGCTGGTGCTGGCCCTGGGGCTGGCCGAGCGCCGCCGCACCTTCACCGTGCTGGGAGCCCTGGGCGCGACGCAGAAGCAACTCGGCGCCTTCCTGTCGGGTGAGGCGCTGGTCGTCGTGGGCCTCGGCGGGGTGCTCGGGGGCGTGATCGGCCTGGGGGTCGCGCAGACCCTCATCAAGCTGCTCCAGGGCGTCTTCGACCCGCCGCCCGAGGTGATGGTGCTGCCCTGGCCCTACCTGGTGGGCCTGCTGGCCGCCGCCGCCCTCAGCACCCTGGCCGCCCTGCGGCTGGCGCAGGCCGCCTCCAACCGGCGGGTGACCGAGGTGCTGCGGGCGGGCTGAGGGGCGGCTTCCCGGGGGGAGTGGCCTGAGCCGCTCCCCCTCTCGGTATACGCGTTCTTTACCTCGGCTCTCTAGGGTGGGGGCATGGTCGACCTTCCCCAGCTCCTGCTCAGCGTCTCCTACCTGGGCATCTTCGCCATCGTCTTCGCCGAGAGCGGGCTGCTGATCGGCTTTTTCCTGCCGGGCGACAGCCTGCTGATCACGGCGGGCATCCTCGCCCAGCAGGGCAGCCTGCACCTGGCGGGCGTGATGCTCGCGGTGGCCCTGGGCGCGGTCATCGGGGACAGCACCGGGTACTTCATCGGGCGCCGCTTCGGCCCGGCGGTGTTCAGCCGCCCGGACAGCCGCCTGTTTCGCCCCGAGTACGTGGAGCGCACCCAGGCGTTCTTCGAGCGCTACGGGGCCCTCTCGCTGATCCTGGCCCGCTTCGTGCCGGTGGTGCGCACGGTGGCGCCGACGCTCGCCGGGGTCGGCAAGATGCCCTACGCCCGGTTCCTGACCTACAACGTCGTGGGCGGGCTGCTGTGGGCGATCAGCGTGCCCCTGCTCGGCTTCTGGCTGGGCGGCCTGATCCCGCACCTCGACCGCTACATCCTGCTGGTGGTGGGCGTGGCCGTCGTCCTGAGCCTGATCCCGGTGGGGCTGGAGCTGCGCAAGCTGCGCGCGGGGCGGCGGTGAGCCCAAGTGGGGACGGTGTTGTGCGGGGTTCGGCGGCGGGAGACGCTCCCCGACGCTGACGCGACGCCCTCCCCGCATCGGGAGCGTGGTGGCCGGTGGGTAGGCCGAGGGAAGGGGGCGCCCCCGGCGTCGGGACCCCGCGCGGAGCAGGTGATCTCGTCGGGCCGAACCGAGCAGGGCTTCCCGCGTCACGGGTCCTGGACGGCGTTCTCGATCCGTGGCCGCCCGGGCCCGAACGCTGCGCGAGCCCAGGTCGAGGAGGTGCCGTCCCAGGGGGCGAACATCGGCATTCGCCGTCCTCCTCACCCCGTTGAGAGACCTTTCCCCCGAGTCACGCGGGGAGGCTGGCGGAGTCCCTCCTCCCCGCGCCACAGGTCTTCACAGGGCGAGCAGGAGGACACGAAAAGAGCTGTGTAAGAGTCCTCCTCCTACGTTGGGCGTGAAGAGTTCCCTGCCTTTCGACAGACACGGAACCCGAAAGGACACCGCAGATGCCCATGACCCGCACATCACGCCTCCCGGGGACCGTCCTCCTGGCCCTGGCGCTCGCCGCCTGCGGGCAGCAACCTGCCAGCGAGGCCGCGACGCCCGTTCCCGATCCGGCCCCCGTGACGACGGCCACGCCCATCGCCGTACCGACGGCGCGGGCGCCCTACGCCCTGATGGTCAGCACGGACAAGTCGGACAGCGTCCAGGGCCTTGAGCGCGAGTTCGGGGGCAGGGTGGTCGCGTTCAGCGCGCAGGCAGGCTACGCCCTGCTCGCCGTCGATTCCGCGCAACTCCCCGTTGTCACTCAGGGTGCCGGGGGGAAGGCGCGGTCGCGGCGCGTCGTCGAACCCAACCAGGCCGCCTTCGATGGTGGGGGCGTGACCGCCATGCAGGGGCGGCGCACCCTGTGGGCGGGGGGCGAGTTCCGGGCCTGGACGGGTGGGCGGCGCACCCTGTGGGCCGGGGGCAGCTACGCGCCGGTGCCCGAGAACAGCGTGACCTGGGGACAGGTCCGGCTCCAGCAGGCGCAGCGGCTCGCCCCGCATCTCGGCGCGGGCGTCAAGGTCGCGGTCATCGACACGGGCCTCGACCTCACCCATCCCGCCTTCGAGGGGGCGCTCGCGCCGCAGGGCGAGTGGTGGGACTTCTACGGCAACGACGCGCTGCCGCAGGACGAGGGGGCCCTCGGCATCGGCGGGTACGGGCACGGCACGAGCGTGGCGGGCATCGTGCTGCAGGTGGCGCCGAACGCGACCATCCTGCCGTTGCGCGTCCTCGGCCCGGACGGCTCCGGCGACATCCTCGGCGTGGCCAAGGCCATCGACTGGGCCGTCAAGCACGGCGCGCGCGTGATCAACCTCAGCCTGGGCAGCGACGAGCGCTCTCAGATCGTGCAGGACGCCATCGAGCGAGCGACCAGGAGCGGCGTGTTCGTGGTCGCGTCCGCCGGGAACGAGAACACGGATCCCATCACCTATCCCGCGCGCGACGCGGCCGGCAAGGGCAACGAGCGCGAGCTCAGCGTCGGCAGCGTCGACGCGCGCGACGTCAAGTCCAGCTTCTCGAACTACGGCAGCGCCCTGGAGGTGGTCGCGCCCGGCGAGGACGTGTTCGGCCCCGCGCCGCGCGACGCGAACGGCGTGCCGCAGCTCGCGGCGTGGAGCGGCACGTCGATGGCGGCCCCCATGGCGGCGGGCGGGCTCGCGCTGGCCCTCGGGGAGTCGGACAAGAAGGTGCGTGGGGATCTCGCGCAAAAGATGAGTGCGCGCGCCCACAACGTGTACGGCCTGCCCGGCAACCGCGCGTACAGGACCAAACTCGGCGTGCAGGGTCGGCTCGACCTCGAGGCTTTTTTGCGCGACGTGTTGGGGCTGGGCGACGAGAATGACGACCATAACGAGTGAGACGAGGGCCCTGGCGGTCGGGACGGCAGGCGGGTGAGATGGACGGCGGTGTGCGCGGGGACCGGCGGGCGACGCGGCTTGAATTGAGCGGCGCAGCGGGAGGTGACGCCCAGACGGTCGTGGACGCGCTCGTCGGGGCCGCCGAACAGTTGGTCGGCGCGGACGCGCCTCGCGCGGCCGAAGTGGCGCGCGAGGCACGGTCGGCCGCGCGAGGCGCGGTGTACCCGGCGGGAGAGGTGCGCGCCCTGCTCGTCCTGGGTGCCGCGCTGGCGGAACGCGGGATGCGCGATGAAGCCCGTGACGCGTTCGGGCGCGCCCGGAACGTCGCCAGGCGGGCAGGCGACCTGCCGGGCGTCATGGAGGCGCTGGGCGCGGACGGCAAGCTGATGCTGGATTATGGGGACATCGCCGCCGCCGAGGCGCAGTTTCTCGAAGCGCTCGGCCTCGCCCGCGCGCACGGGCACCTGGCCGTGCAGGCGCGGATGCTCAACCGGCTGTCGGGCGCGCGGCACACCCGCGGCGCGTATGCCGAGGCCCTCGCGGCCCTCGAGGAGGCGCTGGCCGCGCACCGCGCGCTGGGGGACCACGCCGGAGAGTCGAGCTGCCTGTGCAACATCGGGAACCTGTACGTCAGCCTGGGCCGCTACCCGGAGGCGCTGGGGGCCCTCACCGAGGCGCACGCCCTGCTGCGCGGCCGGGGGGACGACGCCCGGACCCTCAACCGCACGGTCCTCAACCTGGGCACGCTCTACCTCGACATGGGCGATGTGGACAGGGCGGTCGAGCACTTCGGGCAGGCCCTCGCCCTGGCGAGGAGCGGCGGCGACACGCTCGTCGAGGTCGTGGCCCTGCTCAACATCGGCGCGGCGCGGCAGGAGGCGGGCCAGGACGACGAGGCGCGCGCCCAGCTGCTGGGCGCGCGGGAACGCGCGCGCGCCATCGGGTACGCGCCCGGGGAGGTGTCCGCCCTCGACGGGCTGGGTCGCCTGCACGAGCGCGCGGGAGAGCTCGGGGAGGCCGTCGCGTCTCACGCGCGGGCCCTGGAGCTGGCCCGCCGGGGCGAGGACGTGGAGGGGCAACTCGACGCCCTGCACCACCTCGGCCGCCTCGCCGCGCGCCGGGACGAGCTGCCGCTGGCCCTCGCGCGCCTGGGCGAGGCGCTGAGGCTGGCCCGCGAGGTGAAGCGCAAGAAGAGCGAGTGCGAGGTGCTGCTCGCGCTCGCGGACGTCCTCGAACGTCAGGGCGACGCGGCGCAGGCCCTCGCCCTCTACCGGGAGCACCACCGCGTCGAGCGTGAACTCTTCACGGAGGAGGGCGACCGCAAGACGCGCGAGCTGACCGCCCGCTTCGACATCGAGCGCGCCCGCCAGGAGGCGGAGGCGCAGCGCGAGCGCACCGAGATCGAGCGGCGCGCCCGCGAGGGGGCCGAGCGCACCGTGCTCGAACGCACCGCCGCCCTCGAGCGCGCGCAGCTCGAGGTGGCCGCGCGGCTGGCGACCGCCGCCGAGTACCGCGACGACGCGACCGGCGAACACACTTGGCGCGTGGGGCACGGCACCGCGCGCCTGGCCGCGCACCTCGGGCTGCCCGCCGCGCAGGTGGAACTGGCGCGGGTCGCCGCGCGCCTGCACGACGTCGGCAAGATCGGGATCCCGGACGCGATCTTGCTCAAGGCGGGGCCGCTCACGCCGGGGGAGTACGACGAGATGCGCGCGCACGCCGCGCTGGGCGCGCGCCTGCTCGCGAGCGGCGAGTCGGCGCTGCTGCAGATGGCCGAGGACATCGCGTGGTCGCACCACGAGCGCTGGGACGGGCGCGGGTACCCGCGCGGCCTCGCGGGCGAGGCCATTCCGCTGATGGGGCGCATCGTGGCGGTCGCGGACGTGTTCGATGCCCTCACGCACGCGCGGCCCTACAAGGCGGCGTGGACCCGGGAGCAGGCGCTCGCGGAACTCCACCGCGGCCGCGACACACAGTTCGACCCCCGGGTGGTGGACGCCGCCCTGTGCGTGTTCGGGGCGGCGACGTACGAGGAGGACATGCGGCGTGAGCTGCGCGCGCAGCGGGAGGCGGGCGCACAGTTCCACCTCCCGGCGCTCCAAGGCCCGGGGCAGGACGTGGCGGCGCTGCGCGCGCACTACGAGCACCTGCTGGCGGAACAGACGCGCGACCTCGAGCGGGCGCGGCGGGAGGCCGAATCGACGGCGCGGCGCCTCGAACTCGCCGCCCGCACGGACGTGCTCACGAACCTTCCCAACCGCCGGGCCTTTGAGGAGGACCTGGAGCGCGCGCTCCGGGAGGCGGCCCACGGTGACAGTGTTCTGGTGCTGTCCATGGACCTCGACGGCCTCAAGGCCGTGAACGACCACCAGGGCCACGAGCGCGGCGACGACCTGCTGCGCGCCTTCGCGCGGACCCTGCAGGCGGCGCTTGGGGACCGCGGCGAGGTGTACCGCATCGGGGGCGACGAGTACGCGGCGATCCTGTCAGGCGCGGCGGACACGGGCGTGGCGATCCTGGAGGACATCGAAGCGGTGGCGGCCCGCGTGCGCGAGCAGGGTTTTCCAACGTCGGGTGTCAGCGCGGGCATCGCCGCTTTTCCGCGCGAAGCGGTGACGGCGGGCGAGCTGCTGCGCCTCAGCGACCAGCGCATGTACCGCGCCAAGGGAGGTCGCCGGGGGCAGCCCAACCTCCGGGCCCCGGCGTCGGCCCCTGAGCTGACATAGGGCATAGGGCCGCCTCACTCGGCCCGGCGCCAGGGGAGTATGTCCAGGAGGAACGACGAGCCGGGCCGCGGAGAGCGCCACCTGTCACCCTCCCAGAGCTGTCCAGCCTGCGCACCCCCATTCCGCTGACCTGACCCGGGAGGTGGCCCCTGGTGGCCCCGCGGAGGTTTCTCGTGCCGGGCCTGATGTCGGCGCCAGTGAGCTGTACACCGACCAGCACCAGGTTCACGGGCCAGGGTCCATAACGCTGGGGGAACCCCTGCACCTGCCTGTCGCCTCCGCCCCGACGCTCTACTTGCCGAGCTTCCTGACCGCCTCCTCCGCCTCCTTGAGGCTGCCGAACTCGCCCGCGAGGTAGGCCCACTCCGCGCCACCTTCTGGTTTGGAAAGCTGGGCGTTCAGCTTCCAGAACTTGGGGTCGGTGTGCTTCTCCAGGTGAATCCGGTGGATGGCCGCGGCATTCACGTAGCTGCCGTCCTCCAGCTTGATGAACTTCGCCATGCCCCAGCTTAAGCGGCTCCCCCCATGACATCAGGAGGTGAGCAGGATGAGCCCCAGCGAACAGCAGAGATGCGAAACCACTTCCTCCGCCTCCGGGAGCCAGGAGAAAACACCCTCTCCCGAACAGCGAGGGGGTGACACCCGCCGGGCATTGACCCTGTGCCCGGTTTTGGCTATGATGGCACTGTCAGGGTATGCGCTGAACACGGGATGACCGTGTGCTCTGGCACCGCCCGAAGAGGGTCCCTACCCGAGAGTGGGATAACCAAGAGGATCAGTTCCAGCTCAATTTCAAAAGCGGCGGCACACCTGAGGTGTGCCGTCGCTTTTACCTCTGCACCTTGACCGGTCTGTTCATCTGGGTGTTGTAGAGCAGGAACTCGAACTTGACCGGCTTCGTCCTGGGCCGGTTTTCCAGCCTGTCGGCGTCCCGCGGAAAAGCACTCTCCACGATCAGCCTGAGCTGCCTGCTGCCCTGCTCCTTGTAGGGTTTGAAGTACACCTCGTACTCCACCTGCTCACCCTCCCGCGACGTCACCTCGATGGTGAAGGAGTTGCCGTGTCCGGTGTGAAAGCATTTCCTGCCCATCAGGTCCCGGACCAGGGCGGGCAGTTGCCGCGACAGCTCGTAGCGCAGGGTGTCGAAGCTGCGGTAGTCGCGGTTGGTGACGTGCCGGTATTCGAGCGCGGGGTCGTCTCCAGGCTTTTTCTTCTCCGTGAAGCAGTGATGGCCGAAATGCACGAACACCCGGTACGTGACGGCGGGTTTGCCGTCCTGAGCGGGCTTGAGGTATTCGCAGGTGAAGCCGTCGAGGTGGCTGAGGTCATAGACCTGCTCCCGGTAGAGAAAGGGCGGCCATTTCGTCATTCCGGGGCAGGAGAGTGTGCCTCTCAGGGGGCGGCGGGCAGAAATCCGAAGGGAACGCCCAGCGGCGTGAGCCGCCGCCCGACCTCCTGACGACGCGCCGGGGTGCCGACGTCCCGGATCAGGAGGCGTTCGGCCCGGCCCGGATGCTCCCGGACGAACCGGGCGTAGGTCTCCGGGTCGCGCTCCCCGCTGTCCCCGATCAATGTGAACCGGGCGGTGGTGGTCCGCGCCAGAGTGTCGAGGACGCGGCTCTTGTGCTCTGCGGCGCCCTCGCGGAAGAACAGCGGCCCCTCGGGAAGCCCGCGGACATGCAGCAGGGTCCGCAGGGAGACCGTCAGCCCGTCGGGACTGTTGCTGAGGGAGATGACCGGCCCGCGCGCCGCCTGCCCGCGCAGGAGGGCGGGAACGTCCGGGAAGAGGGGCCGGGTCGTGCCGTTGGCCGTCAGGCCGCTGCGCAGCGTCCAGCCCTGCACCACTCCCGTGACGATCACCGTGTCGTCGAGGTCGGTCACCGTGAGGTGCGCCGCGCCCGGGAAGGCGGGCGGGGGAAGCTGCACGGGAGCGGCTCCCTGGACACGGACGGTGGTCGCCCCCATCGTCCCGGTGGGCAACGGGCGGGTGGCGTACCCCGGCAGGTCCGTGACCACCCGCACCGCCGGACCCCGTTCGGGCTGACAGGTCACCGGGACGCCCGGGAGCGAGCCCGGCAGCAGGCGGGCGAGGTTGCGCGGCACGTTCAGCGCCACGGGGTCGCCCGGCGCGTCGGCACGCCCGGCGACCCCGTCGTCCGCGCTGACCCGGACGCGGAGCTGCGCGGGGTCGGGGGAGTCCAGGACCGTGAGGTGCGCCGCCTGGGCGGATCACAGGAGCAGGGCAGCCAGCAGGGGTCGGGACGTCAGATGGTCGGGCACGGCTCGCCGCACGCGGAGCAGGCCCGGGAGAGCGGGGCGCGTCGCCCCAGGGGCCAGGGGTGGCGCAGGGGGCCGGGTCCCGACCGGGGTGGCAGAGGCACCCGCCGGTATACCGGCCCTTTACCCGGCGGCCCTAGGATCGCGGCATGGACTGCCCAGCCCCCTCGCTGCCCCAGGGGAAGCTCCCGTGAGCCGGACCGCACCCCGCCGCCAGACGGTTTCCTGGCGGCGCCTGCTCGGGCCCGGCCTGATCACCGGGGCGTCGGACGACGATCCCAGCGGCATCGCCACCTACTCGCAGGTCGGGGCGCAGTTCGGCTCCGGCCTGCTGTGGACGATGCTGTTCACCTTCCCCCTGATGGCCGCCACCCAGGAGATCAGCGCGCGCATCGGGCGGGTCACCGGGCGGGGGCTGGCGAGCAACCTGCGCGAGTTCGCCCCGGCTCCGCTGCTGTACGGGGTCACGGCCCTGCTGGTGGGGGCGAACGTCATCAACCTGGGGGCCGACCTGGGCGCGATGGGAGCGGCCCTGCACCTCCTGATCGGCGGGCACGCGCACCTCTACACCGCGCTCCTCGCGCTGCTGTCGGTCGCGCTGCTGGTGTTCGTGCCGTACTCCCGGTACGTGCGGGGGCTGCGGTGGCTCACCCTGGCCCTGTTCACCTACGTCGCCACGGTGTTCGTGGTGCGGGTGCCGTGGAGTGAGGCGCTGCGGGCCACCCTCCTGCCCCACCTGAGCTGGAACGCGGCCAGCCTCCAGGCCCTGGTCGCGGTGCTCGGCACCACCATCAGCCCGTACCTCTTCTTCTGGCAGGCCTCGCAGGAGGTCGAGGACTCACGGGCCGAGCCCGGGGAGACGCGGCTGCGCCACCGCCCCGACCTCGCCCCCGCGCAGTTCCGGCGCATCCGGCTCGACACCCTGGTCGGCATGGGCTTCTCGAACCTGGTGGCCTACTTCATCATCCTGACGGCCGCCGTGACGCTCCACGCCTCGGGGCAGACCCACATCGCGACGGCGGCGCAGGCGGCACAGGCCCTGCGGCCCGTGGCGGGCCGCCTCGCCTTCGCCCTCTTCGCGCTCGGGATCGTCGGGACGGGCCTGCTCGCGGTGCCGGTGCTCACGGGCTCGGCCGCCTTCGCGGTGGGCGAGGCGCTGCGCTGGCCCGTCGGCCTGGCCCGGAGGCCCCTGGAGGCCCGGGGCTTCTACCTCGTCCTGGGCGCCTCGGCCCTGCTCGGGGTGGGGCTGAACTTCACGCCGGTCGACCCCATCCGCGCGCTGGTTCTCGCGGCGGTCGTCAACGGGGTGGCGAGCGCCCCGGTGATGGCGGCGATGCTGCTGCTGGCATCGAGCCGCCGGGTGATGGGCGAGTTCGTCCTGCCGCCCGGCCTGAAGGTCCTCGGCTGGATCGCCGCCCTGGTGATGCTCACGGCGAGCGTCCTGATGCTGGCGACCCTGGGCCGGTGACGCGGGGAGGACCGGTCGCCCGTGCACCCGCCCCAGTTCCCCCGTATACCGCCGCTATACCGTTCCTATACCGCCCCGCTCCATGCTGCCGCCATGACGGATTCCCTGACTGACCTGGTGAGGCGCGCGCAGCCGGCCACCCTGCTGCGCCTGTTTCTCGGCATCCTGCTGCCCCTCATCGTGCTGGGCTTGATCGGCGAGGACGTGCTCGAAAAGGAGCGTTTCGCCTTCGAGACGCCCGCCATGCTCTGGCTGCACGGGCACGCGGGCGGGGCGCTGACCGCCTTCAGCGTCTTCATGAACTACTTCGGGGGCCCGGTCGTGATGGGCGTGGTGATCGTGCTGCTCCCCACCATCTTCTGGTTCACCCGCCACCGGCCCCAGGCGCTGTTCGCCCTGCTGGCCCTGGGCGGCGCGGCGGGCGTGCAGGCCATCATGAAGCGCATCTTCCAGCGGCCCCGCCCCGAGCTGTGGCCGCGCCTGGTGGCGGAGACGGGCGCCTCGTTCCCGAGCGGGCACAGCACCGTCGCGGCGGCGCTCGCCGTCCTGGTGGTGCTCCTGCTGTGGCACACCCGCCTGCGCTGGCCGGCCCTGGTGCTTGGCGCGGGCTACTACGCCCTGATGGCCCTCTCGCGGGTCGTGCTGGGCGTGCACTACCCCACCGACGTGCTGGCCGGCGGCCTGACCTCGCTGGTGTGGGTTCTGGGCACGTACCAGATTCTGCGCGGGCGGCTCCTGCCGCGGAATGCGGGGCGAGCATGAAGCCTCCGGAGATCGAGGACGAGGCCCGGATCGGCGGCGCGTTCCCGGACAGGTCGGCCACCGGCCACGGGCTGGACCTGTGGCCGCAGGGGGGCCACACGCCCTCCTTCCCGGCACGCGACACGGCTGAGCCCTGGAACAGCGCCCCGGCCGTGGGGGGGCGCTCCAGTCCGGTCCAGTCTTCCGTCTTCCAGGAACGGCCCTCCCCGCCGCACCCGGCGGACCGGCGGTCCCAGACGTGGCGGCTGCCGGGTGGGTTCGTGCTTGACCCAGGGACCAGGGAGCTGTCCCGTGACGGCGCCCGGGCGGCGCTGACCCGCCGGGAATTCGCCCTGCTCGAACTGCTGGCGAGTCAACCCGGTCGCGTTTTCACGCGGGCCGAGATCATCGCGGACGTCTGGGCCGGGAAGGCCCGGGTTCAGCCCAGGGTGATCGACGTGCACGTCCGCGCCATCCGCCGCAAGACCGGGCCGCAGGTCATCGAGACGTCCCGCTGCGCCGGGTACCGGCTGGGGGCGGTCACGTGAGGTTTGGGTGGGCACGTCCGGGAGGCCGGGGCCGACTCTGGCGGGTGCGCGAACGGCTCGTGATCCTGGGGCCAGCCGAACGAACGGCGGCGGCGCTGGGTGCTGGGCGGGCAGCGGGGTGGGACTCAGGGGCCTTTCCAGTCCGTCGGGGCTGGCCTGTGGAGCGCGCGTGACTGCCACGCCTGCCCCTGAGTCGCTGTGGCCAGCCCGGGTCGCCATCCTGACCGTCCTGGGGTTGAACCTGCTGCTGGGCGAACACCTCACTCCCGGCCCGAACTGGCTGCTCCCGGCGGTCGAGACCATGTTGTTGCTGCCGCTGAGCGTCCTGCGGGGGCGTCAACGCCGACATCTCCACCTTCACGGGCAGGCGGACCGTGCCCTGAGCCGCGTGACCCGCCCGCTCGCGCTGGGCCTGACCGGGCTGCTGCACCTCGCCAACCTCACGTCGCTGGGCCTGCTGGTGGGGGACCTGCTGGGGGGCAGCGGCGCGACGGGCCGGGCGCTGCTGGCGGACGCGCTGAACCTCTGGGTCACGAACGTGCTCGTCTTCTCGCTGTGGTACTGGGAACTCGACCGGGGCGGCGCCCTGCGCAGAACCCGCCCGGGGACCTACCCCGACTTCCTCTTTCCCCAGGCCGGGACGGCGGGCCTGGCCCCCGAGGGGTGGCGGCCCGAGTACGTCGACTACCTGTTCGTGGCGTTCACGAACGCCGCCGCCTTCAGCCCGACCGACACCCTCCCGCTCACCCGGCGCGCCAAGGCGCTGATGACCTTCCAGGCGGCCACGTCGATGCTGACCGTGGTCCTGGTCGCCAGCCGCGCCGTGAACATCCTGAGGTGACCCCATGCGCAGACGGCACGTTTTGATCACCACGGCAGTTCTCGGCGCGGCTGGCCTCGCGGCCTGGATCAACCTGCCCGCCGTGGGGCGGGTGTTCGACGCGGGGGCGGACCGGGTCGCGGCCCTGCCGCCCACGGCCCCCTTCCGCCCCGGCCAGCGGGTGCTGGTCCTCGCGCCGCACCCGGACGACGAGACGCTGTGCTGCGCGGGGCTGATCCAGCAGGCCCAGGCGGCCGGGGCGCGGGTGTTCGTGGCCTGGGCGACCGCCGGGGACGGCTTCGAGTTCGACGCGGTGCTGACCCGGCGGGTGCTGGACCCCGGCCCTGCGGACATGCGCGCCCTGGGGGACACCCGGGCGGCCGAGGCGCGGCGGGCCGTGGCGCTGCTGGGCGTGCCCCCGGAACGGACCTTCATGCTCGGGTACCCGGACGGCGGGCTCTTCCGGCTCTTCACCACCCAGTACGCGGAGCCCTACACCGCGCCACACACCGCGTCGGGCGCCGTGTACGTGCGGGGCGCCCTGACACCCGGCGCGCCGTACACCGGGCGGGCGCTGGAGGCCGATCTGTCGCGGGTGCTGGGCCGGGTCCGGCCGGACCTGGTGCTCGCCCCCGCCCCGCAGGACTTCCACGCCGACCACCGCACCCTCTCCTACCTCGCCATGCGGCTCATGAGCGCGCGGGGCCAGGAGGCGAGGGTGCGCTACTGGGTGGTGCACGGCGGCCTGGAGTGGCCGCTGCCCAAGGGCCTGCACGCGGGGCTGCCGCTGACCCTGCCGCCCCTGGCGAAGACCTTGCCGTGGGCCCGGGCGGACCTGACCCCCGCCCAGGTCGCGCGCAAGCGGGCGGCGGTGGACGCCTACCGCACCCAGACACGGGTGATGGGGCGTTTCATGCACGCCTTCGTGCGGCAGAACGAACTGCTCAGCGCGGAGCCCCTGCCGGAGGAGAGGGGGGCAGATGGTCTGAAGGTGAGTCCGACTTCAAGGTAGGGAAAGCGCAGAGCAGAGACAGCCGACTTTTCTCCCCGGCATGCGGGAACAAGCCAATCAAGAGGGCAGGAGGCGTGGCGATGACCAGTGAAACGCGGGACAGCATCAACGACATCTGGGGGGAACGCACCCCGCACGGGGCCGGGCAGGCGTGGCCTGCGCGGGTGGACGAGCGGGTCTCGGAAACGCCCGAGCGCTGGGTCCGGGGGGCGTGCGTGCTGTGCTCCAACGGCTGCGGCCTCGACATCGGCGTGAAGGACGGCCGGATCGTGGGCGTCCGCGGCCTCGCTTCTGACATGACCAACAAGGGGCGCCTGGGGCCCAAGGGCCTGCACGGCTGGGAGGCGAACAACAGCGGGGACCGGCTGGTCAGGCCCCTGGTCCGCAGGGATGGGCAGTTGCGGGAGGCGAGCTGGGACGAGGCGATGAGCCTCATCGTGCGGAAGTCGCAGGAGCTCGTCGAGGAACACACGAGTGGCGCCGTCGGCTTCTACACCTCCGGGCAGCTCTTCCTGGAGGAGTACTACACCCTGGCCGTGATCGGCAAGGCCGGCCTGGGCACCCCCCACATGGACGGCAACACCCGGCTGTGTACCGCGACCGCCGCCGCCGCCCTCAAGGAGTCGTTCGGGTCGGACGGCCAGCCGGGCTCGTACGAGGACCTCGACGTGACGGACTGCGTGATGCACGTCGGGCACAACGTCGCCTCGCAGCAGACGGTCCTGTGGACGCGCATCCTCGACCGTCTCGCCGGGCCGAATCCGCCGAAAATCATCGTCATTGACCCCCGCAGGACCTTCACGGCGGAGCAAGCGACCGTGCATCTCGCGCCGAAGGTCGGCACGAACGTCGCCGTGCTCAACGGGCTGCTGCACCTGATCATCCAGGCGGGCAAGACCGACCCGGCCTTTCTGCAAGCACACACGGTCGGGTACGAGAACCTGAACAGGGTCGTCGAGAAGTACACGCCGGAGTACGTCGAGGAACTGTCGGGTGTGCCTGCCGCCGACCTGCGCGCCGCCGGGGAGATTCTGGCGAACACGAAAACGCTCGTCTCCACCGTCCTCCAGGGCGTGTACCAGTCCATGCAGGCGACCGCCGCCGCCGTGCAGGTGAACAACATCCACCTGATCCGGGGCCTGATCGGCAAGCCCGGCAGCGGCATCCTCCAGATGAATGGGCAACCCACCGCGCAAAACACGCGGGAGACCGGCGCGGACGGCGACCTGCCGGGCTTCCGCAACTGGGGCAACCCTGAGCACATTGGGCAACTGGCGAAGCTCTGGAACGTCCCCTTCAACAAGATTCCGCACTGGAGTCCCCCGACCCACGCCATGCAGATCTGGCGCTACTGCGAGCAGGGCTCGATCAAGATGCTGTGGATCAGCGCGACGAACCCGGCCGTGTCCCTGCCGGACCTCGGGCGCATCCGCCGCATCCTCCAGAAAGAAGACCTGTTCGTGATCGTGCAGGACGCCTTTCTCACCGAGACCGCCCGGTACGCCGATGTGGTGTTGCCGGCCGCTATCTGGGGCGAGAAGACCGGCACCTTCACCAACGTCAGCCGTACGGTCCACATCTCGTGCAAGGCGGTCGAGCCGCCCGGCGAGGCCAGGAGCGACCTCGACATCTTCCTCGACTACGCGCGGCGCATGGACTTCCGAGATCAGGACGGGCAGCCCCTGGTCAAGTGGCACGACCCCGAGAGCGCCTTCGAGGCCTGGAAGGAATGCACCCGCGGGCGGCCCTGCGACTACACCGGCCTCACCTACGAAAAGCTTTTGGCGGGCAGCGGCATTCCCTGGCCGGTCAACGAGGGGCACCCGGACGGCACTGTGCGGCTGTACACCGACTTCGTGTTTCCCACCCATGCGGACGACGCCGAAACCTATGGGCAGGACTTCGACACGGGCGCGAGCGTCACCCCCGAGGAATACAAGGCGAACGATCCTCAGGGCCGGGCGCTGATCAAGGCGACCGACTACCGTGAGCCGCACGAGGTGCCCGACGAGGACTATCCGCTGTGGCTCACGACCGGGCGGCAGGTGTACCACTTCCACACGAGGACGAAGACCGGGCGGTCCAGCGCCTTGAATGCTGCGGCTCCCGACGCCTTCGTGCAGCTTTCCCCCGAGGACGCCGCGAGGTACGGCATCAAGGAAGGCGACTGGGTGCTGGTGGAGTCCCGGCGGGGCCTGGTGATCGAGCGCGCCCGACTCGGCAACACCGAACCCGGTCTGGTGTTCATTCCCTGGCACTACGGCTCCTGGGACGACCCCAGCCGCCCGCGCGCCGCCAACGAACTGACCCTCACGGAGTGGGACCCGGTGAGCAAGCAGCCGCACTTCAAGTACGCCGCCGTGCGGATCAGCCGGTACGCCGCAGACGCGCTCCCGACCCCCGGACTGTTGGGGCGCGCGGTGGAGGTGGCGCGGCACCTGGTCTCGGGGGAGAAGGAGCGCACCTCTTTCGCCTCCGAGTCCGGGGTCCCGCAGCCCAAGACCACGCAAAGGGTGGATGGTTGACATGCACGTCGGAAACTACCTGGGCCTGGTCCACGGGAGCGAGCAGCACCTGGTGGACGCTCTGAAAAAAGTCGCCGAACACCACGGGGACGAGCCGGACATTGAGGAGACGTGCCGGCTCCTCGCCTCGTGGTCCGAAAAGCATCTCGAACACCTGGGACTCCTGGTGCAGAAGTACGGGGAGAGCAAGAACCTTGAACCCGCCAACATGGAAAAGGCGCTGTTCCACGGGCCACAGAAGGGCAGCCTGGCGCTGCTGCGCGACCTGCACGATCTGTGGCTGCTGGCGAACGAGGTGCAGCTCTGCTGGACCGTGCTGGAACAGGCCGCCCAGGCGCTGCGCGACGATGAACTGGAGCGGGTCTGCCAGGAGTGCGGCCGGGAAACCAAGCGCCAGATCGCCTTCTTTCTGACGCGCATCAAGCAGGCCGCGCCGCAAGCCCTGGTGGTCGCCTGACCATGCCAGACCCGAATTCAGGAGGGCGAAGACTCTTCAGCCGAGGGTCCATCCCGGATGAGGCAGCGCTGGTCGTGGAAGAAAGAACCCGCCCAGATCGAGGAACGTTCCGTCACCGTGATGGCCGGGGTGCTGCTGATCGCGCTCCTCGGGGAAGTTCTGCGGCGTCTTCTCCTCAGACAGCAGGTGGGAGGTCCACCTTGATCTATTTCATGTTCGCGACCGGTATCGAGAACTCGTACCCCACCATCCAGGGCGGCCGGGTCCGGATGGACGAGATGGAGAAGTGCCGCCACTACGAGTTCTGGAAGAAGGACTTCGACCTCGTGCGCGAACTCGGGATCGAGTACCTGCGCTACGGCCCGCCGCTGCACCGGACCTGGCTGGGCCCCGACCGCTACGACTGGAGCTTCGCGGACGAGACCTACGCCGAGCTGCGGCGCCGGGACATCGTTCCCATCACCGACCTGTGCCACTTCGGGGTGCCCGACTGGATCGGGAACTTCCAGAACCCGGACTTCCCGGGGCAGTTCGCCCGCTACGCCCGCGCCTTCGCCCTGCGTTATCCCTGGGTGCAGCTCTACACCCCGGTGAACGAGATGTACATCTGCGCCCTCTTCTCGGCCAAGTACGGCTGGTGGAACGAGCAGATGACCACGGACACGGCCTTCGTGACGGCCCTGAAGCACATCGTGAGGGCGAACGTACTCGCCATGCAGGCCATCCTGGAGGTGCGCGCGGACGCCATCTTCATCCAGAGCGAGTCCACGGAATACTTCCACGCCGAGAACCCGTCCGCCATCCGCCCCGCCGAGATCATGAACGAGGTCCGCTTCCTGTCGCTCGATCTCAACTACGGTCACCGGGTCGGCTCGGAGATGTACGAGTACCTCATGGATCACGGCATGACGCGGGGGGAGTACCACTTCTTCCTGAACGAGACCCGCAAGCACCACTGCATCATGGGCAACGACTACTACGTGACGAACGAGCATCTGGTACATCCGGACGGAAGGACCGAGTGGGCGGGCGAGGTCTACGGCTACTCGGTGATCACCAACCAGTACTACGCCCGCTACGGCCTGCCGGTGATGCACACCGAGACGAACCTGGGCCAGGGGCCGAACGGCGACGAGGCCGTGAAATGGCTGCGCAAGGAGTGGGCGAACGTGCTGCGGGTGCGCAACGACGGGCTGCCCATCGTGGGCTTCACCTGGTACTCGCTGACCGACCAGGTGGACTGGGACACGGCGCTGCGCGAGAACAACGGGCGGGTCAATCCCCTCGGGCTCTACGACCTGGACCGCAACATCCGCCCGGTGGGGCAGGCGTACCGGGACCTGATCGCCCAGTGGCGCGACGTGCTCCCCACCCAGAGCGTCGTCCTCGCCCTGCCGATCTTCCCGCCCAGCCAGCAGCAGGAACCCGTGCTGCGCCGGGTGGAGAGCGGCGCCCGGGAGCGCGAGCGCCGTTCCCGCGCGGCGTCGGCCAAACTGATCGACCCCAACCTCGAAGGAGACGGAACATGAGCCGGTTCGAGAACAAGACCGTGATCGTCACGGGCGCCGCCAGCGGCATCGGCCTGGCCACCGCCACCCGCTTCGGGCAGGAGGGGGCGCGTGTCGTGATCGCCGACCTGCACGGCGACCAGGCGCAGAAGGCCGCCGAGGAGGTCAGGGCGACGGGGGCACTGGACGCCCTGGGGGTGGCCTGTGACGTTTCGAAGGCCGACCAGGTGCAGGGCTGCGTGGGGCAGGCGCTGGGGAGGTTCGGCACCCTCGACGTGATCGTGAACAACGCGGGCCTGATGACCTTCAAGCCGCTCACCGACCTGACCGTGGAGGACTGGACGCGAGTGCTGGCGGTCGATCTGCTGGGTGCGTTCCTGTTCATCCAGCAGGGGTTCCTGCACATGAGGCCGGGGGGCGCCGTCGTGAACGTCTCCAGCATCCACGCCCGTGAGACCGAGCCGCTGGTCGCGCCATACGCGGCGGCGAAAGCGGCCCTGCTGTCCCTGACGCGTTCGGCGGCCATCGAGGGTAAGCCGCGCGGCATCCGGGTGAACGCCGTGCTCCCGGGCGCGGTGGACACCCCGATGCTGTGGGACAACCCCAACGTGAAAAGTGGCGTGGAGAAGATCAACCCCGCCGACGTCGGCAAACCTCAGGACCTCGCGGCGGCCATCGCCTTCCTGGCCTCCGAGGACGCGGCCTTCA
>NZ_BFAG01000002.1:0-105000 GCF_002897375.1 Deinococcus aerius | reverse complement strand
GAAGCGGTACCCCCCGTCCGCCCAGGTCAGCAGCCCCTGGTGCTCCACGAAGGGCGTCGGGTCGCTCGCGTCGATCAGGAGGTCCCCGTGGCCGGACGGCAGGCGCAGCGTGGCCGTGACGTGCCCGAGGTTCGTCTCCTGACCGCTGAGGTTGCGCCAGACCATGACCGCGCCGGCCTGGAGCCCCGCCTCCTGCAACAGCCCGGTGATCAAGACGCTCTGGAGCAGGCACTGCCGCTCGCCGGACCGCGCCGCGCCCGCGAACTCGAAGCCGCGTTCCAGGCTGAAGCGCGGCAGGGCGGCCTTCACGAAGCGGTGCGCCCAGGCGGCGGTGTCCCGGGCCAGCCGGTCGCGCTCCGCACCCGTCGCCAGGAGGAGTTGGGCGCGCCGACGCTTCAGGGCCCGGCCCAGGGAGGGTTCACCCAGAAGCAGCACGCCCTGGCGCCGGTAGGCGTCGGCGAGCCAGGTCGTGAACGAGCCGGAGAGCCCGGCCCGGCGGTAGGACTCCGCGCCGAGCGTCTGGAAGGCCCCGGAGGTCAGCGGGAGGCTGGCAGGGGCGGCCAGCGCGGCGGGGGCCAGGGCGAGCAACAGGGCGAGGGAACGGAGACGGGACATGTCGACCTCCAGGACAGGGGCGGGTGGCTCAGAGTTTCCTGATCAGCCCGCGCCGGGCCAGCCAGGCGAGGCCCAGCCACACGGCGAGGACGTAACCCAGGGTGTAGGTCCAGCCTCCCCAGAATCCGCCGAACTGCCCGCGGGCGAGGGTCAGCAGGGCGCCCTGCATGGGCTGGGGGGTCCCCGCCCAGGGGACCGTGAGGCCCTGCAAGACCCAGACCTTGACGAGGATGGGCAGCACATAGGCCGCGAGGGCATTGCGCCCGGGAACGGTGAGGGGCGCGAGCAGCCGCGCGCCCCCCGGCAGGCGACCGGCGTCGCCGATCAGGAACATCGCCAGCAGCCCGAGGGTCCCGAGCCCCGCGGCGTACAGCAGGTAGGGCGGCGTCCACAGCGCCTTGCTCAGGGGCAACGCACCGCTGGCGGCCCAGGCGTACCCGGCGGCGCTCCAGGCCAGGCCCAGCCCCAGGAGCGTGGCGGGGGCACTCGCCCGCCTCGCTTGCAGGGGCCGCGCGGCGAGGCTGCCCAGCAGCACCAGGGCGGTCGTCGGCACGACGGACGGCAGCCCCCGCAGCCCCAGCGGCGTGAGCCAGGCATTCACGGCCTGCACGGGGTGGGCGGTCTCTCCCAGGACGCCCCGCCCGGCCGCGTGGGGCACCCAGAGCAGGAAGGCGGCGTACGCGCCCAGCAGGACGGCGGCGGCCAGGGCCTGCCAGCGGACCCGCCAGCCCTCCAGCAGCGCCGCCAGGAGGGTGGACAGGGCGATCAGTTGCAACACGCCCAGGCCCAGCATGAAGCGCCCCGTGGTCACGCTGGTCAGGAACGCCCCCACGAGGGAGAGCAGGGCCGCGCGGCCCGCCAGCCGCCGGACGCGCGCGAACCCGGTCAGATTCACCCGGCGCATGGCCGCGCCGGCGAACGGCAGGGCGGCACCGGCGCAGAAGAGGAACCAGGGAAACACCAGGTCGGTGAGGGTCACCCCGCCGAACGGCGCGTGCTGGAGTTGCGCGGGCGTCTGGCCCCCCAGGGCGACGTTGTTGGCGAGCAGCATCAGGAGGACGGTGAGACCTCGCCAGGCGTCGAGGGCCAGCAGCCGGGAGGAGCGCGCCGTGGCCGGGAGGTCCGGGGACGGCGCTGGACAGGCCGTCCGGGTGGCCCAGGACATCGGTCGCATGGGTCCAGTGTTCACCCTGACCGTTACATCGGGGTATAGCCGCGGGGCAAGGGGTGGAACGGACCCTGACCCTCCGGGGACGCAGGAGGGGACGCCCGCCTGGGGAGAGACGACAGGCGGTCTGTGGGACAGGTCCTTCCGGTCGTCCTGCCCCGGTGCCGGGGCGGGGAACGCGTCCCGGCTGACGTCGCCTGCTCCCCCTGGACGGCGGTGTTCCCCGCCCGCGGCGTGCCCGCAACCCACGGACCCTCCGGGCGCCGCCCTCAGGGCCCTCCCTGGTACAGGCGGCTGGGGTAGTAGTACCTCGCCAGCAGCAGCTTCCCGAGGGCGGCCAGGGGGACGGCCACCAGCGCCCCCACCAGGCCCAGCAGATGCAGCCCCACTAGGATGCTCAGGGCGACGGTGACGGGGTGGAGGTTGGTGGACCGGCCGAGGATCAGGGGCGAGAGCAGGTGCCCTTCGAGCTGGTTGCCGAGCAGGAAGAGCCCCACGACCAGCGCGAGCTTGAGCCACCCCAGCGGCGCGGCGAGCAGCAGCGCGGGGACGAGCGCGATCACCACCCCCAGGTACGGCACCAGGTTGAAGACCCCCGCCAGGAAGCCCAGCGCGAGCGCGGACGGCACGCCGATCAACGCGAGGCCCAGGGCGACCAGGGTCCCGATGGCGAGGGCGATCACCACCTGCCCGCGCACGTACCCGCCCACCGATTGCTCCACCCCGCGCGACAGGTCGAGCGCCAGCGGCTGCCACGGGCGCGGCAGCAGGCCCAGCAGGGTGTGGCCGATCTTCTCGTAGTCCTGCATCATGTACACGCTCAGGATCAGGACGGCCACGCTCTGCGCCAGGGTGTTCGCCACCCCGAAGAGCCTTCCCAGCAGCGGGCCGCCCGGGGCGAGCAGGCCTTGCAGGAACGGCAGCGCGTCCCGCGACAGCATGGCCGTGCTGCTGTTGATCAGGGTGGTGAGCTGGGCGCGCAGCCCGGCGGTCCAGGGCAGGTTCGGGCGTGCGGCCAGCCAGCCGTCCACGAAGCGGCTGACATCCTGGGCGACCGCCGGCAGGCGCCCCGCAAGGTCGATGAGCTGCGTCCCGACGGCCACCAGGAGCGAGGAGGCCAGCGCCGCGAGCGCGAGCGCGATCAGGAGCACCACGCCGATGCCCACGCCACGCCGCAGGCGCCGGCGCTCCAGCCAGGTCAGCAGCGGGTGGGAGAGATAGGCGATCAGGTAGGCGGTCAGGCCCACCGTGAGCACGGGCGCCAGGTCGCGGGCCAGCCAGAGCGCCAGGGCGATCAGGCCGAAAAACACGGGCGCGCGCACGTAGGGATTGCGCCACACGAGCGCGAAAGCGTTGCCGGACAAGGGTGAGCCTCCTTCAGGGGCAGTGCGTTGGCCTGGGCCGCCGATCATCGGGTCGAGCCGTGCGGAGGAGCGCAGGAGCCACGAAGACTCAACACCGCGTCGGCGGCCCCCTCCTGCCCTGCCAGCCAGCGGTCCCGCGCCATCCGGCAGACGGCCTGTTCAGCGGGCCGGAGCGCAGGGGAACGGGGATGTCCCCGGATGATCCGGACGCGAGCCGAACCGACCCTGCGGCGGCCATGCCCTGGGGTCAGACGGGTCTTCGGTGTCCCGGGGCCGCTCCCCCGTCACGGAAGACGCGTCCTCTCTACGCCCGGAAGGTAAAGGGAGGGTAGAGCGAGGTCCTGCGCGCCCGCCCCAGGCCCGGGGTTGAAGCCTGTTCGTCGGTGTGAGGCTCCCGGCGGACGTGTGGTGCGCGAGAGCGGGGGAGGCCGGGTCGTCCCTGCCCGGGACGAGGCGCCGGGCCCCGGGAGCTCCCATGCGAGACGTTGCCCGGCCACGCCGTCGTGAGGCGACCGCCTCCTCTTGGGGTCTCGGTTCTCCCCTCAGTGGGGCAGCCTGGTCTGCAGGGCGCCGTACGCCCAGGTGCCCAGCAGGGCGAACAGGAGCACGACCAGCATAGGCCAGACTCCGGCGCCCAGCAGCGTGAAGATCGGACCCGGGCACACGCCCGCCAGTCCCCACCCCACCCCGAAGGTCAGGCCGCCGAACACGTAGCGGCGCCAGCCCTTTTCCTTGTCCGTGACGCGGATGGTCTGCCCGTCCCGGCTTTTCACACCGCTGCGCCGCAGCATGGCGGTCGTCACCAGTCCGGTGAGGACCGCCGAGCCGATCAGGCCGAACATGTGGAACGACTCGAAGCGAAACATCTCCTGGATGCGGTACCAGCTCGCCGCCTCGGACTTGACGAGGACGATGCCGAAGGACAGGCCCACGAGCAGGTAGGCCAGCAGGCCGGTGGCCGTGCGGGCGGAGGAAGAGGGCTCGGCGTGCACGCCGGGAATGTGGGGGCTGGGGTTGCTGGTCACCGGATCACCGTCAGGAAGAGGGGCAGGAGGAGGTTCGCGCTGAGGATGCCGCCCGCGAAGAAGGACACGGTGGCGATGAGCGAGGGGCCTTGCAGGGTGGCGAGACCGGTGATGGCGTGCCCGGAGGTGCAACCGCCCCCGTAGCGGGTGCCGAAGCCCACCAGCAGGCCAGAGACGGCCAGCAGCAGCCACACGCCCGGGTTGCCCGGGTCGGCCAGTTCGGCGGGAACGAGGCCGGGACGGACCTGCACGCCCAGCTCCTGGATGGACCGCACCCCGGCGGCACTCAGCCGGGCAGGCTCAGGATTGGCGAGCAGCACACCGGCCACGAAGCCGCCCAGCACCAGGCCGGCGGCGAACATCAGGTTCCACTTCTCGGCCCGCCAGTTGTATTTGAAGAAGCCGGGTTTGGCGCGGTCAGGCAGCAGGATCGCGCAGGCGTGGCGCAGGTTGGAGGAGATGCCAAAAGGTTTGTTGCCCAGCCACAGCAGCAGCGGCACGGTCAGGCCGATCAGGGGGCCACCCACGTACCAGGGCCAGGGCGAGCGCAG
Organism: Deinococcus aerius; assembly: GCF_002897375.1. Classification (NCBI taxonomy): domain Bacteria; kingdom Thermotogati; phylum Deinococcota; class Deinococci; order Deinococcales; family Deinococcaceae; genus Deinococcus; species Deinococcus aerius. The sequence goes on along the minus strand of NZ_BFAG01000002.1, from coordinate 100,277 downwards.
GAAGTCGAGCAGTTCAGTCATGGGAACAAGCACCTCGGGGAGGAATGGAACAGGAGCGGCGGAAGGTCAAGCCGCGAACAGGTGGGGCACGTTCGCGGCCAGGTCAGGGAAAGCTTCAGTGCCGCAGTTGCGCCTCGGCTGTGGGAGACGGATGGAGGACTTTGGGCACGTTGGTGGCGAGGACGTACACGCCCATCACGACCAGGAAGGCGGCGAAACCCCTCCGCAGGCCCTCGTTGGACACCTTCCGACCCACCCGGGCGCCCAGGAAGCTGCCGAGAATGCCGATCACCGCGAAGATCAGGATCAGGGACCAGTTCATGGACAGGTTCTGTTCCCCCAGGACGTGCACGTACTTGTAAAAGCCCACAAAGCTCTTGGCGGCGATGATCAGCAGACTGGTCCCCACGGCGAGGCTCATGGGCAGGCCACCCAGCAGCACCAGGGCGGGAATGATCAGGAATCCGCCCCCCACCCCCACCAGGCCGGTCAGGACACCGACCACCAGGCCTTCCGCGCCGATCTTCAGCGGGGAACGCTTGTGGTTCGTGGCCGCCTCCGGCTGCGCTCCGCCGGGGCGGAACATCATGATCGCCGCGAGCAGCATCACGACGGCGAAGAGCATCAGTTGCGCCACGCCCGAGAGGTAGACGCTCAGGGCCGCGCCCAGGTACGTGCCCGCCACGCCGGGGATCCCGAACCACAGGACCGACCGCCAGTCGATCTGCCGTTTCAGGGCGTAGGGAATCGCGCCGAACAGGCTGATCGCGCCCACGATGGCGAGGCTCTCCGCGATCGCCAGCTTCTCCGGTTCGTTCACCAGGTAGACCAGCACGGGGACCGTGAGGATGGAGCCACCGGAGCCCAGCAGGCCGAGCGAAAGCCCGATCAGCGCGGCGCCGATCCAGGCGAGGATCATGGCTGCTCGCCCCGGTTCAGGTCATGGCCCCCGCGCATCCACGCGGCCGTGCCGCCGGAGAGGTTCATCAGGCCGGTCCTGCCCTGGGAGGCGAGGTGGGCCGCCGCCTGCGAGGAGCGGTTGCCGCTGGCGCAGATCAGGACCGTGTGCGGCCCGATCTCGTCCTCACGGCCGTCGAGTTCGCTGAGGGGCAGGTTCACGGCGCCGGGAATGTGCCCGGCGAGGTACTCCTCGCGTTCCCGCACGTCGATGAGCCGCGCGCCCTCACGCTTCTTGGCTTCCAGCTCGCTGGTGAAGATGTCCTGGTAGGTCATGGGTGGGTCCTTTCAGCAGGAGCGGAGGCGGTGGAATGCCGCCTCCGCTGGGCAGGGGTTACGCGGGTCGGGTTTCCTGCTGCGCCTTTGCCCAGGCGTCGTAGCCCCCGGCAAGCTCGGCCACGTCGAAGCCTTCGGTTCGCAGCAGGCTGGCGGCGGCGGCGCTGCGGGCGCCACCCTGGCAATGCACGACGATCTCGCGGTCATGTGGCAGGTCGTCCAGGCGCCAGGGCAGGCGACCGGCGTGCAGTTGCAGGCTGCCGGGGATGGCTCCTTCCTCGTGCTCGGTCTTCTGCCGCACATCCAGAATCAGCGCGTCTGCGTGCTGCGGCAGTTCCGCAACGGGGATGGGCCGGGCAGGCGCCGTGTCCAGGCCCTCGGCGGCGATGACGTACCCGACCACGTGGTCGATCCCCACCATCCACAGCCTGCGGCGCAGCGTCTCGGCTCGCCCGGCGGGGGCCAGCAGGATGAACTCGCGTTCCGGCCTCAGCAGCCAGCCCGCCCAGGTCTCAAAGGTGTTCCCGTCAGGGAGGTTCACGCTGTGCGCGGGCGCGGCGGCCTGGTGCTCCTCCTTCTTGCGGGTGTCGATCAGGCGGGCACCGGCGGCCAGACGGCGGCGCACCTCGTCCACCTTCAGTTCTGCCAGGGGCTTCACCTCGCCCAGCAGGGCGGGGCCGTCACGGTTCTCGGTCTTCATGCGCCCGTAGTACAGGGGCGCGTCGGGCTGCCCGGAGAGCAGTTCCCGTGTGAAGGCTTCCTCGTCACCCCGTTCGACCAGCTTGCCCCACCAGCTCAGGGCTCGCTCGTAGCCGACGGTGGTGGTGGGCACAGCCCCCAGCGCCTTGCCGCACGCGCTGCCCGAACCGTGACCAGGCCACACCTGCACGAAGTCGGGCAGGGTCAGGAACTTGTCGCGCAGGCTGGCAAACAGTTGCCTCGCGCCGACGAAACGGGTGTCCTGACCGCCCGCCGCCTCGTCCAGCAGGTCGGGGCGGCCCAGGTCCCCGACGAACACGAAGTCACCGGTCAGGATCATGCTGGGGGTATCACCCCGTGGCATGTCGGTCACCAGGAAGCTCAGGTGCTCGGGAGTATGCCCGGGGGTATGCAGGGCCTGGATGCGAATGTTGCCGACCGTGAAGGTGTCGCCGTCACGCAGTTTCGTCTGGTGGCCGTCGTCGTAGGTGTACCGCCAGCCCTCGCCGCCCTCGTCGGAAAGCAGGAGCCGGGCGCCCGTGGCCTTCGCCAGTTCTCGGCTGCCGGAGAGATAGTCGGCGTGGATGTGCGTTTCGGTGACGTGGGTGACCCGCAGTTTCTGGCTCTGCGCCTCTTCCAGGTACGGCGTGATGTCCCGGACGGGGTCGACCACCAGGCATTCGCCGGTCTGCTGGCAGCCGATCAGGTAGGAGGCCTGGGCGAGATCCGTGTCGTAGAAGCGTTGGAGGTACATGCCCGGAGCGTATACCCCCTCCCCCTATTCTGTCAAATACCCCCGGGGGTATAATGGGGCCATGACCGCACCCGTGCCCGTCAGCGACCGTGAAGCCGAGAAGACGAAGATCCTCAACCGCCTGCGCCGCCTGGAGGGCCAGATCCGGGGCCTTCAGCGGATGGTCGAGGAGGAGAAGAACTGCGTGGAGGTCATGACCCTCTATGCCAGCGCCAAGAGCGCGTTCGAGTCCACCGGGGACGTGATTCTGGAAACCTACGTCGAGGTGTGCCGCGCGCGCGGGGTCGAGCCCGCCGAACTGGTGAGGCTCCTCCGGCTGGCCCGCTGAAGATCGCGGCCACGGGAACCCTGGGGACCGGGCTCGACCGCGTGGTCGCCCTCCGGCGTTCCCCCAACGGCGAGGTTGGGGGGCTCAGGCCGGTCGCCGTGTTGGACAGGCGCCGCCGTCATGTCCGGGTGCTATACGGCGCCTTTACCATCGGGACTCATGCTCGGTTCATGGCCGTCCCGCTCCCCCCGCGTTCTTCGACCTGCTCCGCTCACCCTCCTGGGCCCCTCGCCGCCGGGGGGCCCGGGCCCCGGCCCGGCTCACAGGTGCGGCGCAGGGCCGGGGCCTGGCTGGCCGCGAGGCGGCGCCGCCTCCCGAACCTCCTGCTTGAACCCGCCGATCTGCACGGCGCGCTGGCCGTGTCCGGGGTGCTGAGCGTCCTGGGCCTGCTCGCCACCGCCGCCGCGTTCGTGCTGACGGCCCGCGTGATCGCCGCCGGGCTGTTGCAGGGGCACTCGCCCGGGGTGGGCACCCTCCTGACCGTCGCGGCGCTGCTGCTGGCGCGCGCCGGGGCAGGCGCGGTCCGAGAACACCTGGGGACCCGGCTCGCGGCCCGCCTGGTCGGGACCTGGCGCACGCGGCTGAGCGAGGCCGCCCTGAGGCTCGGCCCGGTCGCGCTCGCGGACACGCGGGGCGCGGACCTCGCCACGCTCGACCTGGACCTCGTCGCGCGGTTGACGCCCTACTACGCGCGGTACCTGCCGGGCGCCGTGCACGCGGCCCTCGCCTTCGCGGTGGTCCTGGGCGTCACCGTGTGGCTCGATCCCGCCACGGCGGGCGTGCTGCTCGTCACCGGGCCGCTTACGGTGGTGTTCCTGGCGCTGGTGGGGCTCGCCACGGGCGCTGCCACCGAGCGGCAGTGGCTCGCTCACACCCGCCTCTCCGCGCGGCTGCTGACCCTGGTCCGTCACCTGCCCACCCTGCACGCCTTCGGCGCGGTCGCGCCCTACCGCGACGTCCTGGCCCGCTCGGCCCGCCAGCACCGTGAGGCCACCCTGGGCGTGCTGCGAGTCGCGTTCCTGAGCGGTTTCGTGATGGACTTCGCCGCGACCCTCGCCACCGCCCTGGTGGCCGTGTGGATCGGCGTGCGGCTGTTCGGCGGAAGTGCCGAGCTCGCCCCCACCCTCACGGCCCTGATGCTCGTCCCGGAGTTCTTCGGCCCGCTGCGGCAACTCGGCACGGACCGGCACGCGGCGCTGGATGCCGAGCCCGTCGCCGCCCGGTTGCAGGACCTGCTCACCCGGCCGGTGGCGCCCTCCGGGGAAGGGACGGTCCCGGCTGGCGTCCCCCACCTGAGCCTGAGCCTCGCGCGGGCGGACCTGCCCACGCCGACCGCGCCGGTGAGCGTGGAACTCCCGCCGGGCACCCTCGCCGCGCTGCGCGGTCCCAGCGGCAGCGGCAAGACCACGCTGCTGCACGCCCTGCGCAAGCACGTCCCGCACCTGGGGAGCATCCGGGTGGACGGCACGCCGCTCGACGACCTCGGCGCCACCTGGCAGGCCCGGGTGGCGTTCGTTCCCCAGCACCCGCGCCTGATCGCGGGCAGCGCGCGGGACAACCTGCGCCTCGCCGCCCCCGACGCCGGTGACGCCGACCTGGAGCGCGCCTGCGAGGCGGTGGGCCTGGGCGACGTGCTGCGCGCGCTGCCCTCCGGGTTCGACACGCCGCTCGGCGAGGGCGGCGCGCTGCTCTCGGGCGGCGAGACCGCGCGCCTCGCCCTGGCCCGCGCCCTGCTCTCCGGCGCCGACGTGATCCTGCTCGACGAGGTGAGCGCGCACCTCGATCCGGAGAGCGAGGCGGAACTGCACGCGGTGATCGAACGCGCCTTTGCCGGGCGGACGGTGCTGCTCGCCACCCACCGCGCAGTCCCGCCCGGCTGGCGGGAGATTTCCCTGGGCGCGCCCGCGTCCCCGGCGGTGGCCGCGTGAGGGGCGCGCTGGCGCTCGGGGTCCTGACCGCCCTGGCCGGGGTCGGGCTGGCGGCCAGTTCGGGCCTGCTGATCTCCCGGGCCGCCCTGCGCCCCGAGGTGTTCCTGAGCCTGCTCCTGCTCGTGACCACCGTGCGCGCCCTGGGGCTGGGCCGCGCCGCCCTGCGCTACGCCGAGCGCCTCGCCGGGCACGCGGCGGCCCTGGCGGGCGGGGAGCGGGTGCGGCTGCGGCTGTTCGACACGCTGGCCCGCTTCGGGCGTGATCTGCTGGCCTACGAGCGCGGCGGCGACCTGCTCGCCCGCTCGGGTGCCGATGTCGACGCCCGGCAGTTCTTCACCCTGCGGGTCAGCCTGCCGCTGGGGGCCTTTCTGGGCGTGCTGGTCGCCCTGGGCGGCTGGCTTGCGTGGCTGGACCTGGGTCTGGCGCTGCTCGCGCTGCTCCCCCTGCTGGGGGCGGCCCTGGTGGTGCTGCATGGGCGGGACCGCGCCGCGCTGCTTACCCGGGAGGACGCCTGCCTGACGCGCGAGCACGCGGCCCGGCTGCTCGACGCCCTCTCGGCCAGCGGGGATGGCGGCGGGAGCCACCACGGCCCCGAACTCGCGCGCCTCACGGCCCGGCTCGAACGCGTCGCGCTGGACGCCGGGCGCCTGGCGTGGCGGGTCACCCTGGCCCGCGAGATGGGCTTCGCGGTCGCGGTGAGCGGCGTCCTGTGGCGGGGCGCGGCGCTCGTGCAGGCGGGCTACCTGAACGGCGCGCTGCTGGCGGCGGTGGTGCTGGGGGTCGCCGCCGCCTTCGACGCCGCGGGCCCCCTGGCCGCCGTGCCGCTGGCCCACGCCGCCGACGTGGCCGCCAGGGAGCGCACGGCCGCGCTGGAGGCGCTCACGCCGGGCGTAGTCGGTCCGCCCATGCCGAGGGCCGTCCCGCCCGGACCGCTCTCGTTCGAGGTCCGGGGCGTCACCGTCCGGCGCCACGGGCGGACCGTGCTGGATGACGTGTTGCTGCGCCTGCGTGCCGGGGAAAGCCTGGGCGTCTCGGGGCCCAGCGGCGGCGGCAAGACCACCCTGATCCGGCTCCTGACCCGGGACCTCGACCCGGACGCGGGGCGGGTCACCCTGAACGGGGCGGACCTGCGCGACCTCGACCTCGCCGCGTTGCGCGCCCGGATCAGCCTGCACGAGCAGGACGCGCCGCTGCTCGACGGCACCCTGCGCGAGAACCTGCGGCTGGGCGACCACCACGCCACGGACCACCGGCTGCGCGGCCTGCTGGACGACCTCGGGCTCACTCACCTGGATTTGGACACCTGGGTGGGCGAGGGGGGCACCCGGCTCTCGGGCGGCGAGCGGGCCCGGGTGAGCCTCGCCCGCGCGCTGCTGGGGCCGGGCGACCTGCTGCTGCTCGATGAGCCCACCGCCCACCTCGACGCCGCCACCGAGGCGCGCGTGCTGCGGGTCATCGGGCGCGAGCGCGCCGGACGGGCCCTGTTGATCGTCACCCACCGGGCCGCGCCCCTCGCCCTGACCGGGCGTCACCTCACGCTACGCGGCGGACACCTGCACGGCGCGGCGTCCGTTCCCGAAAGGACCGCCGTATGAACGAGCTTTTCGGCTTTTCCACGCTGGACCTCTCGCGCTTTCAGTTCGCGACGACCAGCATCTTCCACTACTTCTTCGTGCCCTTCACGGTGGGCTTCGCGCTAATCATCGCCGTCCTCCAGACGCTGGCCTACCGCAGCCACGACCCCAAACTGGAAAACCTCACCCGCTTTTTCGGACACCTGTTCTTCATCAACTTCGCGGTGGGCGTGGTGACGGGCATCGTGCAGGAGTTCCAGTTCGGAATGAACTGGCAGGGCTTTTCCAACTTCGTGGGCAACATCTTCGGCGTGCCGCTCGCGCTGGAGGTGCTGATGGCCTTTTTCCTGGAGAGCACCTTCCTGGGCCTGTGGTGGTTCGGCAAGGACCGGCTGCCCGCCTGGGCGTCCCTCGCCAGCATCTGGATCGTCGCGCTGGGCACCACCGTCAGCGCCTTCTGGATCATCCTCGCCAACGCCTGGATGCAGCACCCGGTCGGGTACGCCCTGAGGAACGGCCGGGCGGTCATGACCGACGCCTGGGCCATCGTGACCAACCCCAAGGCGCTGGAGTGGTTCGCCCACCTCTGGTCGGGCGGCCTCACCGTCGCCGCGTTCTTCGTGCTGGCCGTCAGCGCCTACCACCTGCGCCGGAAGCACAACGTGCCCGCCTTCCGGGTGAGTTTCAAAGTCGCGCTGCTCACGGCGCTGATCGGCTCGCTGGGCGTGGTCGCCGCCGGGCACGTCCAGGGCCAGAGCGCGGTGCGCGACCAGCCCATGAAGTACGCGGCCTTCAGCGCCCTGTGGGACACGCCGACCGGCTCCCAGATGCCCGAGAGCCTCGTGGCGCTCCCCAGCAACGGCGCGCGCGCCAACCGCTTCGAGGTCACGGTCCCGTACGTGGGCTCGTTCCTGGCCTTCAACAATTTCTCCGGCAAGGCGAAGGGGCTCAACGACCTGCAACGGGAGTACGCGGCGAGGTACGGTCCGGGCAACTACCTCCCCTGGGTGTGGCCGGTGTACTGGGCCTTCCGCGTGATGGTGGGGCTGGGCGGCCTGATGCTGCTCGTCAGCGCCTACTACACCTGGCGCTGGCGGCGGGGTAGGCTCGACGACCCGGGCCGACTCTACCCGCTGCTGCTGGTGATGCCGCTCGCGCCGCACCTGGCGAACTTCAGCGGCTGGGTCGCCACCGAGATGGGCCGCCAGCCCTGGATCGTGCAGGGCCTGCTGCGGACGGCGGACGCGGTGAGCGGGCTCACCCCGCAGACGGTGCTCGTCTCGCTCGCGGCCTTCTGGGTCGTGTACCTGACCCTGATCGGCCTGGACGTCTTCCTGCTCACCCGGACGGCCCGCGCCGGCATGCACGGGCCCGAGGTGGAGACGCCCTCGGTGCCCGCCCCGCACTACCTGCCCGAAGGAGCCGCGCCGTGACCGTCGACCTGCCCACCGTCTGGTTCGCCCTGACCGCCCTGACCTTCACGATCTATTTCTTCCTGGACGGCTTCGACTTCGGGGTCGGCATCCTGCAACCCTTCCTCGCGCGGAGCGAGGTGCAACGCCGCGCATTGATCGGCACGGTCGGCCCCTTCTGGGCGGCGAACGAGGTGTGGGTGATCCTGGCCGCCAGCGTGATCTTCGCGGCGTTCCCGCTGTGGTACGGGGCGCTGCTGACGGCCCTGTACCCGCTGTTCGCCCTGATCCTGCTGGCCCTGATCGGGCGGGGTGTGGCCTTCGAGTACCGCTCGGAGGTCGATCACGTCCGCTGGCGACTCTTCTGGGACGCCACGTCCTTTGTCACCAACCTGCTGCCCGCCTTCTTATGGGGCGTGATCATGTCCAACATGGTGCGCGGGCTGCCGCTGGGGGTCGGCGGCCGCTTCGAGGGCCACGTGCTGGGCGCCTTCGACCTCTTCACGGTTCTGGGCGGGCTGGCCACCCTGAGCCTGTTCGTGCTGCACGGCGCGACGTACCTGCTGCTGCGGCTGCACCGGGGCAGCACGCTGTACCTGCGGGCCCGGCGCGCGGCCCTGCTGTGGGGGGCGGCCGCGACCGTGCTGGTCCTCGCTTTCGTGTACGTGGGCTTCGTGCGCTCCGGGGTGTTCAATTCGCTGGGGTTGTCCCAGTGGCTCTTCCCGGCGGCGGCCGCCCTCAACCTCGGCCTGGTGTGGCTGGCCCTGACCCTCAGGCGCGACGGGCTCGCCTTCGCGGCCACCGGGCTGACGGTCGTGTTCTCGACGGCGACCATCTTCCTGAGCCTGTACCCGAACGTGCTGCCGAGCACCCTGGGCGAGACGTACACCCTGACCGTGCGGAACAGCGCGAGTGAGCCCTACACCCTGCGCCTGCTCTCCTGGGTGAGCCTGATCTTTCTCCCCCTGATCATCGGCTACCAGGCCTGGAACTACTACGTGTTCCGGCAGCGCGTGCAGGAGCGCGATCAGGCCATTCCCGGCGGCGGTTCGGGGGACTGACTCGGAGGAGCCCGCGGCCATCAAGGAGTCGGGGCGCGAACCCGGGGGTCCCATCCACTCACAAGGGTTGAGGCGAGTCCATCCTGGGCACGGCGGCCGAGCGCTCGAAGAGGCCGCACACCCCGCTGCGGTCCCCCTCGTGGTATTCCAGGAGGGCGACGGGGGCGGTGGTGCCGGGCTTGAGGCCCTCGGCCTGAAGCTGGGCGGCGGTCGCCAGGCCTGCGGGGAACGTGTTGACGTACCGGGGAATGCGGGGCGAGGGCTTGACCATGAGGTTCCGGCCCCCATCCTGGCAGAGGTCGAGGTGAGCTGTGGGAGAGTGGAGGCGTACCGATGTGAAGGTGAACAGAGCCCGGGGCGGGGTGCGGCGGTTGATCATCGCGGCTGGCCTGTGACTGGAGGCGTCCCGGGCTGTCCCCGGGCCGGTCGCTCCCCCGGCCCGGCGTTCCGGTCGGCGTGGGACGGCTGATGGCCCTGCTGTCGGCGTCGGGCCTGCGGCGCAGCGTGGATGGCCGCGCGCTCTGGCAGGACCTGAGCCTGGACGTGGACGCCGGGGAGAGCGTGGCCGTCGTCGGGCCGTCGGGCTCGGGAAAGAGCCTGCTGCTGCGCGCCCTCGCCGGGCTGGACGCGTTGGAGGGCGGCGAGATCACGCTGGAGGGCCGGGCGCAGGCCGGGTGGCCGATGCCCCGGTACCGCTCACACGTCACCTACCTGCCCCAGCGGCCCGCCCTGGACGGCGGCACCGTCCTCGACCACCTGCGGCGGCCCTTCACCCTGGCGGCACACCGCCACCGCATGTTCCATCCCGGTGAGGCGGAGGCGCTGCTCGGGGCCTTCGGGCGGGACGGGGCCTTCCTGCGGCTGGACGCGGCCACCCTCTCGGGGGGCGAGGGGCAGCTCGTGGCCCTCACCCGCGCGCTGCTGCTCAGCCCCACCGTGCTGCTGCTCGACGAGGCGACCGCGTCCCTCGACCCGGACACCACGCGCCGCGCGGAGCGCGTGCTGCTGGGCTGGCTGCGCGGGGCCGCGCGGCGCGCGCTGGTCTGGGTCAGCCACGACCCCGCGCAACGGGCCCGGGTCGCCTCGCGCGAAGTTCCCCTCCAGCCCCAGCCGGTGACGGCATGAGCGTGCCGATCAGCGCCGGGCAACTCGCCCTGGCGGCCGCGCTGCTGCTGGTGAACGTCGTGCTGTCGGTGCGGCTGCGCCTGGGGCTGGAGCGGGACATCCTGGTGGCGGGCGCGCGGATGGTCGCGCAGCTCCTCGCGGTGGGGCTGATCCTGGGGTGGGTCTTCGCCCTGCGCTCCCCGCTGCCCGTCGTGGGGATCGGGCTGGTGATGACCGTCCTGGCCGGGCAGGCGGCGGTGGCCCGCAGCCGCGAGCGGTACGCCCGGGTGTACCTGGACGCCTTCCTCGCAGTGTTCGGCAGCTCGTTCCTGCTCACGGGGCTGGCCCTTTCCGGCCTCCTGCGGGTCCACCCGTGGTTCGAGCCGCAGTACGCGATCCCCATCCTGGGGATGGTGCTGGGCAACACCCTGACCGGGGTGGCCCTGTCGCTGGACCGCTTCACCGGGGACCTGCGCGCCCGCCGCCCGCAGATCGAGGAGCTGCTGGCGCTGGGCGCGACCCGCTGGGAGGCCGCCCACGCGGAGGTCGCCGCCGCCGTGCGGACCGGCATGATCCCGGTGCTCAGCAGCATGGCCGTCATGGGCATCGTGAGCCTGCCCGGCATGATGACCGGGCAGATCCTGGCGGGCGCCCCGCCGGGCACGGCCGTGCGGTACCAGATCGTGATCATGTTCATCCTCGCGGCGAGTTCGGCACTGGGGAGCCTGGCCGTGGTGCTGCTCGCGTACCGCTCGCTCTTCGACGCGCGGGACCGGTTGAGGGTCGAGCGGCTGCACGCCCGGGGGCGGCGGTGAGCGCCCTGCTGGTGTTCCTCGTGACGGTCGCCCTGGTGGTGTGGCAGCCCCGCGGCCTGAAACCCGCCTGGACCGCGCTGGGCGGGGCCGCCCTCGGCCTGCTGCTGGGCGCGGTCCGGCCCGCCGACATCCCGGCGGTCTGGCACGCGACCTGGAACGCGACGCTCACCCTGGTCGGGTTGATCGTGATGAGCCTGCTGCTCGACGAGGCGGGCTTCTTCCGCTGGGCGGCGCTGCACCTCGCGCGCTGGGGACGCGGGCGCGGCGTGGTCCTCTTCGTGCTGCTGATCGTGTTCACCGCCCTGGTCGCGGCCCTGTTCGCCAACGACGGCGCCGTCCTGATCCTCACTCCCGTCGCCCTCGAACTCGCCGGGGTCCTCGCGCTGTCCCGCGCGGCCACGCTGGCCTTCGCCTTCGCCGTGGGGTTCGTGGTGGACGCCACCAGCCTGCCCCTGCCGGTCTCGAACCTGGTGAACATCGTCGTGGCTGACGCCTTCCACCTGGACTTCGCGCAGTACGCGCGGGTGATGGTCCCGGTGGACGCGGCGGCGCTGCTCGCCTGCCTCGCCGTCCTGCTCGCGGTGTACCGCCGCGCTCTGCCCACGAGCTACGACCCGGCGACCCTGCCCCCGCCAGGAAGCGTGGTGCGGTCGCGCGGTCTGTTCCTCGCCGGGTGGACCGTGCTGCCCCTCCTGCTCGCCGGGTACTTCCTGGCGGACCCGCTGGGGGTGCCGCTCGGCGTGGTGACCACCCTGGGGGCCGCCGCACTGTGGCTCGTCGCGGCGCGCTCGCGGCAGCTGTCGAGCCGCGCGGTGCTGGGGCACGCTCCCTGGGACGTGGTGGTGTTCGCGCTGGGGATGTATCTGGTGGTGTACGGGCTGCGCGGCGCCGGGTTCACCGCCGGGTACGGGGAGCTGGTGGCGGGCGCGGCGGGGCACGGCACCCTGGCGGGCGTGCTGGCTGCGGGGAGTAGCGTGGCGGCGCTGAGCGCCCTGATGAACAACCTCCCGGCGGTGCTGTTCGCGCTGCTCGGGGTGCAGGGGGCCGCCCTGACGCCGCAGGTGCGGGAGGGCCTCGCCTACGCGCTGATCGTGGGCGCGGACATCGGGCCCAAGCTCACGCCCACCGGGAGCCTCGCCACGTTGCTGTGGCTGTTCCTGCTGGGGCGGCGCGGGGTGAGGGTGAGTTGGGGGGAGTATTTCAGGGCCGGGATCGTGCTGACCCCACCCGTCCTGCTCGCGGCGCTGCTGGCGCTCGCGGCCTTCCTGCGCTGAACAGGCTCAACGGGACCTCCGGGCCCTGTGGGGTGGGCCACCCGCATTCGACCCCCTGAACCCTCCCCGGGGGTGTTCGCCGTGTGGACAAGGGGCGGCGAGGGTTGGCGGCCCCGTCATCCCCGCCCGCGTGGGGAGGGGGTGTACGTCCGCGCGAATGGCCGCCCGGGTGTGGCGGCGCGCTGCCCCAGGACCAGGCGCAGTTGCTCGGCCTGCGGCAGCGCGACCGGCCCGAGGGCCCCCGGTCCACCCCGCAGGAAGGGGGCCAGGGCGGGACCCGCGTCCGCGACCCGGCGAAAGCTCGCGGCGGGCAGGGTGAGGTCGCCCGGTCCCAGGCCCGCGAGCTGTGACAGCAGCGTGAGGTGCTGGGCCTCGCTCGCCCCGAGTTGCGCGGCTGTCGCCGCCAGTTCGGGCTGGCCCTGCTGCGCGAACTGGTGGGTGGCCGCCAGGTACGCGCCGATGAAGACCGCCTCCAGGTGCAGGGCGGTGTCCGCGAAGGCGCCAGCATCCGGCAGCAGCTCCCGGGGCAGGTAGAAGCGGGACGCGAGCGGCGCGGCGCCCAGGGACCGCAGCACCTCCAGGTGGTGCGCCTCGGCGTCCAGCACGGCCCGCAGATGTTCGGCGGTGTCCCCGTCCATGCGGAAGGTGGCCGTGGTCAGGGCCTGGTGGTAGAGGGTGACGGCCAGCGCCTCGGCGGTCGCCGCGAGGTCGAGGACGGCGGCGTGGTCGAGGGTTCCGGTGCTGGCCCGGTCCTGGCCGAACGCCTGGCCGAACCCGGTGAGGGCGAGGGTGCCCGCCAGGCCGCGCAGAAAGCCGCGCCTGGTGCGCTCATTGCTGGTGGTGGGTTCGGTGGTGCCGGTCTGCTCGTTCATGGGGAGAACTCCGGGGAGGGCGCAGGGGGAGGAATGACGCGGGCCGCACGCAGGAAAGCTTTCCCGCGCGGCCCCCCGGACTTATGCCGGAACCTGCCCGACGTTCGGGCGGCCCCAGTAGCGGTGGTGTCCCAGCGCGGTGACGAAGGCCGTCAGGGCCGCCGGGGTGCCGCCGTTCTGGCCGACGACGATGCCGTACTCGGCGAGCTTCTGCGCGCCCGCCCCGCTGGCGAGGCGCATCCCGCCCACCTCGGACAGGTTCTGCACAGCGTCCGGTCGGCCCGCTGGGGCCTGGACCGCCCCCGCCGCCGGACCCGCGATGGCGCGAAGCAGCCGCCCGATCTCGGACGCCGTGAGCAGCTCGGTCCCCTCGCCTAGCGCCCCGATGGGCTTGGCGTGCTTGTACGCCTGCGCCACGAAATTGTGGGCGTCTCCCAGGCCGATCAAGGTTTGAATGCTGGCCGCTCCGCCCGGCACCAGCACGGCGTCGTACAGCACCGGGTCGGTGTTGGCGAGGGTCTTGTTCGCCACCACGCCCTCCGCGAGCGCCCCCAGGTGCGGCCCGACGATGTCGGCCATCGCGCCCGCGTCCGTCAGGGCCTTGCTCACCGCCGCCACCTGCGCGGCGTTCACGCCCTCGGCGGCCAGGATCGCCACCTTGCGCCCCCTGGCCAGGCGGGGCTGGCCCTCCTCCTGGCTCAACCCCTTCGCTCGGTGAAGGCGGCCGGAGGCGCTCGTCGGCGTGGTCGCCGCCGCCAGGACGGCCGTCTCGGCGGCGGAGTCGGCGGTGCCGCCGGGCCTGGCCGTGCCGCCCACACGGGGCCTCTCGCCCAGCGCCCGGGCCACCTGCGCGGCGAGCACCTCGTTGATTCTCTCCAGGTGGCCGAGCATCCGCAGGCGGATGTCGCGCGTCTCCACCTTGCTCAGCTCGAACTGGAGCGAGCGCGTGATGTGCTCCTTTTCAACCGGCGTCATCGAGTTCCAGAAGAGCCGCGCCTGCCCGTAGTGGTCCCCGAAGCTCTCGGCGCGGGCCCGCACCTTGGGGCCGGACACCCGCTCGGGGTAGCTCACGTACCCGCCGCGCGCCTGCGGGACCTCGGCGGGCTTGTTGCCCCCCAGGGTATTGGGCTCGTACGACACCCTCCCCCGGTTGACGGTCTGGCGCATGTGGCCGTCGCGCTGGTTGTTCGCCACGCGGTTCACCGGGCGGTTGATAGGCAGCTCGGGCCAGTTGGGCGAACCCAGGCGGGAGAGCTGGGTGTCGAGGTAACTGAAGTTGCGGCCCTGGAGCAGCGGGTCGTCGCTGAAGTCGATGCCCGGCACGATGTTGGTCGTCATGAAGGCGACCTGCTCGGTCTCCGCGAAGTAATTGTCGGGGTTGCGGTTCAACACCATCCGCCCCACCCGCTGCACCGGCACGAGGTCCTCGGGCACGATCTTGGTGGCGTCGAGCACGTCGAAGTCCCACCCCTCGGCCTGCGCCTCGGTGAAGACCTGCACGCCCAGCTCCCACTCGAAGGGTTGCCCGGCCTCGATGGACTCCCACATCGTGCGGCGGTGGAAGTCGGGGTCCTTGCCCGCGATCTTCTGCGCCTCGTCCCACACCAGCGAATGCACGCCGAGCAGGGGCTTCCAGTGGAACTTGACGAGGTGCGCGTGCCCCTGCGCGTTCACCAGGCGGAAGGTGTGGACGCCGAAGCCCTCCATCATGGCAAAGGAGCGCGGGATGGCGCGGTCGCTGTGGACCCACATCAGCATGTGCATCGACTCGGGCGTCAGCGAGATGAAGTCGTAAAAGGTGTCGTGCGCGCTGGCCGCCTGCGGAATCTCGTTGTGCGGCTCGGGCTTGACCGAGTGGATCAGGTCGGGAAACTTGATCGCGTCCTGGATGAAGAACACGGGGATGTTGTTACCGACGAGGTCCCAGTTGCCCTCCTGCGTGTAGAACCTGACTGCGAAGCCGCGCACGTCGCGCGCCGTGTCCGCCGAGCCACGCGAACCCGCCACCGTCGAGAAGCGCGCGAACACCGGGGTCTGCACCCCGACCTCGGTGAGGACCTTCGCGGTGGTGTAGGCCGAGAGGGACTTGTCGAGCTGGAAGTAGCCGTGGGCCCCGGCGCCGCGCGCGTGGACCACCCGCTCGGGGATGCGCTCGTGGTCGAAGTGGTGGAGCTTCTCGCGGAAGAGGAAGTCCTCCATCAGGGTGGGGCCGCGCACCCCGGCTCGCAGCGAGTTCTGGTCGTCGCTGACGGCGTGCCCCATGTTGTCGGTGAGGCGGGCACCGGGGCTGGCCGTGTTCGCGCTGAGGTCCTGGGCCTTGGTCTGCTCATCGAGCTTGCTGGCGGTGTCGTCGAGGGAGAGCGGGGTGGAGAGCTTGCGATTCTGGGCCATGAGAGGACCTGCCTTTCCTGGAGGACGGCGAAAGGGCGAAGGAATGGGGCCTGATCGTGTGTTCCCGCGCCGGGTTTTTCCGGGGAGGTGTGCCGGCGTCAGGGGCGGGGGTCAACGCCGCGCGCACGGCCCGCAGCGGTGACGGCGGCCAGGGGGTCCGGTCGGCGCAGCCGGGAGAGGGCGAGCCCCACGAACGCGGCCTCCACGATCAGCGCGAAGACGCCGCTGGGCTCGGCCCAGTTGCCGATGTCGCTGGTGGCCCCGGGCAGGCCGGTGCTGCGCGTGAGGACGTACCCCACGATGGCGCCCAGCGAGATCAGCGCGCCCAGGGCGTACCCGGCCCGGGCCCGCTCGGTGAACAGCCACGCCCCCGACGCCGCGCACCCGGCGACGAGCAGGATGTACAGCCAGCCCAGGTACGGCGTCTCGCCGAGCTTGCCGGGGATGTCCCGGTAGTGAATCCAGGCGACGGCGGCGAGCAGCATCAGACCGAGCCAGTGACGGGCGGCGTGCGACATGGTGTTCCTCCTGGGGGGTCAGCCGGGTCAGCGGGCCTGCGGCTGGGAGAGGGCGGGGGCGGGGGCGGACGGGTCGGCCTCGCGGCGGTACAGCGCGAGCAGCAGCAGCAGGCCGAGCCCGCTCATCGCCAGGGGCGCGCTCATGGGGGCCGGGCCGTTGAGCCAGTTGGCGCGCGGGGCGGGCAGCCCCAGCACCCCGGGTTCGCCCGGGCGCGCCTCGGGGGAGGTTCCGAGCGCCCCGGCGCGTCCCTCGCGCAGCAGCTCGGGGTTCTTGCCGGTGTGCTCGACTGCGCCGTAGACCCCAGTGACGACGAGCAGCGCGGCGGCGGCGCGCAGCAGCAGGCGCGACCAGACCCGGTCGGTCCCCAGGAAGAGCGCCGCTGCCACCACGCCAGCGGCGATGGCCGCGAACGGGATGAGCTGCGAGGGGCCGTACCAGTGGCCGACGGCCGCGAGTTCCGCCGCGAGACCGAGCAGCCCGAGGAGGCCGAGGACGACGAGGGCTTTGCGCAGGGTGAGCACGTGGGTCATGGGAGGTCTCCTGCCGAGACGGTGAGGCGCGTTCGGCCCCGGTTCAGTGGGCGCCGGGAATGTTGGGCGGGGGTAAGGACGCGGGCTTCATGAAACCGGGACCAAGGCCAGCCCGGGGGCATGCTTCCGGGTGGGACGGCTCCCGCAGAACAGGAGACGGGAGCGCGGTTCGGGGGGAGGGGCACGGCATGCCTGTCCCTCAGGGGCGGGCGCCGAGGGTGCCCAGCCACACCCCGACGCCGAACACGACCCCACCGCCCACGATCACCTGCACGACGGTCTGGGCGAGCGGCGAGCGCATGTAGTGCCAGCGGATATAGGCGATGACCAGCAGTTCGACCAGCACGACGGCGTAGGCGAGGCTGAGGGCGACGCGCAGGTCGGGCAGCAGGAAGGGCAGGGTGTGCAGCATCCCGCCGAGGATGGTGGCGACCCCGGTGATCGCGCCGCGCGCGAGGGGGGTGCCGCGCCCCGAGACGACGCCGTCATCGCTGAGCGCCTCGGCCAGCCCCATGCTGATGCCCGCCCCCACCGAGGCGGCCAGGCCCACGAAGAAGGCGTCGATGGGTCGCCCCGTCAGGCCAGCGGCGGCGAAGATCGGAGCCAGGGTGCTGACCGAACCGTCCATCAGGCCGAGCAGGGCAGGTTGAATTTTTTGGAGAACGAACGTCTGGTCGTGGGGAGAAGCCTGTGACATGCTCCTTATTGAGAATGATTCCTGTTATGCGGAAGTAAGAAATCCCGAGCAGGCCACTCCGGTTGGTCGGTCCCGGTCCGGGGAAAGTCCACCGCGACGCGCAGGCCCCCGGGCTCGCCGTTCTCGAAGCGCAGGGTGGCCCCGTGCGTCTGCGCCACGCGCTGCACGATGGCGAGCCCGAGCCCGTTGCCCTCCCCACCGCGGGCCGTGTTCACCTGATAGAAGGGCTCGGCCAGGTGCGGGAGGGCCGCCGCGGGCACGCCCGGGCCCGCGTCCTGCACCGTCAGGCGCACGTGGTCCGCCTCACCGCCCACGCTCACCCGCATGTCGGCGCCCTGCCCGTACCGCAGGCCGTTCCCGATCAGGTTCTCGACGAGGTGGGTGAGCAGCGCCTCATCGCCGATCACCGTGGCGTCGCCCCGGGTCTCGAAGTCCAGCCGCACGTCGGGCGCCGCCTCGCGCGCCCGGTCCACCGCCTCGCCGGCCACCCGGGCGAGGTCCACCGGCAGGAGTTGCACCGCCTGCACGCCCCGGGCGAGCAGCAACAGGTGTTCGGTGAGCCGGCGCATCCGCTCCACGTCGGCGAGCGCCTCGGCCATGTCCTCGCGCAGCTCCGCCTCGCTGCGCGGCCCGGCGAGCGAGCCTTGCAGCCGCATCTTGAGCGCCGCGAGCGGGGAGCGCAGGTCGTGGGCGGCGGCCCGGGTGAACTCCTCCTCCCGCTCGCGCACGTCCGCGAGTTGCGCGAAGGACGTTTGCAGGGTCCCGGCCAGCCGCCCGAGTTCGTCGTTGCGCCCCGCCCCGGGCAGGGGAGAGCGCAGGTCCCCCTGCTGCCCCAGCCGCGCGGCCGCCTCCTGCAAGCGGGCCACCGGGCGCAGCAGCCGTCCCGCCAGGAGGAAGCTCAGCAGGGCCACCAGCGCCGCCGCGGTCGGCACGGTGACCGCCAGCGCCCGCAGGTAGGCGCGCAGCGGGTTGACGACCCCCAGTACGTCGCTGGCCAGTTGGGCCGTGGCCGCCCCTCCGCGCAGGGTCACCGTGGCGATGAGCACGTCGTGCCCCGCGCGGGGCGCGTAGCCGGGCGGCAGGTCGGCCGGAATGGGCGGGAAGTTTTCCGTGACCGCCACCACCTGCCCGCCCTGCAGGACCCGCACGTCCACGTTGCGCGGGAGCGTCGTGATCTCGAGCGGCGGGGCCGCCCCGGACTGGGGCCGCGCCGCCAGCTCCTGCTCCAGGCGCGGGATCAGCATTTCCAGGCGCTCGTACTCCGCCACGGCGAGAAAGGAGCGCAGGGCGAGGAACTGCACCGCCGCGACCACCAAGACCACCACGGCGGTCTGGAGGGCGACGCCCAGGGCGATCCGGATGCGGATGCTCATGGCACTCGGTACCCCAGCCCGCGCGAACTCACGAGCACGTCGGCCGCCAGCTTGCGCCGCAGGTAGCTCACGTACACGTCCACCACCCGCGCCTCGCCCCCGAAGTCCGGACCCCAGACCCGCGTGACCAGCTCCTCGCGGGTGAACCAGCGCCCCTGTGACAGCACCAGCACCTCCAGCAGAGCGTACTCGCGCGCCGTGAACCCCACGACCTGCCCCTGCCACCACACCTGGCGGTGTCGGGCGTCCAGCAGCCCGGTCCCGCCGCCAAAGGCCACCCGCGCGCTGCGGACCCCCTCGCCGCGCCGCACGACCGCGCGCAGGGTGGCGAGCAGTTCGGGCAGCTCGAAGGGCTTGACGAGGTAGGCGTCCCCCCCGAGGTCCAGGCCATCCACCCGGTCGTGCAGGGCCCCCCGGGCGGTGAGGAACACGATGGGCACCTCGGCACCCTCCGCGCGCAGGGTGCGGGCCAGCTCGAATCCGTCGAGGCCCGGGAGCATCACGTCGAGCAGCAGGGCGTCGTAGCCCCCCGAGCGCGCCTGGGTCAGCCCGCGCACGCCGTCCGGCTCCACCTTGACCTCATGGCCCGCGTCCGCCAGCGCCCGCGCGGTCGGGAGCGCGATGCGCGGGTCGTCCTCCACCAGCAGGAGCCGCACGCTCAGCACCCCCGGAGGGGAGCACAGGACATCCAGGGGCCGCCGGGCATGGTCATGCCGCCACGGTAGGCGTTCCAGATCAAAGGGGCGTAAGAACGACACGTGAGGGGAGCTTAAGAAAGCGTTGAGGACCTGCCCTTTCTTGCACCCGTCTAACGGCGCCTGCCTACCTTCACGGCGGTTGTGTCGCCCCAACCCCACCCAGGAGCCCTCATGAAACACCTGATCCTCCTTGCCGCCCTCCTCCTTCCCTCGGCCCTCGCGGGCGGGGCGGGCGCCCAGAGCGCGGGCGCGGGCGTGCCCTCCACCAACGTGAACGAGCCCGCCCCCACCACCGGCCAGCCCACCGCCCAGAACACCGGCACGGCCTCGCCCCTGCCCTACAACCGCGCCACGACCCTGCCCGCCGCCGGCACCGAGGACCTGAAAAAGAGCGTGCAGGCCCTGCAAAACACTCTGACCGAGCTCCAGGCGCTGCAACTCCAGACCAAACAGGCGCACTGGAACGTCTCGGGCACCCTCTGGTACACCCTGCACGAGCTGCTTCAGGAGCACTACGAGGGGCTGAGCAAGTACGCCGACGACGTGGCCGAGCGCCAGCTCTCGGTGGGGGCGTCCAGCGACGGGCGGGCGATCACCATCGTCGCGGCCTCGCGCCTGCCCGAGATTCCGGGTGGCTTCCTCGACGACGCCCAGGTCATCCAGTTCTTCACCTACCAGTACGAGACGGTGGGGCAGCGGATTCACCAGCGCATCAATGATGTGGAGAAGGTGGACCCGACGACGGCGAACCTGTTGCAAGAGGTGGAGCACGGGATCGAGAAATACCAGTGGCAGATGCGGGCCTTCCTCCAGAACACGCCGCGTGACCCCAACTCGGGCTTCGACCTCAACAACGGCAAGCCCGTGCCCCTGCGTGGGAAATAGGGGGACGGGCAGACCCGGGGGGGCCCGCCCGGCCCTCCTTCCTTCGCGCGGAGCAGGAGGCCAGCGGACTGGGAAAGTTCCCCCTGGCGCGCCCCCGCTCCTTCACCCGGCGGCCCCCCTTTTCCCCCGCATCCCCTGAAGCCGGCGGAAGGAACCGCGTCCGCCTGTCCCCCTCCCCTGACCTATGCCTGTCTATCTACACGCCATCGCGTCCGCCGTCCCGGAGACCGCCTACCCCCAGTCGGTCATCCGGGACGTGATCCGGGCGCAGCCCGAACTGGGCCGCCTGGGGCGGCGGCTCACGACCTCCATCTTCAACGCCTCGGGCATCGACCGGAGGCACAGCGTCGTGCGGGACTTCCTGGGCCCGGCGGGTGACCCCCCGGGCCTCTTCTACGACCCCGGGACGGGCCGGATGCTCACGCCGGGCACGGGCGCGCGCAACGACTTCTACGTGCCTCACGCCACCGAGCTGTTCGTGCGGGCGGCCCGAACGGCGCTGGAGGCAGCCCCCCACCTGGGCGCGACCGACGTCACTCACGTCGTCACGGTGTCGTGCACGGGCTTTTTCGCCCCGGGACCCGACTACGCCCTCGTGCGGGCGCTGGGGCTGCCCGCGGGCGCGCACCGCTTCCACGTGGGCTTCATGGGCTGCTACGCCGCCTTTCCCGCCCTGAAGATGGCGAGGGCCTTTTGCGAGGCCGACCCGAGGGCGGTGGTCCTGGTGGTCTGCGCGGAGCTGTGCACCATCCACATGCACTCGGCGAACGACCCCGACACATTGATCGCCAACTCGGTCTTCGCGGACGGGGCTGCCGCCGCCCTGGTCGCCGCCCGGCCGCCCGCCGCGGGCACGCCCGCCCTGCGCCTCGACCGCTTCGAGACCACCCTGACGCCCCCCGGCGTGGGCGAGGCCGACATGGCCTGGACGGTGGGCGACCAGGGCTACGACATGGTGCTCAGCACCTATGTCCCCGACATCATCGAGTCGCACATCGGGGGGGCCCTCGCGCCGCTGCTGGGCGGGCCCCGGGGGCCGGGCGACGCCGCGCACCGGGGGGTCGAGCGCTGGGCCGTGCACCCCGGCGGGAGAAGCATCCTCGACCGGGTGCAGGGCGCCCTCGCCCTGAGCGACGAGCAGATGCGCCCCTCGCGCGAGGTATTGCGCCGCTACGGCAACATGAGCAGCGCGACGGTGCTGTTCATCCTGGAGGACCTGCTGCGGGAGGCGGGAGGCGGGGGACGGGGAGCGGGTGTGCGCGATGGCCTTCGGCCCCGGCCTGACCGTGGAGTCGGCCCTGATGACGCGGCTGTGCGGGCTCGACTGATGCACCCTGACCTCTCCCGGCGCGCCGCACACTTGCGCGAGCGGATGGACGACCCGAACTGCGACTTGCCCAGTCTGGAGCGTACCTATGCCCAGTTCGGCACGGTGAATGTCCTCGTGGCGGGCTGGCGGCGGGTATACCGGCGCGAGCTGCGGCCTCATCTGCCCCCGGGCCGGACGCTGACCCTGCTCGATATCGGCTGTGGCGGCGGGGACGTGGCGCGGGGGCTGGCCCGTTGGGCGCGGCGCGACGGTCGGCGGCTCCGGGTGACCGCCATCGACGCCGACGAACGCGCCGTCGCCTACGCCACGGGGCTCGCCGCCGACCCGGACGTGACCTTCCGGCGGGCGCTGAGCAGCGACCTCGTGCGCGAGGGGCAGGGCTTCGACTTCGTGATCTCCAACCACCTGCTGCACCACCTGACGGACGCGGAGCTCGGGGCCCTGCTGCGAGACAGCGAGGCACTGGGCCGGGTGCGGGTGGTCCACAGCGACCTCGCCCGCCACGCCCTCGCGTACCGGGCCTTCAGCGCGGGGGCGCGGCTCTTTCGGGGTTCGTTCATCCGGGAGGACGGGCTGCTCTCGATCCGGCGCAGCCACACGGCGCGGGAACTCGCGGCGCTGGCGCCACCGGGCTGGCAGGTCCAGCCCCTCGTTCCCTTCCGCCTCCTGCTGACCCGGGCGGGACCGCATGCTTGACGTGCTGGTCGTGGGGGGTGGACCGGTCGGCCTGTTCCTGGGGTGCCTGCTCGCCCGGCGGGAACTGAGCGTCGCGGTGCTGGAGCGTCGCCCGGCGAGGAGCGGCCACTCGCGTGCCGTCGGCATCCACCCGCCTGCCCTGGCGGCCTTCGAGGAGGTGGGCCTGACCACCCCCCTGCTCGCCGCCGGGGTGCCCATCACGGGCGGGGTCGTGCTCGGACGGGGCGGGGTGATCGGCGAGCTGAGCTTCCGCGCCGCCTCGCCGCGTTACCCCTTTATCCTCTCGCTGCCCCAGCGGGACACCGAGCAGGTGCTGGAGGAGCGGCTGGCCCACCTCGCCCCGGGTGCGCTGCGGCGGGGAGTCGTGGTCGTGGGGCTGCGGGACGAGGGCGGGCACGTCTCGGTCGCCTGCCGGGAGGGGGAGCGCGAGGAACTCCTGCGGGCCCGCCTCGTCGTGGGGGCGGACGGCACCCGCAGCACGGTCCGGGGCCTTGCCGGCATCGGCTTCCCGGGCGCCCCCTACCCGGACAGCTACCTGATGGGGGACTTCCCGGACACGACCGCCTTCGGGCCGCGGGCGGCGATCTCTCTGATGGAGGACGGCGTGGTGGAGTCCTTTCCCCTGCCCGGGGAACAGCGGCGCTGGGTCGTCCACACGGAGACGCTGCGGGACGACGTGCGGGCGCAGGACCTCGCCGCCCTGGTGCGGGGGCGGACGGGGCTGCACCTGCCCGCCGGGGACTGCACCATGCTCAGCGCCTTCGGGGTGCGCCACCACCTGGCCGACCGGATGGTGTTGGGCCGGGTGCATCTGATCGGCGACGCGGCGCACGAGATCAGCCCCATCGGCGGGCAGGGGATGAACCTGGGCTGGCTGGACGCCGCCGCGCTCGCGCCGCTGCTGGGGAGGGCCGTGGGGGGCGCTCCCGGAGCCCGCGCCGCCCTCCTGCGCTACGAGCGGGCCCGCCTGCGCTCGGCCCGGCTCGCCACCCGGCAGGCCGAGTTCAACATGGCCTTCGGCCGCCCGGCCCGGGGCCCGGCACGGCGGGTGCGGGACGCGGTGCTGCGCGGCCTCCTCTCGCCCCCCGTTCAACCCCTGCTGGCCCGCGCCTTCACCATGCGCTGGCTGTGAGACCCGCTCCGGGAGGACCGCCCTTGTCCAGAATCCTGATCGCCTCGCAGCCCATCCACGGCCACGTGCTGCCGCTCCTGCCCATCGCGGACGAACTCGTGCGGCGCGGGCACGAGGTCCGCTGGTACACCGGGCGCAAGTACGCGGCGCGGGTGCGGGCGGTCGGTGCCGGGTTCGAGCCCTTCGTCCACGCCCGCGACTACGACGACGACTTCGGGGCGACCTTCCCGGGACGGGGCGAGCGGACGGGCCTGCGGCAGATCCGGTTTGACATCGAGCACGTGTTCGTCGGCCAGGTCGGGGGTCAACTGCAAGATCTCCAGGCGGTGCAGGGGGCCTGGCCCGCCGACGTAATCCTCGCCGAGCAGACCCTGGGCGCCGCCCTGCTGCTGGAGGAACTGGCCGGACCGCCCGTCGCCCTGCTGGGCATCCTGCCGCTGGGGATCGCCAGCCGCGACACGGCCCCCTTCGGTCTGGGGCTGGGACCCGACCCCTCGCCCCTGGGGCGCTGGCGCAACCGGGTCCTGGGCTGGTGGGCGGAACGGGTCATCCTGGGCAGGGCGTCGCGGGAGCTGGAGGCCCTCTGCCGCAGGGTCGGCGTGCCCCCCCGCCCCGTTTCCCCCCCGGTGGCTCCCCGGCTGATGCTGCAACCCACCGTGCCGGGTTTCGAGTACCCCCGCAGCGACCTGCCCCCGCACCTGCATTTCATCGGGGCGATCCTGCCGCCCGCGCCCGAGAACTCGCGTCTGCCCGGCTGGTGGCGCGAGGTGCTCGGCCCGCGCCCGGTGGTGCTGGTCACCCAGGGCACCCTCGCCACCCGGGCGCGCGACCTGATTCTGCCCACCCTCCAGGCGCTGGACGGGGAGAAGGTGCTGGTCGTCGCCACTGGCGCCCGCGACCCGGGCGCGCTGGGTGAGGTGCCCCGCAACGCCCGGGTGGCGGCCTTCCTGCCGTTCGCGCCGCTGCTCCCCCACGTCGCCGTCTACGTCACCAACGGGGGGTACGGCGGCGTCCAGCAGGCCCTGACGCACGGCATTCCCGTCGTCGTGGCGGGCACCACCGAGGACAAGGCCGAGGTCGCCCGCCGGGTGGAGTACGCCGGCGTGGGCATCAACCTGCGCACGGGCGCGCCAACCCCCGAGCGGGTGCGCGGGGCCGTGCTGGCGCTGCTGGGCGAGCACGCGGTTCGCCAGCGCGCCCGCGAACTGGGCGCCGATCTGCGGCGCCACGACGCTCCGCGCGAGGCCGCCGCGCTGATCGAGACCCTGGCGCGCACCGGCCGGCCCGTCCGCGCACCGGGGTCCCAGGAGTGAGCGTTCAGTGTCCCGCGGCGGCCCGCCGGGTGGGGCGCAGCCGCTCCAGCCGGGCCCGCATCGTCCGCTGGAGAAGCACCGGGTAGACCTGGAAGAAGAGGTTGGCCCCCAGCAGCCAGCCCGCCGCGTTCCAGGCCCGCCGCGCCACCGCGCCCGCGACCAGCCCCGTCCCGAGGCCCGCCAGCAGGTGGCTGAACTCCGCCTCCCGGGTCGCCCGCTCGTAGGCGGGCAGGGAAGCCCGGCGACCGTCGAAGCCCGTGGCCTCGCGCCGGAAGCGTTCCCAGCCCATCCGCCGCAGCAGCCGCCTGTAGCCGAGCACGCTCAGGCGGCGGTACAGGCCCGGTTCCCAGGGTCGCACCCGGTACCAGTGCTCCGGCGGGCGCCAGGAGACCGCGCGCAGCACGTACAGCGCCCAGCGCATCAGGAGCACGTGCGCGGTCAGCGCGAAGGGCAGGCCCCGGAAGCCGACCACCCTCCCCGTGAGCCAGGCCGCCCCGGCCACCCCGGCCAGGCCCAGGAACACGCCCGCCCAGCCGTCCGTCCCGCTCTCCCGCCGCACGTCCCGAGCATAGCGGGGTTCAGGGACGGCGCAGCGCGCCCGAGACGGTCAGGCGGCCCTCGGCCCGGGCGGGCCGCAGCCCCGCCAGCAGCCCCAGCAGCAGCGAGACCCCGGCGCTCAGGACCGCCAGGCGCGGGGTGACGGTGGCCGCGTCGATCCCGGCCAGGTTCTGCGTGTAGAGATTGACGCCCCAGGCGCCGACCAGGCCCAGCAGCATCCCGGCGGCGCCGCCCAGCAGCGCGAGCAGCAGGCTCTCGGTCAGCACCAGGGCCCGCAGGAAGGCGGGACGCGCCCCGATGGCCCGCAGGGTCCCGAACTCCCGGGTGCGCTCGATCACCCCCATGGTCACGGTATTGAGGGCCGTCAGCCCGCCCACCAGCAGCGAGACGAGGGAGAGGCGCAGGCCCACGGCGTTACTGCTCCCCAGCAGCATGGACGCTTTTCCCCTGCTCCAGGGTGCCGTGTTCCTCCCATGCCTGCGTTCATGGCTCGTCATCCCGCATGTCCAGCAGGCCGTAAACCAGCTCGACCATGGGGGCGGCCAGGGCCAGGCCCTGCGCCGGGTATCCCGGGCCCAGCCGGGCCGCACCGCGTGCGCCTCCTGCTTGAGACGCAGCACGCCCATCCGGGCGACCTGGGCGGGATGGCCCACCGGTCGCCGGGCGGCCAGGACCTGCGCCGTCAGCCCCTCGTCCACCGGCGCGGGGAGGTGGGCGAACACCTCCGCGCTGCCACGTTGCGCTCATGTTCCGCGCCGGGCGCGCCTCCACCGAGGCCTGGACGACGGGTCCGCTCGCGCCCCCGGTCCCCGCCCTGCTGGTTGTGCCGCTCCCCGTCGACTCCCGCTCCGTGCCCTCCGGCCAGCTCCCCCTGGCGGGGCTCCCTGCACCTTGCCAGTACCAGGAAGGGAATGGCCCCTTGACCTTCCAGAACGCGCCCGACCACCTCTCCACCTCGGCGCGCTGCTTCTCCCGGCCGCTTCCGGCCTGGGGTCTGCCCCGCCGCCTGGGGTGAGGCGGGATACTGAAGGCATGGCCCGCCGGACGCCCCCAGATCGCCCGCTGATTTTTATCTCGCATTTCAGCGCCGAACAGGAGATCGCGCTCAAGCTCCAGGAGCTGCTCGACCGGGCCTTTCTCGGCCAGGTGAACATCTTCGTGTCGTCGGACGACCGCAGCATCCGGATGGGGGCAGACTTCAACGGCACCATTCAGGACGCCCTGAGGGCCACCCGGTACGGCCTGCTGATCCTGAGCCCCGCCGCCCTGCGGCGGCCCTGGGTGAACATCGAGTTCGGCGCGCTGTGGGTGCAGAACAAGCCGGTCACCCCCATCTGCCACTCCGGCCTGAGTCCGGCCCAGCTTCCCCCACCGTACGTGAACCACAACGGCCTGAGCGCGACGGACGTCCGGGCCCTGAACAAGCTGGTGGCCAACCTCGCCCAGGAGGTGGAGATGCGGGCGCCGACCGTGGACTGGCAGCCCTTCCTCGACGTGGTCCAGGCCGCCGAGCAGGCCGCGAGGCACCGGGACCTGGACACGGTCGCGGGCGCGGTCGCCACGCTCACCCGGGCCTGCGGTCAACCGGAGTTCCCGCAGCAGTTGCGGGCAGGGGGGCACCAGTACACCCTGGGCGACCATGAACAGGGTGCCCACGCCGCCCTGGCCGTGCTGAGGGACCACGGGCTGGTCGAGCAGCGGTTTCAACACCGGAGCCAGGGGCCGGCGGGGCCAGGGAAAACGTACGAGCTGTCGGGGACGGCCGCCTATGGCGAGCTGTGGCTTGATCCGGCGTTTCCCAGCCTGCTCGGCCAGGCGCTGGGACGTCCGGTCCCCACGCTCCTCGAGGTCAGCTCCGGCGACGCCGGCCAGGTGCGGGAAGACCATCACCTCGAGAGGGTCCGACCGGGCGCGCCTGCGGCAACGGCCCAACGCCCGGACGAGCCCGAGGAACTCCGGCTTCTGGAGGCGGCCGTCCGGGACGCCTGGGAAGCGCTCAGCCACTACCGCTCGGACCCGCCGGTCAACACGGCGCCGCTCCGGCGGCAGGGCCAGACCCTGCGGGAACGGCTGCACGCCGCCGAGGAGGCCCGTCCCGGGTTCACGGCGGCCATCGGCGGCAGCGCCGGGCGCGAGCAGATGTGGAGTGACCTCGCGCAGATGACCGCCGTTCAACCCGCGGTCGAACGGCTCGGCGAGTTGGTCGAGGACCTGCGCGCCCGGCTCCGGCTCCCGCTGAACTAGGCTCGTCCCGAAGTAGTGCCCGCAGGCCACCTGCGGCCAAGCCGCTGGGGGCGTGCTTCTGACTGTCCGCGGGCACGGGACCGAGACCACCCTGGCTGGGCGCCCGCGTACCATTGGGGACCACCCGGCCGCAGGTCATTGGAAGCCCTGTGCTGGTCGGGACAGCGACTCCAGCGCGGCGGCTGAACCTCACCCCTGTCTCCGGTGGAACCGGGTGCCCTCAGGGCAGCCCCACCAGGTACAGCGTCTCCCGGGCGCGGGTGAGCGCCACGTACTTCAGGTTCTCCTCCTGCTGCCGCTCCCACTCCTGCTGATCCTGCCGCGGCCTGGCGAAGAGGGGGTAGCCCATCACGAACACCCGGTCCGCCTCCAGCCCCTTGGCCTGGTGGGCACTGGACACCCGCACGCCCATCCGCGGGTCCGGGGCCGTCACCGCCTCCACGAAGGTCCTGAACTCACCGCCATCCCAGCGCTGCGCCTGCTCGTGCAACCGGCCCAGCACCCACGGCAACAGGACCTTCAGCGGTTTGTCCCTGGGGCCGAGCGGAGGGCGGGCCCTGGGCGCGCTGGCTGGGACGAAGCCCGCCGTGAGGTTCCGCAGCTCCGTCACCACCTTCCGGACCCTTCCCGAATCGCTCTCCAGGGCCTCCTCCTCGTCCGACTTGTCGGGTCGAAGCGCCGCCTGACCCTCGTAATCCAGGGTCAGGCCCCGGCACAGCAGTTCCAGCACGATCAGGTCGACCAGGTCGTTGTTGCGGGCGAACAGCAGATCCCGTTCCCGGACGTACCCGAACGCCTGCGCCCAGCCCACCTCGAACACCTCCCCCTCCCGGGCGTCCGGTGCCGCCTCGATGGCGGGCATCAGGGCCCGCGCTCGCCGGACATGGGACTTCGGGCAACGGTAGCTGACGGTCAGCTTCAGTTCCCGTGGCGGGTGGGGCAGCCGCCTGATGTTCTCGACGCTGTTGTTGTCCGCCCCTCGAAAGCCCATGATGGCCTGCCGGGGATCCCCCACGAAGAGCAGCCGTCCTGTTTCCCCGGCGGCCCGCCGCACCAGCTCCAGTTGCGTCTGGGTCAGGTCCTGGCACTCGTCCACGAACACAAAGTCGTACGGCTGCAGGGGCAGGTTCAGCCGCACCGGCAGGTAGTTCTGCTCGTCGAGGCTGATCAGGTTCTGGGCCTGGTAGGCGGCCACGGTCAGGTCCAGGGCACGGGCGACGATGGGCTGCAACCCTTCGGCGTCCGTCACGTTGTACTGCCGGGCCAGTTGCGCGTAGTGCTCGGGGTCCGAAGGATCGAGGTGGATATAGCTCTGGAACTTCTCGTAGAGGTTGCGGGCGCGTTTCAGGTCGTCCTGACTCAGCCGGGTCCCCAGCACGTCCTGGGCCGCCCGGTTGAGCATGCCCGCCGCCTTGTGCTGATCCACCCTGATCCCGCGTTTGCGCCGGTTGAGCACCCGCATCCCGAACCCGTTCAGGGTCGCCGTCTCCACGTCGTCGATCCCCGCCCCGGTGAGCTTTACCTCCAGCTCGTGCCGGATGCTGCGGTTGAAGGCGAGCATCGCGATTCGCGCCCGGGGGCTACCGCGCTTGATGACCCTGACACTCTCCAGCAGGGTGGTGCTCTTGCCACTTCCGGCGACGGCGATGACCAGACCATGCCCCTCCCCGGACTCCAGGAAGTCGAAGATGCGCTGCTGATACTCGGAAGGGACGAACACCCGCCGCGGTTTCGGGGCAGGCTTCTCGTCCACCCGTTTGACGTGAGCGGTGAGGTGAAGCCGGGTGTCCTCGGCGGCCAGCACGTTGGCCTCCTCACGCGTCCAGAGGAGGTGTGACGAGACCGGCAGGACGGCGGCCAGGGAGAGCGTGCCCTGCCCGGTCAGGCGCTCGACCACCTCCGCGACGACCCGGGCGCAGCCGTCCGGGTTCTCCACCGCCTGCTGCTCGGAGAAGCGGATCACCGGCCAGCCGGCCGCGAGAAAGGCCTCATCCCGGGCCTCGTCCCCGCTGCGGTAGGTCTGCGCCCCCTCGTCGAACTCCACGAAGTGGATCGGCAGCTTGTGCCCCAGGCCGTACGGCTCGTCGAGTTCGATGTCGAGCCGCAGGCGGTGGGCGGGATCGAAGTACAGGAAGTCGGGGTGGTAGGTCTTCTGACCGCTCGCCAGCAGGCGGCGGCGCAGGATGCGGCCCTGGAAGTGCCGCTGGAGGTGCTCGAACAGGTGCATCTCCGCGAGACCGGCCAGGGCGAAGCTCTCCCCGACCCCCTCCACGGCCGAGCTTTCCAGCAGGGCGGCCACCTTCCGCCGCCGGTGGGCGTGCAGGACTTCGGGGGTGAGCTTGGCGCGCTCGGCCGCCTCGAACTCGGCCCGGGCCGATCGGTGCTGACGCACGGCGGCCTCGTACCGGGCCCTGGCGGCCTGACGTTCCGGGGCGGTGAGGGTGTCCGCCTGCCCCCTGAGCCTGAGCAGGCCGTAGAAGGTGGACAGGAGACTCTTGCCGGGGGAGAGGTCCGGGGGGAAGGCGTCCTCGGTCGGCGGGGGGACATCGAACGCGGGGAGGTCCGGACTGGAGGCGAGCGCCTGCTGGAGACGTGGTGGAAGCAGGACGACGGGGTAGGTGGGGCGGGGAGTCACCGGACACCGCTGGGCTGGAACATGCGCCCAGTATTGCGGTGAAGGCCCCCCACCGGGACCACTTTTCAGGAGGCTTGCGCCGAATGTCCCGTGGATGGAGCCGCCACGACCGGGGCGTAAACGGCGGGAGGCAAAGTCGCCCGGTCAGACGGTTCCGGCAAAGCAGAAGACGGTTGAAGCCGAACCTGTCCCGCTTCAGTTTCCGGTGACGGCCCGGATGCGCTGCCCGACCGTGGGCGTCACCGTGCCGAGCCCCTGGATGTACTCGAGCACGACCTGCGCGTCGGGCTCCCGGGTGGTGCCCTGCCCGTCGGCGAACATGGTGTACTCGTCCCCGCCGCTGTTGGTGAAGTCGCTCAGGGCCAGGGTGTGGGTCGTGGCGTCCTTTTGAATCGGCGTGCCGCCGTCCAGGGTGACGCGGACGACGCGCGACCCCACCGGCCGGCTCACGTCGTACGTGAACGAGAAGCCCGACACCTGCAGGAAGCGCCCGCTGGCGGCGGGGAGGGCCGAGACGCTGTTCTCCAGCGCGGCGTAGAGCTGCGTGCCCGTGACGGTGCGGGTCACGACGGTGTTCCCGAAGGGCAGCACCGAGTACACGTCCCCCGCCACCAGGTCGTAGGGCGGCCCCGGCTGGTACCCGGGCGCGGGGCGGCGCAGGCTCTTGTCCTGCGGCGCGTAGCTGGAGGGCAGCGGGCTGCGGATGCTGCCGCCGTTCTGGATGGCGAGCTGGGTGCCGTAGCGGGCCCGGAAGGCGTCCGCGATCAGGTCGCCCAGCGCGACCTCCTGCAACCGCTCGACGTTGCCCCCACGCGGGAACACGTCGGTGGCCACCCCGACTCGGCGGTCGAGCTGCTGGGCGAGCTGGGCGCGGTAGGGGACGAGCACCTGCTCGACGGCGGGGTCGGGCGTGACGGCGTCCACGCGCGGCTCGACGAAGGTGTTCACCCGGTCCGTCACCCGGCGGCTCGCGAGGTCGTAGGTGAGGTTCACCTTCGCGTAGCTCGCGCCCTTGCTGAGGTTCTCCACGACCAGGGCGTCCCCCACGAAGCCGCTGAACTTCTCGTTGGTGTGGTCCCCGAAGATCACGTCGAAGCCGCGCACGCTCTTGGCAAAATCGATCAGGGGCCCGGTCGCCGCCCGCGAGGCGTCCTGACCAGTTACCCCCAGGTGCGCGATCGCCACGAAGACCTGGGCGCCCTGGGTGAGCGCGGCCGCCCGCGCCCGGGTCGCCGCGGCCACGGGGTCCGTGACCACCAGGGTGCCCAGCGCACCCGGCGCGACCAGGGTGGGCGCCTCCGGGTTGGTCAGCCCGACCACGGCGACCTTTACCCCGCCGACGGTGAAGATCTTGTACGGGGCCACGTTCCTTAGGTTCGCGTCCAGATTCTCCAGGTTCGCGGAGAGGTACGAGAACTTGGCCCGGTCGATGAGCCCCTGGAGGAAGGCCGTGCCCCGGTCGAAGTTGTGGTTGCCGAAGGTGTCCGCGTCGAAGCCCATCGCGTTCATGGCCTCCACGGCGGGCACCTCACCGAAGAAGCCCGACAGGGGCGGGGACGCCCCGTAGGCATCGCCGCCGGTGAGGGTGAGGGTGTTGGGGTTGCTCGCGCGATCCTGCTTGAAGTACGCGCTGAGCACGGCCGCGCCGCCCACCTGGTAGGCACCTGTGCCGCTGCCCACGCTCAGGGGGTCGAGTTGCGCGTGCCAGTCCGACACGTCGAGGAACTGGAGGGTGACGGGCGGCCCCGGGGGCACGGGGTCGGGGGAGCAGGCCACGAGCGCGAGGGTCAGGGCGGCGAGCGGCAGGGTCCTGATCAGCATCGGTTCTCCTTCTCCCGGGGTGAGGGGGCCGCACCCGTCGTGAACGTGACCTCACCCCCTGGTAGCGGCGGGACGAGGACCTGGGCCGCCGGGCGTGCCTTGAGTGTAGGCACCGGGGGTCAGCGGATGGTGAAGCGGGGCCGCCGGGAGGAGTCCCTGGGCCGGGGTGGGCCGCACGCGCACGCGGCGAGGCGGCGGGGGCTCCGGACGAGTCAGGGGGTGTCCTTCGCCTGCCGGATCAGGGTTTGCAGCTGGGCGCTGCTGAGCGGGCCGAGGTGCCGGGCGACGATGCGGCCCCGCGCGTTCACGGCCAGGGTGGTGGGGAAACCGCTGACCCGCAGCGTCCCGGTGACCGCCTCCCCACCCAGCCAGGTGGCGCCCGCGGGTGCGTAGGCGCCCAGGAACGCCCCCACCCGCCCCGCGGGTTCACCGACGTTCAGCAGCACCACGGGTTCCCCCGCCCGGACCGCCCGCATCAGGAGCGGCATCTCCGCCCGGCAGGGCGGGCACCAGGTGGCCCACAGGTTCACCACGCCCGGGCGGGGCAGCGGGGCCGGGCGGGAGACCGTGCCCCCCGCGAGGCGCGGGAAGCGCGCCTCCGGGAACGTCTGCACGGCGGGGGTGGGTCGGAGCAGCAGGGGCAGCACGCCCGCCAGAACGGTGACGAGCAGCGGGAGGGCCAGCCGGTCGGGCAGCCGCCGGCGGGGCCACCAGAGGGCCAGCAGCCCCGCCGCGAGGCCCGGCCCCCACGCCCAGCCGCCCCGCCGGACGTCCAGCAGTTCGAGCACCCCCGCGCCCAGGGGCTGGCCCAGGTTCCCGAAGAGGCCGGGCAGGGTCGCCCAGAGGCGGGCGGTGACCAGGGCCACGGCCGCGGCCAGGCCCGCCCCCCGGAAGCGGGCCAGGGAGGACCACGCCAGCAGGCCGAGCACCAGCGTGAGCTGCGACCAGCCCAGCACCAGCGAACCGATCTTCAGGGCATCGGGCCCGATGTTCACGGGCGTTCCCGGAGGCGAAAGGGTGGACGGCCGGGGCCGACCCGACTGGGTGGCCGGTGATGGCGTGTCCCCGGCGGGCTGGCGGCGGCTCCGGGGACCCAGGTGATCAGGGGGACCGGGCGGCGCCTCGTCGGGTCGTCGCGGATCGTCAAGGTGTTCCTCCTGGGATGTGCGAAGGGCATCGGCCCGCCGATTGTCCTGCCGTCGTGTAAAGATCGTGTAATCCTCCCCGGGAGCGGCGCGGAGCTGGTGCCCTCCTTGTGCCGCAGCGACTCCAGCACGCCACCTGATGGCCGCATCTTCGGGCGTGAACTCGCGGTTCGGCCACGCCGTGCTGGCGCCGCCGTGGGCCCACGGCGGCGCGGGTCTGCTGGTTCTTCTCCTCAAGATGCCCAGCCTACTTTCTTACATTCGGATATACGAATTTACTGCCAGCATGACCCCATGCACCAGCATCCCGTTCCGTCTCCGCCCCACCCCGAAGACCTGGCGCGGGTCAGCGAGGTCTTCAAGGCCTTGTCCGAACCCACCCGGGCTCAGCTCGTGTTGCTGCTCCCGGGCGGCCAGCGCAGCGTCATGAGGCTGGTCAAGGCATTGGGCCAGCCACAGAGCACGGTCAGTCGCCACCTCGCCCTGCTCCGGGGGGCCGACCTGGTCAGGACCCGCCGAGAGGGTCCCAGCGTGCACCACCGCCTGGCTGACACCCACGTCGCACAGCTCGTGCGGGAGGCCTTCAGCCACGCCCAGCACGACCGCCTGGGTCTCCCGGATCATCCCGCCGCCGAGACGGTGAAGGAGCATGTCCGGTGAACGCCCTCGCCACCTTCGCGGCCCTGAGAAATCCCCTCTTCGCCCGCTTGTATTTCGCCCAGACTGTAAGTCAGATCGGGGACGCCCTGACCTGGGTGGGCCTGGCCCTCCTCGCCGCCCAGCTCGCGGGTCCCGCCCAGGCCCCCGCCGTGCTGGCGGTCGCCCTGACGCTGCGGGTCACGGCCTTCGTGCTGTTCAGTCCTCTCGCGGGCGTGATCGCGGACCGGGTGAACCGCCGCACCCTGCTTGCCATGTGCCACTTCGGGCGGTGGTCGTCATCGGCTTGATGTTCTTCGTGGGCACCGTGTGGCAGGTGTACATCCTGATGTTCCTGCTCAACGCCCTAACGGCCTTTTTTACTCCGACCAACCCGGCCACCGTCCCGCTGGTGATGGGCCGGGACGACGCCAGACCCGCTTTTGCCCTGTCCAGTGCCACCACCGAGTTGCTGGGCATCGTGGGTCCTGGGCTGGCCGGAGTGCTTGCCGCCGTGCTGGGCGCCCGCGCCCTCTTTGGGGTGACGCCAGCAGTGGCGCGGAAATGAACGCTCAGCCTCCAGCAACTCCCCCTCCTCCGGCCGGCCGGGGTCGGTGAAGGGCCGCAGGGCGCCGTGCGCGAGCGCGGGCGACAGCCCGAAGTGGAAGCGCCCCAACACATTGACGTGCTCAAACAGCCGTGGCGACAGCCGCGCCACATCCTCCGGGAACACCGTCACCCCTGACGCCCCGCAGGTGGTTCAGGTCGCAAGCGCCTGGGGCACCGGCCCATCCAGACGACCCTGCGCTCCGCCGAGGTCAGTGACCAGATCGCCGACGCGGAGGTGCCTGCTTGGCGCCGACGACGTTGAAGCCCTGCGCCGCCTCCGAGATGAGCCGTGCCGCCCGGTGACACCCTTACCGGCTGGCGTGGACCTCTTCACCCTGGCTCCGCCCGGCTTCCAAGGCGCGCTGGGGATGCAGCACCCGGGTCAGGGCGACCACCCAGGCCAGCGAGAACAGCGCCCCCGCCGTCACGTCGCTGGGGTAATGCACGCCGATGTACACCCGCGACCACATCATCCCCAGCACGTACAGCACCCCCAACACCAGGGCCAGCCAGTGCCAGCGGGTCCGCCACAGGACGACCACCACCGTGGCGGCCAGGGCGGCGGCAAACATCGCGTGCCCGCTGGGAAAGGAACTGTCGTTCTCGGGCAGGGCGGGTGTCCACAGGCTTGGGCGGGGCCGCTCGAAGAGCTGCTTCATCACGAAGTTCAGCCCGGCAACGCCCCCCAGCGAGAGCAGCGCGAACCACGCCAGGCGGTGCCGCAGCCGGTACAGCACCACGAACAACACCAGGGCAATGGGAATCATCCCCCGCGCGCTGCCCAGCAGCGAGAAGGTCACGGCCACCCCGTTCTGAAACGCGCTGGCGTGCCCGTGAATCCACAGCATCAGCGGCACCTCGAAGGGGATGGGTTCTTTCTGGAGGAGCTGCTCGGCGATCTCCCCGAAGCCCCACAAGGGCAGCAATACCAGCGCGAACAGCAGCAGCAGGGTGCGCCAGTGCGTCCTGAGCAGGTGATCCAGGCGGTCCAGGTGCCGGTGGTGGTGTCCGCGGGTCATGGTCGCGTCAGGGTAGAACAAGAATTGCAATAGGAGAAGAAACAGGTGTTACACTTCCCCGCATGGAAGGCTGGTTGCTGATCTACCGGGTGCCCAAGGAGCCCTCGACCGCGCGGGTGACGATCTGGCGGCGCACCAAACAACTGGGGGCGCTGTACCTCCAGCAGTCGGTGTGCTTCCTGCCCGACCGGGAGGGGAACCGGCAAGCCCTGGACGCCGTGGCGGGGGAAGTCCGCTCCTTTGGCGGCGAGGCGCATGTCCTGCACGTCGTGAGCGAGGGGGAGGAGGCGCGGCGGCTCACCCGCCGGGTGCAGGAGGAACGCGCCGCCGAGTACGCCGAGTTCCACGAGCAGGTGGGGGTGCTGCGCGCGGAACTCGACAAGGAAACGCGGGCGGGGAAGTTCACCTTCGCCGAGTTGGAGGACATGGAGAGCGCCCTGGAACGCCTGCGGGCCTGGCTGGGGCGGGTGGAGGCCCGGGACGTGGAGAACAGCGAGGGCTACCGGGACGCGGCCCGCGCCCTGGCGGGCGTGACCGAGGAGGTCGGCGCGTTCGCCGGGCAGGTATACCAGCGCGAGGCGGGCGCCCTGCGCGGGCAGGGCGGGGAGGACGAGGCGTGACGGCCGAGCCCAAGGCGGCGTTGCCCCACGCCCAGGACCCCGGGCTCACCCTCCGGGACCTGGCCGCCTCGCCCGAGCGCGGACTGAGCGAGGCCGCCGCGCGGGAACGCCTCGCTCAGTTCGGCCCCAACGTCCGTGTGCGCCCCCGACAGGTCACCTTCCTCAGGGTCGCCCTGGAAGAGATCACCGAGCCGATGATCCTGCTGCTGCTCGCCGTCGGCATGGTGTACGCCCTGTGGGGCGACCCCCGGGACGCCCTCGCCATCCTGGGCATCATCGCGGCGATCCTCGCCATCGAGCTGACCATCGAGTTCCGCGCGAAAAAGGCCGTTGCCGCCCTGGGAACGCTGGTGCCCACCCGGACGACCGTGCTGCGGGGTGGGCAGGAGACCAGCATCGACACCGCCGACCTCGTGCCGGGGGACGTGGTGCTGCTGCGCTCCGGGGAACGGGTCCCGGCGGACCTGCGGCTGCTGGAAGGCTCCTCGCTCGCCCTCGACGAGTCCGCCCTGACCGGGGAGTCCGTTCCGGTGGAAAAGGACGCCCACGCCGTTCTGCCCGCGGACGCCCCGCTCGCCGAGCGTTCCAACATGCTTTACGCCGGGACCGTGATCACCCGGGGAAGTGGCCGGGCCGTGGTGGTCGCCACCGGCACACAGACGGAAATCGGGCGCATCACCGGGCTGGTGGACGCGGCCCGCGAGCCCAAGACGCCCCTCCAGAAGGCGATGAAGGCCCTCAGCGGCACCCTGGTCAAGGTGGCCCTCGCGTTCAGCATCGGGATTCCCCTGCTGGGCGTCCTGCTGGGGCAGCCGGTCAAACCCATGCTGCTGACCGGGATGACCCTGGCGTTCGCCACCATCCCCGAGGAGATGCCCATCATCATCACCCTGGTGCTGGGCTTCGGGGCGCTCACCCTGGCCCGCCAGCGCGCCCTGGTCAAACGCCTTCAGGCCGCCGAGGCGCTGGGGGCCGTCACCGTGCTGGCGACCGACAAGACGGGCACCCTCACCCAGAACGTCATGACTGTCCGGCAGCTCGCGCCCGCCTCCAGGGTCAGCGAGTGGGAACTGCGCCTGGCCGCCGGGCTCGCCACCGAGCGAGGGTCTGACGATCCCACGGATCAGGCGGTGCTTCGGGAAGTGGAGGCCCAGCCGGGCACCTGGACTCCCCTGCGGGCCTTTCCATTCACCGCCGAGACGCGGGCGGTGACGGTCGTGCAACGGCAGGGCGAGGTCGCGGTGGCCTACACCAAGGGTGCCCTGGAAAGCCTGCTGAATTGGGCGGCACCGGGAACCGACCGGGCGCACTGGCAACAGACCGCCGGGGACATGGGCGCCCAGGGGCTGCGCGTGCTCGCCGTCGGCCGCAAGCCGGTGGACACGCAGCCCCTCGACCACACGGGCGCCACGCGGGGCCTCACCCTGCTCGGGCTGATCGGCCTGAGTGATCCGCCTCGCCCGGAGGCGGGGACCGCTGTTCAGGAAGCGCGCGAGGCCGGAATCCGGGTCATCATGATCACCGGCGATCACCCCGTCACGGCGGCGGCCATCGCCCGCGAGGTGGGCCTGCCGGAGTCGCGGGTCGTCACGGGGGCGGAACTCGACACGCTGACCCCGCAGGGCTGGGAGGACGCCGCCCGCATCGCCACGGTGTTCGCCCGAGTGACGCCGGAACACAAGCTGCGTCTGGTCGAGCGGCTGCAAGGCCAGGGGGAGATCGTCGCCATGACCGGGGACGGGGTGAACGACGCCCCCGCCCTCAAGCAGGCCAACGTCGGCGTGGCGATGGGTGGGCGGGGCTCGGATGTGGCCCGCGAGGCGGCGGCCGTCGTCCTGACCGACAACAACTTCGCCACCCTGGTCTCCGCGGTGCGGGAAGGGCGGCGGCTGTACGACAACCTCCGCAAGGGGACCCGCTACTACCTCGCCATCAAGGTCGCCTTGATCCTCGCGGCGCTGGTGACGGTGCTGCTGGGCCTGCCGGTGATCTTCGCGCCCATCCAGATCATCGTGCTGGAACTGTTCATGGACGTGAACGCCGCCCTGGGCTTTGCCACCGAAAAGGCCGAGCCGGACGTGATGAAGCGCCCGCCCCGTGATCCGCAAGAGCCCTTCCTCGACGCGCCCCTGGTGCGGGGCCTCTTGCTGGGCGGGCTGTGCCTGTTCGCGGTGGTGCTGGCGAACTACCTGCGGGTGACGTTCCTGGTGCCGGGCGCGACGGCCGCCCTCGCGCAGACCGAGGCGTTCCTGACCTGGCTGCTCGGCCACGCGACCCTCGCCTTCGTGATGCGGGGTGAGCGGGGGCGGGTTCCCCTGAAGAACTTCTTTGCGAACCGGGTCATCACGCTCTGGACTCTGGCGGTGGTCGTCACCTGTGCCCTCGCGGTCAGCGTGCCCGGGGTACAGCGGGTGCTCAAGACCGTGCCCATTCCCTCTTCCGACTGGGCCTGGGTGATCGGTCTGGCGCTGCTTGGCGCGCTGGCCTTCTCCCTGCTCGGCATCCTGATCCGGCCCGGACGCACCGCTCACGCGCGGGCACTGGGCACCCCATGAAGCACGCGGACCTCCAGCTTGAGCAGGACCTCGCCTTTCAGTACCGCTCCTGGACCTGGCAACGGCTGGGGTGGGTCGTGATGGCGCTCCTGGTCGTGGCGGCGTTCCTCGGGCTGTTCGGGGACGGGCCACTGAGCGAAGGCCAGCGTACGGCCGGTGGGGAGGTGACGCTGGCTTACCAGCGGTTTGCCCGGGTGGAGAACCAGTCACCCCTGCGCCTGGTCGTTCAGGTGCCGGGCCGGGAGGTGAAGATCACCCTCTCACGGGATTACGCGGACGACGTGCAGGTGCAGACCGTGACGCCGCAGCCCGACGCGATGACCTCCAGCCCGGACGGGCTGAGCCTGACCTTCCAACCGGAGCGCCCGGGACCGCTGCCGATCACGCTGTTCGTGGAGCCCGAGCGGCCCGGCGTGGGCCGCGGCAAGCTGAGCGTGGACGGGGCGCAGGTCGTCTTCCGCCAGTGGATCTGGCCGTAAGGAGTGGTATGAATCCTGCCCTGAATGCCCTCGCCATCTACGGATTCCTGCTGCTCGTCTTCCGCGTCGCGGGTAGGCGCACCCTGGGACAGATCACCACCTTCGACCTGGTGCTGCTCCTCGTGATCAGCGAGTCGGTGCAAAACGCCCTCGTCCGCAACGACTACTCGCTGACCAACGCCTTCGTTCTCATCCTGACCCTGGTCACGCTGGACGTCGGATTGTCGCTGTTTACCCGCCGCTTCAAGAGCGCGGACCGGGTGCTGGAAGGGATGCCGCTCGTCATCGTGGAACGGGGCGAGTGCCTGACCGACCTGATGCGCCGCGCCCGGGTGGACCGGGAGGACGTGCTGGCCGCCGCACGCAAGCTGCATGGCCTCAGCCGCCTGGACCAGATCGAGTTCGCGGTGCTGGAGCGCAGCGGCGAGCTGTCCATCATCCCCACGAAAGGCAACGCATGACCGGGTGGATCACGGCCCTGGTGGACGCACTGGGGTATCCCGGCATCGTCCTGGTGATGTTCCTGGAGAACATCTTTCCCCCCCTGCCCTCCGAGCTGATCATGCCGCTCGCGGGCTTCAGCGCGTCCCGGGGAACGCTCCGCCTGCCCGGCGTGATCCTCGCCGGGACGCTGGGCTCGGTGCTGGGCGCGCTGCCCCTGTACTGGATCGGGTTCGCCCTGGGCAAACCCCGGCTGGTCCGTCTTGCACAGAGGTACGAACGGCTGCTTATGGTGCGCCCTGCGGACGTGGAGCGGGCGGACACCTGGTTCGCGCGGCGCGGCCCCCTGACGGTGCTGCTGCTGCGCCTCGTGCCGGGGGTGCGCTCGCTGATCTCCATCCCGGCGGGCCTCGCCCGGATGCCGCTGCCGCTCTTCCTGCTGCTCACCACCCTGGGCACGGCCGTCTGGACGGCGCTGCTGACGCTGGCCGGATACCTGCTGGGCGAGAACTACGCGGCGGTGGAGCGGGTCGTCGGCCCGCTGGGACCCGTCGTGCTGGGCACGCTGGTGCTGGCGGTCCTGGTGTTCATCGTCGTGCGCTGGCGGGCCGAGCGGCGGGCGGCGCGGTGAACGGGGCGCGGCCAGCCACCCGGCTGGGGCGGCCATGACGGCGGGGGACGGGGTGACGCTGATCGTGAATGTCCGCTCGCGGCGCGGACGCGAGGCGTTCACGGGGGTGGTGGCGCGGCTGGGGGACGCGGGAGTGGCCGTGACCCCCTGGGCCGTCGAGAGCCCGGAGGAGGCCGAGGCGGTGCTGCGCGCCGAGGTCGCCCGGGGGGCGCCGCTGGTGATCGTCGGCGGGGGCGACGGCACCCTCTCGCACGCCGCCGGAATCCTGACCCGGACGGGGACGGCCCTGGGCGTCCTCCCGCTGGGGAGCGGCAACACCTTCGCGCGCAGCGTCGGCGTGCCGCTCGACCTGGCGGGGGCGGTGCAGGTCATCGCCGCCGGGCACCGCGCCGAGGTGGACGTGGGCCTGGTGAACGGTCGGGTCTTTCTCAACAGCGTGGCCCTGGGCCTGTCGGCGGGAATCGCCCGCACCCTGACGCCCGACCTCAAGCGCCGCCTGGGGCTCCTCGCCTGGCCGGTGGTGGGCGCGAAGGTGTTGTGGCGTCACCGGCCGCTCCTCCTCGACGTGACGGGCGAGACAGAGCACCTGCGGCTGAGGACCCACCAACTGCTGGTGGCG
This sequence comes from Deinococcus aerius, assembly GCF_002897375.1. Classification (NCBI taxonomy): domain Bacteria; kingdom Thermotogati; phylum Deinococcota; class Deinococci; order Deinococcales; family Deinococcaceae; genus Deinococcus; species Deinococcus aerius. The sequence continues at coordinate 59,647 of NZ_BFAG01000002.1, read as the reverse complement.
AACGGGCGGTACGTCGCGGGGCCGCTGCGGGCCGCGCCGGGGGCGTCGGTGGCCGACCGGCGGCTCGACGTGCTGGCCTTCGGGGACGGGCGGCTCGTGAGCCTGCTGCGGGTGGGCCTGGGCTGGGCGGCGGGCGGACGGGCGCAGCAGTTCACGGCGCGGCAGGTGACGGTCAGGAGTCGCGGGGGACCCACCTGGGTCAGCGTGGACGGCGAGGTGCGGCGGGCGGGCAAGTTGACCCTGGCGGTCAGGCCACGCGCCCTGACCGTGCTCGTTCCGGGCGACTTCGACGCGCGCCGGGTCTGAGCGGGGGCGAACATGGAGGGTCCGGTTGTGGTGAAGTGCGGCGGCACAAAGTTCCGGGGGGAGTACTGCCGGGCGGGTCCCGGGACGGCGGTGGTCTCCCTGGTGTTCGACGACTGGTATCCCGCGATGGGCGACGTGGTGCGGCTGCTGGACGGGACGGTGGAGCGGCGGGCCACCGTCTACAGCGTGCGGGTGGTGCCCCGGGAGCAGCGGGTGGAGGTGCATCTGGACTTCACCCGCTAGCGGCCCCCATGCCCAGGTTCGACGCGGGTGAGCATTTGGGGTGTGCTTGAGCGGGGGCCCCGGTGCCGGTCAGGGGTCTTGGGTTCGGAAGGGGTCAGCCTGGGCGAAGGCACGGCTCTGGGCTTAGCGTTCATTTTCGCGCCACTGCTGGCGTCACCCCTCTTTGCCCTGGACGCCCCGTCCCTTCTGCTGGCGGGGGGCTGATCCTGATGCTGCCCGCTCTGCGCGCGGAGCAGGGGACGGTGGAACGCAGCAAGCTTGCGGACATGCGAGACGACACACAACGTCTCTGGCGCGACCCGCCCGTGCGCTTCGCCCTGCTGATGGAACTGGTGGCCGCCATCGCCGGGGCCCTGATCCTGACGGTGACCATCACTCGTGTCGAAGGCGGCCTGAACCTGGGCGAGGCGCAGTACGGCTGGGTGATGGCGGCCTACGGGCTGGGCGCGACGCTCGCCTCCCTGGCAGTAGGGGCGGTGGGGCGACGCGTCCCCCTGCCCCGCTTCATCACCCTGGGAGCCCTGGTGACCTCCCTCGCCATGCTGCCCGGCGACTTGCTGCCCCTTGGCGGCCTGGTGCTCTTCTGGCTGCTGGCGGGGGTGGGGCAGAACTGGGTGAACCTGCCCACCGAGACCCTGCTGGCCGAGCGGACCGAGGCCGCGGCGCAGGGCCGGGTGTACGGAGCGCACTTCGCGTGGAGCCACCTGTGGTGGGCCTTCGCCTATCCGGTGGCGGGCTTCCTGGGCACCCACTTGGCCGGCCGGGCCTTCCTGCTGGGCGGACTGCTCGCGCTGCTGGTGCTGGTGAGCGTCTGGCTCCTGCACCGGGGACAGCGGGGAGGAGCCCGGCTGGGCCAAGCCGAGGTCTAGGGAGAGGTGACCTCATGGAAGGGCTCGTGCGTCACCCGCTCGGGAAAGCGGCGCAGGGTGTTCGCCAGGGTGAGCCCCTGCGAGCGGTGGCAGCCCATGGCCCGCAGTTTCTGGGTGAGGAACGCCGACACATCGTGAACGCGGTTCGGCGGCAGGTACAGGGGAGAAGGGGGGTCCAACCACTCCCGGTTCAGGGCGTAGTACCAGAGCGTGGGCCGGGTTCCGGCTGGCCGCTCGTCCCAGACGGTCTTCACCGCCTGATGCGTCGCCACATGGTCCGCGTGACCGTTGAGGCCATCGGGTGGAAAGGTCAGGACGATCTCCGGCTGATGTCGGCCGAGGGCGCCACGCACCACGTCCGTCACTTCAGGCAGGTGGGCCGTTACCTCTCCATCCGGGTAGTGGTGCTGCTCGTGGACGCTGCCCGGATGCGTCAGCAGTCCCAGGGCATGCAGACAGGCCCCCAGCTCCGCGCGCCTGAGTTCCGCGAGTTCCTGCCGGGTCCCGCACAAGCCCAGGGTTTTTCCCGCCTCGCCCAGCGTAAGGGTGACCACGCCGCACGCTTCGTCCCGGGCCAGGAACGACAGGAGGGTGCCGCCGGAGCCGAAGGTCTCGTCGTCCGGGTGGGGCACGACCACCAGCAACTTCAGGTGGGCCATGCGGGGAAGGATAGCTGCCCTGGTCCGCCTGCGACCCGAACACCCTTAAGCGGCGGGGTGCCCTGCGACCGATAGCGCTTTCACCGCGATGAGCGTGTCCAATCAAGGCTTCAGGCGGACCGAAACCAGTCTGACGACGCACACGGCGCCGCTGTGCCGCCGGGCCCTACAGGCTCTTCTTGAAGAACTCCACCGACCGCCTGAGGGCCACCTGCAAGTTCCGGCTGAGGTTGTGATCGTCCCCGGGATAGGTGAAGAACGTGTACGGCTGCCCCGCGGCCTTCAGGCCCGCCGCCAGCGCCTGGGAGAGGCTGAGGGGGACGTGGGTGTCCCCGGTGCCGTGGTGAAGCTGGAGGGGCCGGCCCTTGAGGTCGGCGAGAAAGGCGTTCGGGGAGATCGCCCGGTAGAGGGCCGGGTTGCGCTGGGGTGTCCCGTAGCTCGTGAGCAGGCGGGCCCGGGGATCATTGGCCCCCGAACCGCTTCCCCAGCGGGGCAGGTCCCGGAAGATCACGTCGTACGGCCCGACGACGCCCGCCCAGATGTTGCCCGCCTTGATCTGGGGGTTGATGGTCATGGCGCGCAGGGTGATGTGCCCGCCCATCGAGTGCCCCCACATGCCGATCCGCTTTGGGTTCACGCCCTCCAACTTCTGGAGGGAGGAAAAGGCGTTGAGCACGTCGACGGTGTACTCCGGCGACCAGTAGGCCGCCGCCGCGGGCTCACCCTGGGAGCTGCCGTGGCCCCGGTAGTCGGGCTTCAGGACGACGAACCCGGCGCGGGCAAAGGCGTCGACGTAGGCGACGTACCGCTCGGTGGTCCGGTACTGCCGGGGAGGGATGTACCCGTGGTTGAACACGATGGCGGGCCACCCCCCCTTGGGCGGCGTGCCGTTCGGAACAGTGAGCAGGGCGCCCAAGCGCAGCCCGTCCGAGAGGTAGGACACCACGCGCCGTTCATACCCCGCGCCCGGGCGGAGCGTCTGGCGGGTGGTGAGGGCGCTGCCGGGGTAGGCGCGCGCCCGCATCCGCTCGATGGAAAGGGGAGCGTTCTCCGTCTGGGTGAGCCGGGCCTGGGCGGCCGGGGCCGCACTCAGGCCGGCGAGCAGCAGGGCGAGGCGCAAGGGGTGGGGCATGGTCAGTCACCTTTCGCGGGGGCGAGGGGGGGCGGCGAGGAGGGGCCGGACAGGCTCTCCCGGTGGCGCGGCGGGTCGCCGTACCCTACCCGGCCCTTGTTCAGGTCGTGTAAAGCCAGTCCTGGACACGGGCCTTCCGGGCGGCGCTCCTGGGGCTCGCCCCGGCCCCGGCGGGTCAACGGCCAAAGACCCACCGCGCCACCCGCGTCCCGGCCAGGAGGCGGGCCACGGCGAGCGGCACGGCCAGGGCCACGGCCCCGTACGCCGCGAGCACGAGCACGAACCGGGCCGGGTCTCCCGGAAACCCCCGGCGTTCCAGGAACAGCAGGACGGCCGGGTGCAGCAGGTACACCTGCAGGCTCACCGTGCCCAGGGAGGTGAGCACCCTCACCAGCCGGGCCGGGGCCCGGGTGAGGACCTGGGCGAGCCCCAGGAGGGCCAGCGAGGCGGCCGTCGTGTAGGACCAGTTGGCGAGGCTGTACGCCGCGGAACTCACCGGGACCCTCTGGAGCAGGGCCACGGACAGGGGCACGTACCAGGCGAAGGTGAGGAGCGTGGCCGCGACGATCCAGAGGCGCCAGCGGTGCCAGAAGCGCCCGAAGGGGACGTCACTCGACCCGAAGGCCATGCCCAGCCCGAGCACCGGCAGGTACCACAGGACCATCGTGGCCGGGAAGCGGAAGTGGAGCACGCCCGAACGGTTGAGCAGGTACACGAGCAGTTGCAGCGCGACGGCACCGACCAGCACCCACCGGAAGCGCGGCCTCCGGCGGAAGAGGGGCAGCAGGAGGGGCAGGATCAGGGAGAACTGCAGGGCGATCAGGAGGAAGTACAGGTGAAAGTACCCTTTCCCGTACTGGAGCCAGACCCGCCAGCGGTCCGGGTCCCCGAGGACCGCCGGCGGGTCCTGGGCCGTGAACACCCGGAAGCCGACGTAGGCAGCGGTCCAGAAGAGGTACGGCACCAGCACCTTCTGGACGCGCGACCGGACATAGGCGCCGAGGTGGAAGCGGCGCAGGGCGGACCGGGTGAGGACCAGGGCCGTGAGGAACAGGAACGCCGGCACCACGAAGTGCGTGCCGCGGTTGAGGACCATCAGGCCCCCGCCGAGCAGCGAGCCCGCCGCCGCGTGACGGATCGCCAGACCCGTCAGGTGGTGCAGCACCACCGCGAGGATGGTCACGCCGCGGTACACGTCGAGTTCGACCATCCGGGCGGGGCGCGTGTCCGGCGCGGTCGTCGCCCCGGTCGACGTCTCGCCCGGGCTTGCCTGCCCGGGCACCTGCGGCGGATCGCCAGGCTCGCCGGTCGCGGGGGTGGTCAAGGGGTCCACGTCACCTCACTCGCCGCGCGGCCGGATGCTGGCTCCGCGGCGTTCTGAGGCCGGGCCGGGGTTCCAGGGAACGGGGGGTTCATTCCTCCTCCTGTCCCCCGGGTGGGGGACTACAGCAAGGCCTGGAGGTCGCGCACCAGCTCGCCCTCGTCGAGGCGGCCGTGCACGACCCGCCGGATGCGGCCGCGCCGGTCGATGAAGACCGTGGTGGGCAGCGTGGCCCGGTACGCGTGCGTGGCGACGTCGCCGGGGTCACGCCCCGTGAGCACGCCGAAGAGGAACTGCGCGTCGTACCGGGCCAGTTCGTCGGGAGTCACGTGGGCGTGCAGGCTCAGCACCGCCAGGTCACGGTCCACGTACTGGTACTGGTACAGGCGCAACAACCGGTCGTTTGCCCGGCAGACCGTGCAGTGGACGTCCCCGAACAGCACGATGACCACCTTGCCCCGCAGGTCGGAGAGGCGGACGGTCTCCCCGTCCACCGTGTGCAGGACGAAGTTGGGGGCTGGCTGGCCGATGCCGGCCACCGGCCCGCCGCCACCCGCGAGGGCGGCGCCGAGGAGGGTCAGGACGGTGAGGCAGATGGCGGTACGGCTTCTCATGTCTCCTCCGGAACAGCAGGTGAACGGTCCAGCCTGGTTGTACCGCCCGGACATGAGGGCGGGGCGGCCACCCGTTCCCCCGGAGCGGCCAGCGTCCCACCGGAGAGGGCACGCGGCGGGAGCGAGCCGGGGCCGTTGCGGCGTCCCGCCGGGGCCGTCCTCGTCCCCTGCCCTGGACCTTCGCCCACCTCGCCGTGACGCGCTCCTACGCCCCGAGCGCGCGGCTGGCGAGTTGCTCGAAATGCAGCAGTTCCTTGCTTCTCGGGTAGGCCCTCAGGGCCCGCCGGGCCAGGTTCAGCGTCTTGCGGTGCTCACCCGCCCGGGTCCACGCCTCGAGGGCCTCCTGCCGGTACAGGAGGTACAGGGTCGGCACGCCGAGCGCCACCGCCCGGTCGAAGTTCCCGGAGGCCGCCGCGACCTTCCCCAGCCGGAGGTTCGCCTTGGCCAGCCCCCACCAGGCATAGGGATCGTTCGGGCGCGCCCTGACATCCTGCTCCCCGTGGAGTCTGGCGTGCCGCCAGTTGGCCGCCACGCCGAAGTCCTCGCCCAGGGCCGCCCGCACCTGCGCCTCCTTTCCGGGCGGATACGCGACCAGGTACTCGCCGTTGTAGTACCGCCACAGGTCCTGCATCTCTGCCGTGGTGAGGCTCAGCGAGGGGCCCCGGATGGGGTCGCTCACCAGGAAGCGTCCCCGGCTGTACCCGTACACGGTGCGGAAGTGCGCCACGTTGCTGCCCGTGCGCAGGCGCTGCTGCACCACCACCGGAAAGCCGCGGGAGACCAGTTCGCGCAGCACCTCGGCGTCCCCCGCGTAGCGGATCACGCTGCGCAGCCCGGAGCGGCCCAGGTAGGCGGCGAGTTCCAGGCTGGTGACCTGCGGGTCGCCGGGGTAGTCCTTCATGGCATTCGCGGCCCCCGCCTGGCTGACCCGGGTGCCGTAGTACCCCAGGACCGTCAGCGCCGTCACCGGGGCACAGTTGTCCGGGCCCTGGTACTCATGGCGGATGTTCTTCAGGGTGACGCTCGCGGGCAGGGCGGACGCCGACCCGACGAGCGCGCACAGAGCCAGCGAAAACAGAGGAAGCGGTCGCATCGGCATGGCCTATCTTGCCGGGGGCCTGTAAAAAACCTGTAAAGAACGCGTTGGGCGAGCAGGGCCCGCGCTTGAGCCTGGCCTGAGTTGAGACAACTGCGGGCCGGGCTTCCCGCGCCGCTCCCACAGGTGAGCATCGTCTTGCGCCGCTTTCTTTCCGGAGCGAGGTGGAGGGCGGAGATCAAGGTCGCGGACCCGACCTCAGCCTGTTCATAGGTATCCCTCAAGACGAACGTTGTGGAAGCGGTGCCTGGAGTGGCCCTCCACACCACCCAGCGGGACGGTGACCTGGGGCGTTCCGGGTGAGCTGGCGACGGCCGGAATCCTCCACCGGGGGGTTATTCGACAGCTATCGTGGAGGACGTGACCCTGCCCGCCGCGCCCCAAGCCCTCGCACCCCTGCCCACCCGGCTCTCTCAGCCGGTCGGGCGGGTCCCCAATCCCCCCGTCCATACGCGCCTGCAGGAGCTGCCGTACCGCGAGTTGAGTTGGCAGGACTTTGAACGGCTCTGTCTACGCCTCGCCCAGCGGGACGCTTCGGTGGAGGGCTGCCGCCTGTACGGCGAGCAGGGCGACGCGCAGGCGGGCATTGACCTGTACGCCCGTGAGCTCGACGGCGAAACGTACGTGGTGTACCAGTGCAAACGCGTCGAGGACTTCGGCCCCGCAAGGATCAAGGCGGCCGTCGAGAAGTTCCTGGAGGAGGACGGGTTCGTGGGGCGCGACCGCACCTCCGCCTTCGTGCTGTGCACGATGGAAAGCCTGCGGGGGAAGCAGCGGGACGACATGTTCCGCGAACAGCAGGGGGTGCTGGAGGCCCACCACATCCAGCTCCTCCGCTGGGACGCGGACGAACTCAACCGCCTGCTCAAGCAGATGCCCGAAGTCGTGGATGACTTCTTCGGTCGCCCCTGGGTCGAAGCCTTTTGCGGCGCGGACGCGGCGCGGGCCCTGGAGGATCGTCTCGACGCGCCCAACTTCTTCCAGCTACGCCAGGGGCTCCGGTCGTTCTACGCGTCCGTGTTCGAGCAACATGACTCCGGCGTAGCCCTGACCGACGCTACCCGTGTCCGCGCGCCCTCGCTCCGCGAACGGTTCATCCTGCCGGACATTCTCGACGCGCCGCCGGAAAGTCTTCCGGTCGGACAGCCGACCAGCCCTGAAGAAGACCCCGAGGCCGACCACGAACACGAAACGCGGCGTCGACGCCGTCGGGAGGTCCGCACCGCTCGTCCCTCTTCCGACACCCGACGGCGGGGACTGGAGGGCTGGCTGACCGAGCACGACGCCCAGGTGATCCTCGGCGGTCCCGGCTCCGGGAAAAGCACGTTGCTGCGTTTTTTGACCCTCGATCTGCTCGATGACGCGCCGGAATTGGCACAGGTGGCGAGCAAGTGGGGTCAGCACCTCCCCGTATGGGTGCCTTTCGCCTTCTGGACACGCGTGATCTCGTTCGAAGGCGAGAACACCGTGTCCCTGCACGAGGTGATGCGGCAGTGGTTGCGCGCCTTCAATGCCCAGGACCTCGCGCCACTCATCGACCGGGCCCTGGACGACGGGCGCCTGCTCCTCGTCGTCGACGGCCTGGACGAGTACGTGCGTTCGGACTACGGCGAGCTCGCGCTCGACCGACTGCGCGTGTTCGTGCAGCAACGCGGGGTGCCGGTGCTGCTCGCCAGCCGCCCGGACGGGTACAAACTGTTCAAGGCCAAGCTGAGTGGCTGGGCGGACGGTCACATTGCCGACCTCTCGGAGGCACAGCAGCGCCGCCTGGCCGGGACCTGGTTCGCGCACCAACTGCGAAACGCGGACGAGGACCCGGGCGATGACGTGGTCGCGCGGCGCGCGGTGGCGGAAGTGGAGGCTTTTTTCGAGGAGTTGCGCGACTCGCCGGACCTCGCGCACCTGGCGGCCGTGCCGCTCCTGCTGTGCCTGCTGGTCGCGCTGCGCCGCGCGGAGGTCGCCTTGCCGCGCAGCCGCTTCCGGGTGTACGAGGAAGTCGTCAAGCACCTCCTGGAGGCGCACCCCCGGCGGCGGCGGCGAGCCGCGGCGATGGGCGACGACGACAGCCACCTCTCCCCGGCGGAAACGCGGCAGGCGTTCGAGCGCCTCGCGTATGAGATGCACTGTGCCTACCCCGAGGGCGTGATTCCCATCGACGCCGCCAGCGAGGTGGTCGCCGCGTACCTGCAAGACGATGAGGTGGGCTTGGGCCTCGGGCGGCGTGAGGCCAGCACGTCCGCCGCGCGCCTGGTCGCCGTCGGTGAGACCAACTCGGGGCTGCTGGTGGGGCGGTCCCCGCACGAGGCGGGCTTCTTCCACCGTTCGCTGCAGGAGTTTCTGGCCGCCGGGTACCTCTCACGGCTGGACGACCAGCTGGAGGTCGTCCGGGCGCGCCGCTTCGAAGCCCAGTGGCGTGAAGTCTTGCTGGGCACGCTGCACTTCACGCGACCGCCGCAGCAGGTGCGGCAACTGATGGACGTGCTGCGTGCCCCGGGCGGCGCCGTCGCGCAGCGGCAGCACCTGGCCCAGCTCCTGGCGGAGGCCGCATTCGGGGAATTCCCGGTTCCACCGGCGCTCGCGCAGGAGGTCGCGCGCGACACGCTCGCGGCCATCGAGCGCGAGACGTGGGCACCGCAGCGTGAACGGCTCCTGGGCCACGCGCTCGACGGTCTGCACTCCGCCAAGGTGCGCGAGCTGGTGCACGAGCGGCTTCGCCGTTGGTTCCCGGAGCGCCTGCGGTACCGCTCGGGCGCCATCGAGGTCATGGGGACCTGGCCCCCGGAGGAGGACACCATTGCCCTGCTCTTCCGGGGCCTATACGAAGAGGAGGCCCCGGAGCGTGCCGCCGCCGCCAGGGCCCTGGCCGCCCTGGGCAGTCAGCAGCCTGAACTCTTCGAGCGTCTCGAGCGGGTCGTGCAGCAGGCACACTCGGTCGAAGCCCAAGGAGGTGCCCTTCACGCGCTCGTGCTCGCGTCGCCCGCGGACTCGGAGCTTTCGGAACTGCTTGACCACCACGCCGCCTCGCCCCATCCCGAACACCGTCTCCTCGCCTATCTCGGCCTGGCCAAACAAGGTCGACTCACCGACCCGTACCTGGACGACGCGTTGTCCTTTTTGAACCACACGAGCGGCGTGCCCTACGAACTCCGTGATCTGGTGGTTGACGTTCTGGTGCAGGGGTGGCCGGGTCACCCGCGGGTCCGTGACGTCTGTATGCCCGCCAGGCCCCGGGCCGGGGTGGACAACGACTCGGCGTGGAAGGTGCTGCTGCGCGGCTTCTCTGCTGATCCTCAAGTGGTTGATGCCGTCGCCGGGGAGATTCGCGGCGAGCAACATCCGTTCCTGGGCACGCACGACGCGTGGCCACTGCTGCTCCACCACTTCCGCGATGTCCCCGCGATTGTGCAGGCCATCGACGCTCGCCTGGAAAGCGGCGATCTGGAAGATCGCGACTTGTTTTTCGCGTCCCTGATTGGCCGAACCGCCCCTGCCCAGGCGAAGTTGCTCGCCGGTCTCGACAGCGGGTTCCCGCATTGGTCGGCCCAGGCCTTGCTGGAGGGTTGGGGCATGGACGACCCGGAGGTGGCCTCCCGACTCCTGCCGCTGGTTCATGGTCCTGACGATGTGGCGGCCAGTATTGGCTTCCTCATTCCCGGCATCCTGCGCGACGCCGGCGCCTCACGTCGGCGGCTCCTGGCCCTGCTGCGCGACCCGGCGTGCGCCCGACCTGATTTCGTGTTGAACGGACTGGCCAAGGTGGGCGTGGGCGAAGACGGTCAGGCCATTCTGGATGCCGCCCTCACGCACTTGAATCAGCAGCAGAGCCTCGCCCACAACGGTTTCCATCACGCGTTACGGCTCTTCTCCCAAGAACCGCGCATGCTGGAGTACGCCCGGCAAGTTCTGGACAGAGGTGCGGAGGGGGCAGGTGACGTCGCCTATCACCTGCGGCACGACGCTTCCATTCGGCAGGTCGTGCGGGACAGGTCCATGCCACTTGATCCCGCCTCACGGCTGGTGATCGCCTCCAAGCTCCAGCAACGCTGGGGGGACGCACAAGAGGTGCTGAACCTGCTGGAGGCGCACCACGAAGAAGGCGATCCAGAAACGCGCGTGCAGTGCGCCATCAGCCTGGCGCTTCGCGCCCGGGCGGAAGGGCGCGACCTGGCGCCCGTCATCGAGCAACTCACCAGGCATGCGAGCACCCCGGGCATCTCGTTTCGAACTCACGCGCAGGCGGGCATTGCCGGGTTGCTTACCCTTGGCGCACTCGACGCGGTGACCGTCAAGGTTCATGGGCGAAGACTCTCGGAGTGGATCCGTCCGGTGTTAGAAGCGGCGTTTGATGTCTCCGGAAATTTCGTGGCCGTGGTCGTGCAGCATTGGGAGGACGTCGAAAGGGCAACCGGACAAGACCTCCTTGGAGTTCAGGAAAAACACGACGGCCGTCTCCTGCGAGTGCTCGCGGCATACGCGGACGAGTCTCCCGTGGCCAGGCGGAAGGTGCTGGAGGTCGTCGAACAACACCGTGCGGTGGGAAACTCCTCAGCAGTATTGCGGTTCCTCGGGCGTGTGGTGCCGGGCAGCGGACTCCTCTTGGAGGCCTGTCTGGATGCTCTTGAGGACGCAGATGCCCACCGCGACACCACGCTTGCCGCGGCCCAGCTGCTGGGCCAGCACTTCAGAGGCAACGCCTCTGTGTTGGACCGGCTCACCACGGCGTTCGGCGATGACCCCCCTCGGGAAAGCGTCCTGATGGCCCTGACGGAGGGTTGGCCGGACAGCCCTGTCGTTCACCGCGCCTACGACTGGTACGCGTCCAGCAAGGCGGAAGCGTCCTACCGGCTCACTTTCCGTTTGATGGGCCTGCACGCCACACCCGAGAACTTGATCGAGGCGCTCAAAGGCACGTTCGAGCACTGCACGGCCGTTCCCACGATCGCCTCTGAAAGTATGACACCGCCGCTGATCCGGCGCTTGCGAAACGACCCAGCGTTCGCCGTGGCTTTGGCCGCCTGGTTGACGACGGACCGTGATCCGTCGGCCGTCGCCACGGTACCGCGACTCTTGGCCCGTGCTGGCAGGTTATCGGAGGAGCTGCGGGAGTGGTGCGCCGCAGAGATCGAACGTCTTTGCAGAGAGGACACCATCGCGCCGTTGGGCATCGACCTGCTTGCCGGGCGCGTGCGACCCGTCCTGCACAGCCTCCTGGACGCGACTTGAGACCTTCACCTACGCTCGCACAGGTTCGCGCGAGCGGCCGGACGTGAACTTGGGGTGATCCCACCGGGGAGATGGTGAAGCTGGCTTCTCCACGCCCGAAGCGAAAGGGGAAGGGCCGCCGCGCAGGACTCCGGGAGGGTCGCAGCGGTGGCAGACGCGAAGTGACCGGGGGTCAGCGCAGGGCCGAGGGGCCCGGCGGCAGGGCCAGCGGGTCGACGGCCACGCCCGCGACGTATACCCGGTAGTCCACGTGCGGCCCGGTACTGCGGCCAGTGCTGCCGACCCTGGCGATGAGTTGCCCGCCCCGGACCTGTTCCCCGACCTGCGCCACGTTCGCGCTGTTGTGGCTGTAGCGCGTCCGCCAGCCTCCCTCGTGTTCGAGCAGCACGGTCCAGCCCCACCCCGAGCGGGCGTCGAAGCGCGACTCCACCACCACACCCGCGGCGACTGCGTGGATCGCCGTCCCCTGCGGCGCGGCCAGGTCGACCCCCGGGTGCGCCGGGGAAAAGGAACTCGTCAGCCGGGCACCGCTCACCGGCAGTCCCTGGGGAGGTGCGGGGAAGGCGGGCGGGGGGGCCGGCCATACTGGCTCCTCGGGAGAAGGGGAAACCACCGGGACGTCCTGCGCGGGTGAGTCAGTCGAGGTCACCCTGAGCACCCCGCTGGTAGGTGGAGTCGCGGGTGAGGCGGCCAGGGGCAAAGGCAGGCGGGACGCGGCCACCGACGCCCCATCAGCCGGGGTTGAGCCCACCGGCACCACCAGGACGCGCCCGACCATCAGCGGACGCTCCGGCTCCACCCCCGGGTTGAGGGCGAGCAGGCCCGAGAGGCTTAGCCCGTGGCGGCGGGCGATGGCCGAGAGGGTGTCCCCGCGCCGCACCGTCCAGGTGCTGGTGGCGACATCCGGCGATGAGGGGGTCACCGGGGGAACGGCTGGGCTGGGAGGGGCTGGCGCGGGCGAGGGGACCACCGGGAGCGGCCCCGGGGCACCGGGCGGAAGCGCCACGGTGAGGCCCGGGCGCAGGTCCGCTGGCCCCAGGCCCGGGTTGGCGAGCAGCAGGTCCAGGGGCGTGACGCCGTGACGGGCGGCCAGGACGGGCAGGGTGTCGCCCGGCAGGACGGTCACGTTCACGGCGGCGGCGGAGACGGCGCAGGCCAGCAGCAGGGTTAGGAGGGGACGGCGCATCGGTACGGCGCAGCTTGCCAGACCGGGTGTCGGACTGTCCACGGCCCGGCCCAGAGGTGGCCCGCGTCTCCCCGTCCTCAGGGCCCGGGATCCGGCCGAACGGCGTGCAGGGACAGCAGGGCCGACGTGACGTCCCGGAAGATCGGCGCCGCCAGTTGCGACCCCTGGTACTCGCGCTTCGCCCCGCGCACCATCACCGCGACCGTGAAGCGCGGCTGACCAGCCGGTACAAAGCCGCCAAAGGTGCTGGAGAACACCTCACCGCTGTAGCGCCCATCCACGGCCACCTGCGCCGTCCCGGTTTTCCCGCCGACATGGTACCCGGGCAGCTCGGCCTTCGCCCTGATGCCCTCGTCGATCACCCCGTGCAGCATCTCCCGCATGCTCGCGGCGGTCGCCCGGCTCAGGACGGCCCGGCTTCCGGTGGGGGCGCCGACGACCAGGCGGGGCGCCACGTACCGCCCGCCGTTCGCCAGCACGTTGAAGGCCGCCGCGAGCTGCAGGGTGGTCACCGTCAGGCCCTGCCCAAAGGCCATGGTGGCCTGCGACAGCGCGCCCCAGTCCTCCGGGTCCCGCAGCAGGCCGTCCCCGGTGGGGAGCCCCAGCCGCACCGGCCGCCCGAAGCCGTACGCGCTGAAGTAGCGGTGCAGCACCTCGGGCGGGACATCCTCCACCAGACGCGTCATGCCGACGTTGCTGGAATAGCGCAGGATCTGCCGGGTCCTGAGCTGACCCGGGTGGGGAACGATGTCGTTGATGGTCGCGCCCGCGTACCGGCGCCACATCGGCGTGTCGTAGACCGTGTCGGGCGTGGTGCGGCCCTCGTTCAGCAGCGCGGCGACGGTGAGGGCCTTGACGACGCTGCCCGGCTCGTACTCGTCCAGCGCCGCGCGGTTGCGCCAGCGGTCGGGGGGAACCTGCGGCCACCGGTTGAGGTCGAAGCCGGGCACGGACGCCATCGCCGTCAGGTTCCCTGTCCGGGTCTCCATCACGACCGCCGACGCGAACTGGGCGTCGGTGCGCCTCACGGCGTCCTCCAGGACCCGTTCCACCGCCGCCTGCACGCGGGTGTCCAGCGTGAGGGTCAGCGCCTCACCGCGCGCCAACCGGCCATCATAGACGCGCTCGGCGCCCTCCAGACCGCCAGACGCCCCCACGAAGCCCACGATGGGCGCGGCGAGGGACCCGTGGGGGTACCGGCGGGCTTGCAGGGGCCCGCCCGCCAGGATCCGGCCGTCGGCGCTCAGGAGGGGCCCGCGGGCCGTCACCACCGGACGGGCTGGCGCAGCGTTGGGCGGTGCGGCCAGTTTGGCGAGCGCGACGGCCAGGATCATGAAGGACACCAGGGCGAGGAACGCGATGACGCTCGCCCGGCGGGAGAGCTGGTAATCGCTCGCGCGAAAAAAGGAGTGGGGCACGGCAGGAACGTCTTTCTTCGGGGATGAACGGGGCCCCAGGAGAGGCCCGCGGCCAGGGTCAGGGGGCGGAGGGGGCCGCGCCCCCCATGCCGGGCATGCTCTGCTGATCCATCCCCGGCATGGAGGGCATCCCGGGGTTCATGGCCGGATTGCCGGTGAGGCCCCGGTCCGACATGGAGCCCGCCAGCCAGGCCGCCCCCAGAACTGCGGCCAGCACGAGGAGGGCGCCCAACCAGAAGCTGGACCTCCCGCGGCGGGGCGGCGGGGGCGTCACCGGGACCCCCGGCGGGAAGAAGGGCGAGCGGGAGAGCCAGTGGATGTGGGCATGGGGGAAAGCCTCCGCCGGCAGCTTAGGCAGGGTGTGTTAGGTCCGTGTAAAGGTCCTTTACCGCACCTGAACACGGCTCCCGTAGCCTGCGGCGCGTGAACGACCACCTGGCCTTCCGCGCCTGGCGGGCCCGCCTGAATGCCCCGCCGCTGCCCGCCTGGCTGGGCGACGCGCTCGCCGGGGCCGTGCTGGGCCTGCTGGGGTTGCCGTCGCCCCTGGCCGTGCTGGCGCCGCTGCCGCTGGCCTTCCTGCACCGCCGGCTGGCCCGCAGCCCCGACGGGCGGGCGGCCTTCCGGACCGCCCTCGTATTCGCCCTGGCCTTCTTCACGCTGCACCTCGCCTGGCTGCCCGCCAGCCTGGGGGAGGTGCTGGGTCCCCTGGGGGGACTGCTCACCGTCCTGGTCCTGCCCGCCGCGGCCCTGACCTGGGCGGTGCCCCTGGCGCTCACCCGAGGCGTGTTCGGGGCCCGCACCCTGGCCGCCCTGCCGTTCGCGTGGGTGCTCCTCGAGCTGCTCCGGACCCGGGGACCGCTGGCGTTTCCCTGGGGCAACCCCGGGTACGCCCTGACGGGCACGCCCCTGGCCCAGCTCGCGAGCGTGGGCGGCGTGGCGCTGCTGACGCTGCTCGTCACCCTCACGGCGAGCGTCCTCGCGGGCTTGGGGAGCAGTCGGCGTCCGGCGCTGCTGGCGCTGTTCGCCCTCTGGAGCGCCGCGTGGCTGTGGGGGCGGTGGGTGACGCCCGCTCCCGCGCCCACCCCCCGCACGGCCGTGCTCGTGCAGGGGGCCATCGACCCGCGGCTCAAGGCCCGGGGGCGTACCCTGGACGAGCTGGGGGTCTACCTCGACCTGACGCGGGGCGCCCTGCGCTCGGGAGCGGCGGACCTGGTGGTGTGGCCCGAGACGGCCAGCCCGCTGCCCGCCTCCGACCCGGGGGTGCTGCCCGCCCTGCGGGGGCTGGGGGTGCCCCTGCTGGTGGGCGCTCCGGGCGACGTGCCGGGCCAGGCGCGCAACAGCGCCTACGGGGTGGACGGGGGGGTCACGGGCCGACAGGACAAACGCGTTCTGGTGCCGTTCGGGGAGAGCCTGCCCTTCTCAAGGGTGCTGGGCTTCCTCTACACGCCGGTGCTCCGGAGTCTGGGAATGGCCGGGTTGACCAGCCTGACGCCCGGGAGGCTGCTGAACGTGCTGCCCCTGCGGGACCTGCGGGCGGGCGTCAGCATCTGTTACGAGTCGGTGTTCGGGCCGCTGAGCCGGCAGGCCGTGCGGGCGGGGGCGAACCTGCTCGTCGTGCTCTCCAACGACGCGTGGTTCGGCCGGGGAGCGGGGGCGGAGCAGCACTTCCAGATGGGCCGCCTGCGCGCCATCGAGACGCGGCGGTTCCTGCTGCGGGCCGGAAACGACGGGGTGAGCGCCGTCGTGGACCCCTGGGGCCGGGTCCCGTTCCGCGCACCCCGGGGACAGCGGGGCGCCTACCGGGTCGCCTTCGGCGTCTCTTCGGTCCGCACGCCCTCCGTCCGGTACGGCGACTGGGTGAGTTGGGGGAGCGGGGTGGCGCTGCTGGCATTGCTCCCCCTACCGACCCGGAGACGTGGGGGGCGTCCGGGCGGGCCGGAGGCAGGGGCACCCTAAGGCGCCAACGGGGTGGAGGCCCGCCGCCAGAGCCGGAACCCACCGACCGGCACGCCGGCCCCCGCCGCCATCAGCGGATCCCGGCCCGCCCGGAATCAGCCTGCCCCAGGCCGGGTGGACTCACGCGCGCCGGGGGAACACCAGTTCCGCGCGCAGGCCGCCTTCAGCACGGTTCGCCAACTCCAGGCCGCCTCCATGGGCCTCCACAATGACCTGGACCAGGGCCAGCCCCAACCCTGCGCCGCCGAGGTTCTGCGTCCCCTGCCCCCGCTGGAAGGGCTGCGTCAGACGCGGCATTTCTTCCTGCGGAATCCCTGGACCCACGTCCTGCACGGTCAGGCGGGCGACCTCGTCGTCGGCCCCGCAGGAGACGTGGACCGCCGAACCCGGCGGGCCGTACTGGATGGCGTTCTGGATCAGGTTCCCTGCCGCCAGCACCAGCGCGCCCAGGTCCCCCGTGGTGGAGGCGTCGTTCAGCGTCACCTCCAGGGACATGTGTTTCTTCTGGGCGTCCGTGGCGTGGAGTTCGGTCGCCATCAGCGTGACGTCCGCCAGGTTCACCACGTGGCCCCCGGGAGGTCGGGTGGCCCGGGCCAGCTCCATCAGCCGGTGGGTGAGGGCGCTCATGTCCTCGCTGACGTCCCGCACCTGGGCGAGGGCCTCGCGGTACGCCTCGGGGGAGCGCTCCCGCTCCAGGGCCAGCGAGGCCGTGGCGCGGATGACGCTGATGGGGGTGCGCAGCTCGTGGGCGCTGGCATGCGCGAAGAGCCGCTCGCGGGTCAGGAGCGCGTCCAGTTTGCCCAGCATGTCGTTGATGGTGCGGGTCAGCCGGGCCAGTTCGTCCGAGCCGGGGGCGACGGGCACCCGCTCGCCCGGCTGGCCGCTGCGGGCAATCCGGGCGGCGAGGTCCGAGACCTGATCGACCGGCCGCAGCGCGCGGTCAGCGAGGAGGTAGCCGACCAGGAGCGCCAGCAGCAGCAGCAGGGGCACGCCCAGCAACTCCAGGCGCAGAATCTGCCCCAGGGCCGCCCGCACCCCCGCGTCCGACTGCGAGGTCTGAATCCAGCCCCCGGCCGTCTTCAACACGAAGACGCGCTCCGCACCGACCTGAAACGTTCCCGCCCCGGGAATGAAGCCCACCCGGGACGGCCCCCAGTCCACTTCCTGGCCCCCGGCGCCATACACCGTCATGCGGACGGGTTGCTGGCGATTAATGGCGTCCAGGGCGGGATTTTCCTTATGCGGCGACTTCCGGTCGGCGCTCAGGCTCATCTCGGCCTGCTTCTGCGCGTACACCCGCAGGGCGTCGTCCAGCCCGGCGTAGAGTGTGTGGCGGAACGCGGCGTAGCTCAGGGCGCCCGCGATCATGAGCAGGAGGCCCAGCAGGGCGGCGTAGGTCAGCGTGAGCCGCCAGCGGAAGGTCAAGGCCCCACCTCGCCGAGGCGGTCGCCGTGCCCGCGCACGGTGAGGATCATGCCCTCCCCCAGCTTGCGGCGCAGGTTCCCCACATCCACGTCCACCACCCGGCTCTCCACCTCCGGCTGGGCCGGGTGGAGGGCGAAGCCTTCGAGCAGCTCGAACCCTCTGGGCGTGAGGGGGACCGTTCGGACCTGTCACTCGGCGCCTCAGCACATGCACCTGGCAGCCGCCCGGCGGCGGGGCAGCGTTGCCGGGCGGCCCCGCCGAGCAGAGGACCAGGGCCGAGAGGCGCGCGCGCAACTCGCGGAAATCGAAGGGCAGGCTCAGGTGGTCGTCCCCGCCGATGTCCGATGCCGTCAGCCGGGAATTCACATCGGTCCGTGTGGTCGGGACGAGGATCGGGGTGGCGTCCCCCTCCTCCCGCAGTGGCCGGACGACCCCGAAGCCCGCGTCCTGTTCTCCCCCCCGGCATCACGTTCAGGATGAGGGCGTCGAACTCGCCCGCGGCAGCCGAGGTGTGGCCCTCACCCGCCGACGTGACCTCCTGCACGCCGTGCCCGGGTTCCTGCAAGCCCGCCGCCACCGGTGCCCGCAGCCGCTGGTCGTCTTCGGGGAGCAGCAGGCGCATGGCGGCAGTGTAGGGGGCGAGTGTAAGGAAACGGCAAAAGCGCGGGGGAGCAGCCGTCCTCGACACCCCGGCGGTGATGCCTCCCACGCGGCCCCCGGGGGCCGCTACAGTCACGCAAGATGACCCTTTGTCCAGAATGGAGCGCCCCATGACCCTCCCGGATTCGCTGCGGGCCCAGACCGTGCTGGCCGACCTGCAGACCATCGTCGCGCTGGCGGAGAATGACACCGGGCTGCGGGTGGTCAGCGTCACGGTGGACCTGTTGGCGGTGACGTCACGCTCCGGGGGTGCGGGCGTGCCGGAGCCGGTCACGAAACTGGTGCCCAAGGACTTTCTCACCGGGGACATGACCCGCGCCGACACGCAGCGCCTGACCTTCGTCCTCAAACGCCGGGGGGCCGCGCCTCACTTCGACGCGCTGCCCGCCCATCTCAAAGAGGCCACCCGCATCGTCCGGACGGGCCTGCAAGCCCTGGCCGGGCTGGAGGCGTCCTTCGAGGCCAGCGCGAAGATCGAATTCAGGTTCGAGCTGACGAGCGAGGGCAAGTTCAACTTCATCCTCAAGGTGGGGGCCAAGAGCGTCGACACCCATACCGTGACGCTGGAGGTCACGCCCACGGCATGACGTCCGCACCCATCGTGACCCTCTTCCCACTGCTCGTGCCTCCCCGGCACCCGCGTCTGGAGGCGCTGGGGGAGGCGCACCGGGTGCTCGCGCGCGTGCCCGACCCCGTGCCCGCGGTGCCCGCCATCGGGGTGCGCACCGAGCCGCTGAGCGACGAGAACGGCGTGTTCGAGGCCGGGGCCGCGCACCTCGGCGCCCGGGTGGCGGACGCCAAACTCTTTCCCGGGCTGACCCTGCTGCACGAGGTGGGCCACGCCCTCGACTACTGCGTCCTCGGGGCCGAGCAGGGCTGGGCGAGCGAGGGCGCGAACCGGACCCCGGCCCAGGCCGGGGCGTGGACCGCCTTCGACACCGCCGTCCAGCAGTCCACCACGTGGCAGCTCCTGCAGGCCGCACGTCGCGAGGACCTCGACACCGAACTCCTGGCGGCGTACCTGCTCAAACCCAAGGAGATCTTCGCCCGCGCCTTCGCCCAGTACGCCGTGAGCGGCGCGCCGGAGTCCCCGCTGAACATGGACATCACCCGGCTGGCCGGGCGGCGGCCCCCACAGCAATGGCCTGAGGACGACTTTGCTATGCTGAACCACGCTCTCCAGAGGGTGCTGCGGGCGTACGGAGGTGTGACGTGACCGAGACCTTGACCCTTGACCAGGCCTTCCACACGCTGGAGGAGAAGCTGGAGACCTCCGGCGTTCAGGAGACCACCGCCCGCCGGTACGCCCAGGAGTTCGTGGAGGAGTTGCAGGCGGGGCGGTCCCTGAGCTTCGCGGACGTCGGTGAGCTGCGGTGGCAGGGCGACCACGTCGTCCTCGTGAAGGACTTAGAAAGCCACCAGGCGGTCGCCGAACGGCAGCCTTTCCGAGACGTGAGCGCCAGCGAGTCCTCGGTGCCCTCCCAGGCACTCACGGTTCGGCGGGAGGCCAGCGTGCGCCGCCTGATGGAGGGCGGATACTCACGGGACGAGGCGCTGACGGCGCTGAGGACGGCCGAGAAGTACCTCGACCGCTGAGGGTGGGGGCCACGGTCAGGCCCGACGCACCGCCCAGGTGAAGGTGCTGCCCTGTCCGGGCGCCGAGCGCACGCTCAGGTCCCCCCCCATCGCCCGGGCGAGTCCACGGGCGATGGTCAGGCCTACCCCGCTTCCCTCTCCCGGGGTCCGGGCCGGGTCCGCCCGGAAGAAGCGCTCGAACACCCGGTCGAGGTGCTCGGGCGCGATGCCGCTGCCCGTGTCCGTGACCGAGACATAGACGTGGGCTCCCTCCGTCTGGGCGGACACCCGGACCGTTCCGCCCGGCGGGGTGTGCCGCAGGGCGTTGCGCAGCAGGTTGGCGAGGATCTGCTGCGCCCGCTCGGGGTCTGCCCGGATCGTCAGGGGACCCGGGGGCAGGTCCACCTGAAACGCGATCCCGCGGTCCTCGAAGGCCAGCGCGAAGCGGTCCTGGGCCTGTGACAAGAGTTCGGCCAGGGGGATGTCCCCCACCTTCAGCTCCACCCGACCGGCCTCCACCCGGCTCACGAGGCTGAGGTCCTGCACCAGCCGCTCCATGCCCGCCACCTCCCGCGCGATGGCCTCCAGGGCCTGTCCGGCGGGCAGGACGCCGTCCTGGGCCGCCTCGGCGTAGCCGCGCACGGCGCTGACCGGGGTGCGCAGCTCGTGGGCGACGTTGCCGATCAGCTCGACCCGCGTCTGCTCGACCCGTTCCAGGGTCCCCGCCATGCGGTTGAAGCTGCGCGCGAGGTCGGCGAGTTCGTCCTGCCCGGCCTCCGGCAGCCGCCGCGCGTACTCCCCGCTGGCGATGGCGCCGCTGCCCGACTGCAGGGCGCGCACCGACGCGGTGACCCGCCGGGCGGAGGCCCAGGCGATCCCGGTGGCGACCAGCAGGGCCAGCGGCAGGGCCGCGAGCAGGGCGCGCGTCAGGGTGCCGCGCATCCCCCCGGTGAGGTCCCCGCGCAGCCGCCCCCCCTCCGGGCCGATCAGCCGGATCATCTCGTCCACGTGGTGCCCGATAAAGGGCTGGGCGGCCACCTCGGCCGCCAGGAGCAGCACGGCGGCCGTCACCGCGACACACATCAGGTGGTTGAGCAGCAGGCGGGGAAACAGGCGCATGTCAGTCCTCCCGGAACCGGTAGCCCAGCCCGCGCACCGTCTCGATGAAGGTGGGCGCGTCCGCGTCGTCCCCCAGCTTGCGGCGCACGGCGGTGATGTGCACGTCCACCACCCGGGTCACGCCCGGGAAGTCCGGACCCCACACCCGCTCCATCAGCCGCTCGCGCGACCAGACCAGGCCGGGGTGCTGCGCCAGGGTGGCGAGCAGGTCGAACTCGGTGCGCGAGAGGGCCAGCGGCTGGCCGTGCAGCGTGGCGGCGCGGCTCCTGAGGTTCATCGTCAGCGGACCAGCCTGGATGTGGTCCTGCACCCCGACGCGGCGCAGCAGGGCGCGGACGCGCGCCACCACCTCGCGGGGGCTGAAGGGCTTGACGACGTAGTCGTCGGCCCCGGCGTTCAGGCCCCTGAGGCGGTCCTCCTCCTCGCCCCGGGCGGTCAGGAGCAGGACCGGCAACTGGGGATGCTCCCGCCGGGCGTGGGCGGTGAGTTCCACGCCGGTCATGCCGGGCAGCATCCAGTCCAGGATGGCGACGTCGGCGCGGGCGAGCCGGGGCAGCGCCGCCAGCCCGTCGTCCTCGGTCTCCACGCTGTGGCCCTCCGCCACCAGGTAGGCCGTGAGCACCTCCAGGATCGCCGGATCGTCGTCCACGATCAGCACCGTGGCCATAGGTTCCCCTGGTTCCCGGGCGCCTTCACCGGGTGCCCGAGTAGCCGCCGGTGCAGGCGGCCCCGCGCTCGGGTGTGGTCGGACCCTGCTCGTAGCGGTCGAGGAAGGCCCGGATGCGGGCGTCGCCGACCCCGTCCACCGGGAGCTGCGCGCCCCACGCGGTCAAGACCACCGGCGCGGTCTGCTGCCCGTTCGGGGAGACGAGGACGTGCGTGCGGCCCTGGGCCAGACCCGCCAGGGTTCGGACGTCCTCCGGGGAAAGGGTCGGCCCGTACGTGATCCACACCGCGCCGTGTTCCAGGCTGTGCACGACGTACTCGTTGTACAGCGCCGACGTGTACACGCCGCAGTTCTGCCAGGACGGGTTGTGGGGCCCCCCGGCGGGCGGCGTCTGCGCGTACACCAGCCGGCCCTCGCGGTGATCCCCCGCCTGGAAGGTGAACTTCTGCACCCCGGCGAGGTCCCGTGAGGAGCAGGCCGCGAGCAGGGCGGGCAGGACCAGCCCCAGGACCCGGCGCGAACGATCACGGGCGGGCGGGGAAGAGGTGGTCCGGTTCATGGGCGCTCCACTGGGGTGGGCTCGGCTGCGGGGGAAGAGGGGCCGACCAAGCGGCCAGCCGGTCGCGTGTCCGGTCGGTTGCGAAGCCGCAGCAGCATCACGATGCTGACCAGGATGAGCGGAATGCTGATCAGGTGGGTGTCGGTCCACAGGCCGATGCCGGGTGCGTTGGGCCCCTGGTTGAGGTACGACTTGAGGGTCAGCGGATTGAGGCGGAAGGTCTCCTCCAGCCCGGCGCGCAGGATCGAGTACCACAGCCAGAACTGCCAGAAGGCCCACCCCGCCTTGCGTGAGCGCAGCCAGAAGTAGGCGGCGACTGAGAGGATGATCCCGATGAAGACCCCGTAGAGCTGGGTGAAGTGGACGGGGGCCGTCATCACCAGTTGCCCGCCGATCTCCTGGCAGTAGCGCGAGAGGTCCAAGTCGGGGTTGGGGTTGCGCACGCACATGCCGTCGTGAAAGGCGCGCGCCCCGTTGGGCCAGCGGTAGCCGATGGGCCAGCCCGTGACCCGTCCCACCGTGTCGGTGCCGTTCATGATGTTGCCAATGCGCCCGCCGATGATGCCGAAGGCCACACCGGGTACGAACAGGTCCGCGTACTCGTAGAAGTTGAGCTTGTAGCGCCGGGTGTAGTAGATCAGCACCAGAATCCCGCCGATCAGCCCGCCGTGGATGGAGATGCCTCCGGCCCTCAGGTTGACGATGTCCAGCAGTACGCGCGGGAAGGGGATGCCCGCGAACTGGTCCCAGGAGGTTGCCACGAACACGATCCGGGCGCCTACCAGCCCCCAGATGATCATCCACAGGATCATGTCGTTGAAGAGGTTCACGTTCAGGCCACGGTCTCGGGCCATGCGGGTGCCCACCCACACGCCCGCCACGATGCCGAGCGTGATCAGCACGCCGTACCAGGCAATCTTGAAACTGCCGATTTGAAGGAATACCGGGTCCACGCCACCTCCACGGCCGGGACAACCCACCCCAGCCTGTTCTGAAGCTACGCAGAACCTGTAAAGCTCGTGTAAAGCTGGGGGCAGGAGGCGCACCCTGGCCGCCGGGTGCTGGCCGGACCCCTCCTGAACGGGGAGGCGGCCACGCCCGAACAGGGGTTCAGCCCCACCTTCAGGTTTCACTCACCTGGACGCGTTTTACACGAACTTTACACACCCACTCTAGCCTGTGGCCATGAAGCGCAACCCTCTTCTGATCGCCGGCACGGCCGCCCTGCTCACTGGACTCGCCCTCGCCCAGGGCAGCATGGGCGGGATGGACCACAGCCAGATGTCCGGCAACACCATGTCCGGGATGACCATGCAGATGGACATGAGCGGCCTGGAGAAGCTCCAGGGCAAGGCGTTTGACCGCGCGTTCCTCAGCATGATGATTCCGCACCATCAGATGGCCGTGGACATGTCGCGGGCGGTGCTGCCGCTGAGCAAGGACACGACGGTGAAGACCTGGGCGAACACCATCATCAAGGACCAGAACCGTGAGATCGCCCAGATGAACACGTGGCTCAAGACTTACGGGGGCAGCGACGCCCGCATGGCCAACATGATGAAGAGCAGCATGAGCGGCATGGCCGACGCGGTGAAAAAGGCCAGGAATCCCGACGTGGCGTTCGTGCAGGGCATGCTGCCCCACCACTCCTCGGCCATCGACATGGCGCAGATGGCGCTGGAGAAGAGCAGCGACGCCCGGGTCCTCAAGCTGGCCCGCGACATCGTCACCGCGCAGGCCGGGGAGATGTACAGCTTCCGCCAGTGGCTGATCAAGCGCGGCGCTTAACGTCCCTCACCCCAGACCTGGCCCCGAGCGGGGCCAGGTTCTTTTCCGCCAACCGGTCGGCGCGCCCCCGGCCCGTCTTTACGCCATCTTTACAATTATGGGGCAAGCTGCCGGGCGTTCATGACTGCCAAGTTTCTTCTGACCCTCACCCTGACGTGGCTCGGCCTCGCCGCGGCCGCCACGGTCACCGTGCAACCCGGCGACACCCTCACCCGGCTGGCGGTGCGGCACGGCACCACCGTCCAGGCGCTGGTCCAGGCCAACCCCGGGCTGCGGCAGGGGACCCTGCGGGCCGGGGCGCGCCTGACCCTGCCCGCCGTTTCCCCGGCCCGCGGGTGGACGGTGCGGCGCGGGGACACGCTCTCCCTGATCGCGAAGCGCCAGGGCACGACCCTGGCGGCGCTGCTCGCGGCCAACCCCGGCCTCGATCCCCAGCGGCCGCTGCGCGTGGGTCAGCGCCTCCTCCTGCCGGCCAAGCCGGCCGTCACGCGCGCGCCCGGCACCCCCACGGTGCGCGCGGCGTCCATCCGGGTGACGGCCGTCATGCCCGTGCAGGGCCGCCTGACCACCCCCTTTCTGGAGCGTCACCCCAGCGTGGACCTGGCGGCCCCGACCGGCACGCCCATCCGGGCCGCGCGGCCGGGCGTGGTGACCGAGTCGCGCTTCGACGCCCAGAGCGGCTGGGGCTGGACGCTGCTCGTCGACCACGGGGACGGCATGACGACCCGCTACAGCCACAACAGCGCCAACCTCGCCCGGGTGGGGACGCGGGTGGACGCCGGTCAGGTGATCGCGCGGGTGGGGAGCACCGGGAACAGCACCGGCCCGCACCTGGACTACCGCGTGACGGTTCAGGGAACGCCGGTGAATCCGCTGAGTCTGTACTGAGCCGGGCCCAGTTCGACCCCGCCGTCCGGAGCGGCCCGGCGACCGAGCCGCCCGCCCAATGTGCAGGCCAGCAGCGCGAAGGGTGGAAGGGCCAGACGTTCCAAGTTCCCTCTCCCTGGGCCGCTTGGCCGGATCAGGGCGTGCCCCCGGTTCCGGGCAACGCTGCCCCCCTCACCACACCATGTTCCATTCGCCGGACGAACTGCTCGAACGACAGCACGGGCAGAGCCGCGCTCGAAAGGGAGTAGGCGACGGAATCGTGGTTGAAGACGATGAAGCCCTCGACCTCCCAGTCCCCCGGCGGGAGGCCGAAGTGTTCCAGGATGGCCGGTAGATGCTGCCGCACGTGGTGGACGCGCCGCTCGTGGCGCTCCACGATGGAGCGTTCCGTCGCGGTTCCGCGCTCCAGCCGCTCGAAGAGGGCGTGGGTCTCGGCGGCGGTGCGCGCCACCGCGAAGTTCTTGCACTCCACGCAGTACACCCTGCGCCGCACGTCGTCCACGACGAAGACGTCGATGTCGCCGAGGTCGAGGCCGTGCTCGTCCCGCAGGCGCACCCTTCCGAACACCTTCGCCTGCTCCTGGACATGCCAGAAGCCCAGGGCCCTCAGGAAGGCGGCCACCTGCTGGTTGAAGGCCCGCCCCCGGCTGCGGTTGACCTCCCCGAGGAGTTGCCGCAACTCCACACTGTCCGCTTTGAAGCGCCCGCTGTGCAGCAGGTCCAGCAGGTAGTGTGAGGCGGACGCGGCGGCCCGGGGTCCCCACACCACCTGGGGGGTGGCCTCGCCCTCCAGCAGGAGGACCGGGCGGCGCAGGGAGGACAGCCGGCGGTTGAAGCGCCACGGCTGGACGTCCTCGGGACGCCAGGGCCTGGGCGGACGCAGGAAGTGGGGGCGCGGCGTCAGGCTCAGCGTGTCCAGCAACGCGCGCACCTTGCCCTCGTCCCAGCCCAGGGCCCGGGCGAGGGTGCGGAGAAAGTCGGGGAGGGGCATCTGCCGCGGGAGCACCCCGCTCCCGGGAAGAGCGCTGACGGTGTCGAGGAATGCCAGCGTGTCCCCCAGCGTCCAGCCGGTCTCGCGCTCAAAAGCCGCGTCCAACAGAGCGCGGTCCGGCAGCTCGTCCCCTGGGGCGAGGTCACCGAGGTACGAGCGGGCCAGGCTCAGGGACTCGCGCGTGACGTCGTCGAACATGTTGGCCTCGAAGGCCGTCCTCGCAGGTTCGTACGCGCCCCGGTCGGAGGCGAGGCGACCGGACGGCAGGATCTCGGCGGTGACGTGCGCCAGCCGGTGGAAGGCGAGGTCGCTGTTCGTGCCGAAGGCGTGGATGAGGGCGGCGAGCGCGATCAGGCGGTCATACAGTTCCAGGGTCGGCGCGTCTTCCCCCTGCGGTGGCTGCGCCGCCAGGTACTCGATCACGAACCGCGACGCGATGGCCGTGCGGTTGTTGCGGCCGTACTCCTCACGCAGGCGTTGCTGCGTGATGGGGTGACCAGCGTAGCAGCGGCGGGTGAAGTCGAACGTGAACTGGCGGCTGGCCGTCTGCTGAACCGTCGCCTCGTGCTGCCGCACGAAGTACGGCAGGGCTCGGCCGGCGTCGAGCGTCCCCGCGAGGCGAACGAACTCCCCGTACAACTTCCCCACGGCGGCGTTGAGGAGCGCGGGGGCATCGGCTCCCTCCCGGAGGGTGCCCACCGGAAAGTCTGCCCCCAGGGCGTTGGCAAGGAAGTCGAGCGAGCGGCTCTCCTGGTGTTCCTGCAAGACCCGCGCGCGCGGCAGCTCGTCGCCCCCGAGCAGGACCGGCACGTCGCGCAGCACGCTGATCTTCTTCTTCGCCGGGTCGCCCATCACGCGGGCGATGGCGGCCTCCAGGTCGGGTGAGGCGCTGAGGAGCCCGTGGGCCACCATGACCTCCCCGAGGGCGCCCAGCACCCTGCGCATCAGGGTGCGCTCTGGAAGGTTGTCCGGTGTGGTGAAGTTGGCCGTGAACGTCTCGTCCACCTGCAACAGCACCGAGCGGCCACGAGGGTCGGGCAGGACGCGCAGGCCAGCCAGCGGCGCCTCCGGGTCGGGGGGGAGTGTGGAGACCGGCAGGATCACGACCCGCAACAGGTGCGGTCCAGCCTCCGCCAGATCCTCTTCGAGGTGGGGGGCGAGCTGCCACAGCCAGAACGCGAGCGTCTCGGCGATCAGCGGCAGGTTCACGTCCAGGGCCTCCTCGTGCTGGGCCACCACCCAGATCCGCAGCGCGTCTCCCTCGGCCAGCAGGTTGATCAGGCCGCCGCGCAACATCTCCAGCGACTGGAAGAGGGCGACGCCCGGATCACGGTGGTAGTTCGTGACCCGGGTCCAGACCGGACCGTACGGCACGCCGTGGGCGGCGAGCTCGGCGCGCCGCTCACGGCGGACGTTGCCCGCGCCGCCCGGCATCAGGAACAACCCGGTGGGCGGCGCGTGATCGGACAGGTAGAAGCTGTGCCCGTGGCGCCGGTACGCGTCGAACAGGTCGAGCGTGCCGACCAGGCCCAGTCGGTGGCGGCGATACAGGTCACCCACCGCCTGCGCGAAATACAGCAGGCCGAGCGGGTCACGCTCGAAGTCGTACGACATCATCTCCAGGTCCGAGGCTCCCACGCTCAGGGCATAGGCGGTCTCGGCGCCGAGCGCGGGCAGCAGCGCCACGTTCCCGATGCCCTCGAAGACGACCAGCGAGAAGACCTGTGAACGCGACCCTTCGGGGAAGGCGCTGAGCAACGCCTGCAACGCCGCGTAACTTCCGTCGAGCTGCGGTTGCAGCGCACTCAGGTCGGAGGGCTCGAACAGCTCGTGCGGGCGATAGTTGCGGAAGGGATCACCGACGAGCGCGAGATGCAGCACCTTGTCGCCGTCAATCTCGAAGGCCCGGGTGCGGACGAGCGGAGTATGGACGCCCGCGAACGCCACCAGCGGCTGAACGATGCCCATGCGCCGCAACGAGACCTGCACGCCCCGCCAGGCGAGGTCGTAATACACGGCCTCAAGGGCCGCCGTGAAGGTGTTGGGGGTCAGCAGGAGGTGACGCGCCGCGCGCAACACCTGCCCGACCGGAAAGAAGACGTACGCGTCCCCACTGGCGACCAGGGGCTGGTGGGCGAGGAGACCCCCGTCCAGCCCGGGTTCCCCGACCGGGCCGCTGCCCTGGGCCACGATGAACGGCGCGAGGTCACCCACGTCGAGGCCGCGGTCGGTGAGCACCCCGGTGAGGTCGAGCTCCGTATAGGTCACGGCGTCCTTGAGGCGCTGAAAGCCCTCGTCGTCGGGCAGATACACCCCGTGTTCATGGGCGCCCGCCGTCAGGTGCTCGGCGCCGCGGCGGTACACCTCGTCACTCAGGGTGAGGAGGGCCAGGCAGGAACGGACCGCGCGGTGAAGTTCCGGCGTTCCGCCTCCCCGCCGGAGCAGTTCCAAGGCGCCCGTGAGCAGCAACTCCAGGCTGTGCACGGCCTCCTCCTCGATGCCGGGAAACACCACGAAGTCCCCGGCCGGCACGACGAGGTGCTCGGTGGGGGCGTTATCGGAGGGGTCTTCCATGAGGGAGAACCCCGAAACGGCGCCCGCCGTCTGGATCAGCCCGAGGAACTCCTCCCGGGAAGGGACGCGCCCATCCTCCGATGACGGCAAGGACAGGGCGGCTTGCGTGAAGGCGCTCAGGCGCAGGAGCCGGCCAGCGTTCCGGGGGTGGAGCTGCGCGGCGGCGCCTCCCCGCAACAACTCCAGCGGCGAGAACCGCGCCAGCTCTGTTTTGTAGGTGTTCCAGTTCGTCATGGTGTTGGGTTCAGCAGAGGAGAACAGAAGGCCTCCCCCTGAAAGGTGAGCGTGCCGGGCCGGACGCCGATAAGCGTTCCGGTTAATCCGTTACCGAACCGGGAGAGCACCGGTTCGTCCACTCCACCACCGGAACGCTTTCTTTCCTTCTCCCTTCGGTCGGGCAAATCTGTTGCGCCGCAACAGATTTGCCGGAATTGAGACATGCGGCCCCTCCCTGAAGTGGCGACGCGGGGGCCGGAAGGCCAGCCTCCCGGCGGAGGGCCGCCTCACGGGCTCCCGGCCACCCCTCCGACCGTCCGCGCCTCTCCTCGCGTCCCACACGGCGCGGAGGGGACGGCTGCCGGGAACCGGGGGACTGGATGACGAGCAGCGGGCGCCCGGGGCACGTGCCGGGCCCCACCAACACCTCGTCACGCCACAGCGCCCAGCCCGGGGGGTGCCCGCCCCTCACTTCCCGGCGCCGCCCACCGCTCCGCCCGCGGTGATTCCGGTCACGAGGGCCTCCCGGATGCCCCGCGCGATGCCCACCGCCATGCGGTCGAGGTAGTGGCCGTCCCGGAGGTTCAGGCCGTCGACCGGGTGACTCGTGTACCCGATCTCGATCAGCGCCGCAGGAATGCGGCTCCCCCGCAGCACCGCCAGCGAACGGTCATTCTTCAGGCCCCGCGAGAACGCGCCGGTCACCCCGGTGACGTTCTGCTGGATCAGGGCCGCGAGGCGCCCCGACAGCGGGTGGTTGCGGTTCCACCAGGTCTCCACCCCGTAGCCCCGCAGCGCGCTCGCCGTGGGCAGGGCGTTCACGTGGATGCTTAGGAAGAGCTGGGTGCCGGGCGTGCCCAGCGCCGCGCGCCTGTTCAGGTCGGCGGCCTTGTCGGGCGCGAGTTCGCGGTCCGTCTCGCGGGTCAGCACCACCTCCACCCCGGCCGCGCGCAGCAGGTCACGCACCCGCCGGGCCACGTCCAGGGCCACCTCCTTCTCGACGACCGCGCCGACGCCCCCGGGGTCGCGGCCGCCGTGCCCGGGATCGATCACGACGCGCGGCTTGGCCAGGCTCGTGCTCAGGGCCAGGATCGCCGTCCCCGGGGACACGGGCGTGGCGGGGACGGCGGCCAGCACCCGCTCCCGGGCGGGCAGCGGCGTGAGGTCCGCCAGAGCCGGGGAGAGGTCGATGGCGAGCCGGGAGTGGTCCGAGCCGTCCAGTGGCGGCACGAGCTGGGCCCGCCAGCCGCCGCGCTCGGTCAGGGGCGCGGCGGTGGCCAGCGTCACGCTCACGCCCTCCCCGGCCGGCTCGTAGCGCCAGGCCCGCACCTCGGGCGTCACGTTCTGCGCGGAGAGGGCGGGCGCGCTCACCCCGGTCAACTCCACGCGCAGGCCCACCCTGCCGGGCACCAGGCGGTAGCGGGTGCCCGGCGGCAGGTCCAGCACCACGCGGGTGAGGCCGGGGTTTTGGCCCAGCCGGGGCGGGGCGAGCGCGGCGCCCACCCGGCGCGCTCCCCGGGCCTGACCCGTGAGGGCGCTCGGCTGGCCGCCCTCCTGCCCGGGCAGGGGGGGAGGCGGGGCGGGCGGAGTGACCTGCGAGGTGGCGGACACCACGTCGCTGGGCGGCAGGCCCGCCGGAAGGGGTATTGGGGCCGTCGCCGGGCTGGACGGACGGGAGGAGGCGGCTAACGTGACCCGGTCGTTCTGGGGAGTGCCCGGCGGGAGACCCCCAGATGGAGGGGCGGGGCGGACCCGCGCCCGGAGCCCCGCCCCCGCGCCCCCCACCAGGGTCGGCCCGAAGTCCAGGAGCAGGACACGCCCCCCACCCGCCAGCGTCGCCTCGCTGGCCCGCCACCCGTCGGAAAGCGAGAGCGGGAACGGCGTGACCAGCAGCACCTGTTGCCCGGACGCCCGGTACCCCGTGACGCCGGGGCCCAGACCCACGCGTGTCTGGGGCAGCACCCGCGCCCCGACCACGTCGACGCGCAGTCCCCCGGCGGTGGGGGTGAGGCCGTACGTCACGCCCCGGCCGAGGTCGAACACCACGCGGGTCTTGCCGCTGTCGCTGCTGGCGCGGGGCTGGCCGAACGTCACGCCGGCGCCCCTGGCCGTGCCGGGCGTCACGTCCTGCGGGGTGGGGGCCGCCCGGGCCACAGGGACGGGCGGCGAGGAACTGGACGGCGCTGCCCAGGCCCCGGGCAGCCCACAGGAGAGCAGGGAGAAGAGGGCGGCCCGGGTTGTCCAGGCGGCAGGTCTCGGCGTGACATCCTTGGGGCGCACAGTTCACCTCTGGCAGCTTCGGTGTTCGGCGAATTCAGGCGGGCTGACGGGGCACCGGGGCCGGGGCGCGGAGCAGGTCGGGCAGCGCGCGGGCCCCCGTCCCGGGACCCTGCTCCAGCACCCAGCCCGGCCAGAGGCCGCGGGACGGCCGCCCTGACTCCGGGGGAAAGATCGGGTGTTTCCGCCCCCGGGCAGGCCAGGATGACCTCCAGGGGTCAGCCCGTGCCCCCAGCCGCCAGACAGGGCGCGGGCCTCCCCGGGCCGGTGCGGAACAGGAGCAGCCATCATGGACTCGCAGCAGCATACCGGTGCGGGCTGACAAAAACCTTGCCGCCCGCTAGCCCAACGGCGGGCACCGGGCGGACCCTCGGCCCCAACGGCGCTGAGGAACTGTCCGGTTGGAAAGCCAGCGGGCCGTTTCCGCGACGGGAATGGCCCGCCCGGGACCCGCACGGCCGCCACCTCCTGGTCGTTCTCGCGGAGCTTCAAGGGCCGGTACACGCCGTCCTCGGGAGAGCACCCGAGCTCGGCGGCGATGTCCTCCAGGCGCCGGGCAGCGTCACCCGTCCGGATCAGCACGGAGGGGACGAAGCAGGGTTTCCCGCCACGGTCCCCTAGGCCGACCTGCCGGAATCCGGTGACGGGCTGCGGGTCCCGCAGCCCCAGGGAACGGCCCAGGAAGGCGAGGCGGTCACGAGATTCCGTGAGGCGAGTCCAGGGCCGACGGTGAGTTCGGTCATGGGGTCTGCGCGAACGGAAGGAAGGCGAGGCCGAGCAGCCATCCGGTGAGGGCCGCGAGCGTGACGGCACCCGCCACCAGCGTCACGCTCCAGTCTAGGACGCCGGTAAGGGCGAGGGTGGTCAGCACGAGCACGAACAGGGTGGCCGGAACCAGGGCGGCGAAGGCCTGAACGGCGTGCGCCCGCCCCGCCGAGGGGCGCAGCCAGGCGTACCCCCCGTCCGTGAGCAGGCCGGTCACGATCAGCGCGGGGAGCAGGGTGTAGTTGGCGTGGACGAGCAGCATCAGCGCCGAGCGACGAACAGCACCACGCCGGCCAGCAGGGCGGCCTGCACCAGCACGCCCGCCACACCAAGGGCCGTCCCGAGGTCACCCATCAGCTCCCCCGCCTCGGTGAGCGGGTTGGCGAAGGTGGTGAACAGGGTCAGGAGGGACAGCCGCAGCCCCAGGGACGCGGGGGCAGGCCACGGGGCCCGCGTCTCGCCGCGGGCGAGGGCCGCTCCACCGAGGAATGAAGTGACGCCTTTTTCAAGGCGCTGGCGGTGAGGACCACCAACACCGCGGGTTGTTTCGGGTGCTCGCGCACCTTCACTCGAGTTCGCGCGGCGCGTGCTCGCGCTGCTGACAGCCCGTGCTCCACACCGGCCGGCCGGCAACTTGAGGTCGCCGCCGTGTGCGTCGAGGTCACGCACGCTCTCTTTCACCTGGCCTCGACGAGCGAGGCCACCGCGGGCGACGTGACGTTCAAGGCGCGCCGGGTGCTGCGCGCGTACCTGTCCGTGGGGTGAGCACCGAGCCCGACCTCCACGGCCAAACAGGCGGCCCTTCGGGGGAAAGGGCCGCCCGTAAGTGGAAGTCCGCGCCTCAGGCCACCACGCTTTGGGGCGCGAGCACTTCGGCGAGGCGCACGAGCAGTTCCTCGGCCCGCTCGTAGCCGGGCCGCAGGTACACGGTGCCGAAGGTGCTCCAGTCCTGCACCGCCGCGACCTCCTGCCCGCCGTCTTCGAGCTTGAGGTGCGGGTACACGCCGTACTCCACGAAGCAGCCGAACTCGCGCGCCACCTCCTCGAGCGCGAGGGTGTTCTCCTCGTCCCAGGTCACCCGGTACGGCAGGGCGAAGGCGGGCTTGCCGCAGGAACCGCCGGTGCCCAGCAGGGGGAACCCGGCGACGCTCGGCGACTCGGCGCGCACCTTCACGCGCTCAAGGAAGGCGGCGCGGTCGCGGGCGAGCCCCGGGCTGGGAAGTTTCTGGGCGGCGATCCAGGGGCCGATGGAGAGTTTGGTCATGGGGTGGTCCTTTCCTGCCCGCTGGGGGCGTCTTGAGGGTTGAGGGTGTCGACGAGGTCGCGCAGCAGCTCGGCGGCATGATCGTACTCGGCGCGCAGGTACACCACCCCGAAGGGGGTCCAGTCCTGGATGGCCGCGAGTTCCTTCCCGGTGGCGGTGTGCCGCAGGTGGGCGAGGTGGCCGTACGTAACGTGGCTGCGGTAGCGCCGGGCGAGGGCTTCGAGGGCCCGGGTGTTCTCGTCCGTCCAGGTCAGCAGGTAGGGCAGGGCGAAGGCGGGCTTGCCACAGGAACTGCCGACGCCCAGGAGCGGGAGGCCCTGCTCGCCCGGGTAGGCGGCGCGCCTCCGCGAGCGTTCGAGGAACCCCGCGCGGCAGAGGTCCGGTCCGGCGTTCGTCCGGAGGTCGCGGATCAGGTCAGCCACGTTCAGCTTCGCCATGGAACGGCACTCCTTTCAAGGCGGAGGGGGCCGCACCCGCGGGTGCGGCTCCGGGAGGTCAGGCGCGCGCCGGGGTGGCGGTACCTGCACGGGTGGGAACGGGATCGGGACGGACGGGAGGCCGGAAGCTGCGCAGGCGCAGGGCGTTGCTGAGCACGAAGACGCTGGAAAAGCCCATCGCCGCCGCCGCCAACACCGGGCTGAGGAGCCAGCCGAAGGCCGGGTACAGGACGCCCGCCGCGACCGGGATCAGCACGATGTTGTACGCGAAAGCCCAGAACAGGTTGAGCTTGATGTTCCGTAGGGTGGCGCGGCTGAGGGCGTAGGCGTTCGGGACCCCGCGCAGGTCCCCACTCATCAGGATCACGTCGGCGGTCTCGACGGCCACGTCGGTGCCCGTGCCGATGGCGAGCCCCACGTCCGCTTGGGCGAGCGCGGGTGCGTCATTGATGCCGTCCCCGACAAAGGCCACCTTCTGGCCCTTCCCTTGCAGTTCCTTCACAGCGTCGCTCTTCCCGCCCGGCAGCACTTCGGCCAGGACCTCGTCGATGCCGAGCTGACGGGCGATGGCGTTCGCGGTGCGGGCGTTGTCGCCGGTAATCATGGCGACCCTCAGGCCCTGGCGGTGAAGGGCCTTCACGGCCTCCGGGCTGCCCTCCTTGATGGGGTCGGCCACCGCGATGACCGCCGCGAGCTGACCATCGATGGCCGCGTACAAGGGGCTCTTACCCTCGTCCCCGAGTCGCTCGGCCTGAGCTGCAAAGTTGTCCACGCTCAGGCCCAGCCGCTGCATGTAACGGTCGGCACCCACCTGCACCAGGCGGCCTTCCACGCGCGCTTCCAACCCATACCCGGGCACCGCCTCGAAGCCCTCCAGGGGAAGGATGGCCATGCCCTCTCTTTTCGCCGCATCCACGATGGCGCGGGCGATGGGGTGTTCGCTCTGCTCCTCGGCCGCCGCGACCAGCTTCAGCACTTCCGTCCGGTCGAATCCAGGGGCCGTCACCAGGTCCGTCAGGTCCGGCTTGCCCTTGGTCAGGGTGCCGGTCTTGTCCACCGCCACCACGTTCGCGCCCTGCAAGCCTTCGAGTGCCGCGCCGTTGCGGAAGAGGACGCCCAGCTCAGCCGCCTTGCCCGTGCCGACCATGATGCTCGTCGGCGTCGCCAGGCCCATCGCGCAGGGGCAGGCGATGATCAGCACCGCGACCGTCGTGACCAGGGCGAACGAGAGGGCGGTGCTCCCGCCCACCACCATCCAGATCAGGAAGGTCAGGGCGGCGATGCCGATGACGATCGGGACGAACACCGAGACGACCCGGTCCGCGAGGCCCTGGATCGGGGGCTTGCTGCCCTGGGCGCTCTCCACCAGCTTGATGATCTGCGCGAGCGCCGTGTCCGCCCCGATTTTGGTCGCCCTGAACTGAAAGGCGCCGTTCTGGTTGATGGTGCCGCCGACGACCGCCGCGCCCGCCTGCTTGGCGACGGGAATCGGTTCGCCGGTGATCATGCTCTCGTCCACGAAGGAGTTGCCCAGGGTGACCTCACCGTCCACCGGCACCTTCTCGCCGGGGCGAACGGAGATCAGGTCGCCGATCAGCACCTCGTCCGTGGGCAGTTCGAGTTCCTGGCCGCCCCGAACCACCCGCGCCGTCTTCGCCTGAAGACTCAGCAGCTTCTTCATCGCCTCACTGCTTCTCCCCTTGGCGATGGCCTCGAAATACTTGCCCAGCAGGATCAGGGTGATCACGACGGCGGCGGCCTCGTAGTACACGTGCGCGGTGCCTTCGGGAAAGACCTGCGGCGCGAGCGTGACGACCAGCGAGTAGAAGAACGCGGCCGAGGTGCCGATCATGACCAGGGAATTCATGTCCGGCGACCTGTTCCGCAGAGCTTTCCAGCCCAGGCGGTAGAAGCGCATCCCGGGGCCGAACTGCACAGGCACGGCGAGGGCCAGCATGACCCAGTTCAGGGTGGTCATGACCCCGTGCCCGAAGGTGCTCATCAGCCAGTCGTTCACGGCGGGCACGAGCATCGGGACCATCGCCAGGAGGGCGAGGGGAAGGGCGAAGACGGCGCTGAACGTCACCGCGCGGCGCAACCCATGAATCTCTTGCTCGCGCGCTTCACGTTCAAGGTCGGTCCGGTCCCGACCGGCCTGAGCCTCCAGCACCTCGTACCCGGCGCCCTTCACCGCCGCCTTGAGTTGCCCCGCGCTCACGCTCGACGGCAGATACCGCACGGTGGCCCGCTCGGTGGCGAGGTTGACGCTGGCGTCCAGCACCCCGTCCACCTTCTTCAGGGCCCGCTCCACCCGGCTCACGCAACTCGCGCAGGTCATCCCCTGCACGCCCAGCTCGATTTCGCCCACGACCGGCTCGTAGCCCACGTCCTTGACCCGGGCGATCAAGGCCTGCGGCCCCGTCTGCTCCGGGTCGTAGGTGACGGTGGCCCGCTCGGTGGCGAGGTTCACGCTGGCACGCTGCACCCCCTCGACCTTGCCCAGCCCCCGCTCGACCCGCCCCACGCAACTGGCGCAGGTCATCCCCTGCACACCCAGCTCGATGGTTTTGCTCATGCCTTCCTCCTATCCCCCCTAGGGGGGTACACGAAGAGCATACGACGACAGGGAGGATTCGACAAGGGCTGTGAGAGGTACAGTCCGCCGCCTGCGTCACCCAGTCCGGCGCTCCTCCTTGACACCCCCCCCGGTAGGGTATAGGATGCGGGCATGACGACCCAACTGACCGTGACCGGTATGAGCTGCGGGCACTGCGAGAAGGCCGTGACGAACGCCCTTAAGGGCGTCCCCGGCGTGCAGGACGTCCGCGTCGATCTCCAGGGCGGGACGGCCACCGTGCAGGGCGAGGCCGACCCCCAGGCCCTGATCGCGGCGGTGGCCGAAGAGGGCTACGGCGCCCAGGTGCGCGGCTAACGTGACCACCGCGAGCACCGACCCCGCCACCTGCCACCCGGGCAGTCCGTCCCCGGGCCACCTGTGCATGCCTGAGGACGCGCGCAAACGCGCCGCCCGGCGGCTCAAGATTGCCCGGGGCCACCTCGACAGCATCGTCGCCATGCTGGAAAAGGAGGATGCGTACTGCGTGGACGTGCTGCGGCAGATCAAGGCCGTGCAGGGCGCCCTGTCCGGGGCGGGCGAGGTCGTGCTGCGCGGCCACCTCGAAGCGCACGTCGCCACCGCCTCCACGCGGGGTGACAGTGTCGAAATCGTCGAAGAACTGATGGAAGCCCTCAAGTACACCTGAGACTTCACCCAAGCGGCGGGCCACCTCCAAGTGGCCCGCCGCTCGTGTGCCGGGTTCTGGGCGAGCTTCCCTTGCGCCGCAGAGGCGCGCTCAGGCTCCCCGCCCCGCCGGCGCCCATGTCCGGCCCCCGTCCAGCGAGCGGTACACCGCGCCGCCCGCCCCGACCGCGTACAGCCTCGCCTCGTCCCGCGGGTCGGCGGCCACCAGCCGCGCCGCCTCCCGGAAGCCCAAGCGTGTCCAGGTCGCCCCCTGGTCCCCGGAGCGCCAGAGGCCAGCGGTCCCCGCCAGGTACACGTGCCCGCTGACCGGGTGAACAGTCAGGCCGGATGGGGCGGCGGGGGGCGCGTTCCCAATCCGTTGCCAGGTGGCCCCATCGTCCGAGGCGATCAGGCCCTCGCCCGGGACGAGGGCGTACAGCCGCGGCGGCGAGCCGGGTCCCGCGGCCAGCGCCGTGGCATACGCGGTGTCCGGCGACATCACCTCCCAGTTGCGGCCTTCGCGGGTCCGGTACAGGCCGAGCCCGGCGATATTCGCGTACCACACGTTGGGCGCGTCGGGCGCGACGGCGAAGCCCTGAAGGTCCCGGCTCGCCAGGTTCCCGAAGGTCGCCGGTTGCCAGGTGGCCCCGCCGTCCCGGCTGGTCTTCAGCACGCCATGCCCGGCCAGGATCAGGACTGGGGACCGGGGAGAGGAGGCGAGCGACAGAGCGTCCCCGGCACCGTCGGGACGGCCCCAGGTGCGGCCGCCGTCGGTGCTGACCGAGACCCCGGCGTGCTGGCCGTACAGCAGCCGTCCGCCCGGAAGGACCTGCAGGGCGTGAAAATCACCGCCCAGGCGGCCTGCCTCGTCCGTTCCCTGTCGCCACGCCCGCCAGCCCACGGCCCCCGTCACCAGGGTCACGCCCAGGAGGGTACCGGCCAGCAGGCGGCGCAGGGA
This sequence comes from Deinococcus aerius, assembly GCF_002897375.1. Lineage (NCBI taxonomy): Bacteria > Thermotogati > Deinococcota > Deinococci > Deinococcales > Deinococcaceae > Deinococcus > Deinococcus aerius. The sequence goes on along the minus strand of NZ_BFAG01000002.1, from coordinate 22,220 downwards.
CGGTCGTGTCCTTTGTGTCGTCATGCCCGCTTCTCTCCCGTGGACGTCCACCGCAGGCGGCACGTCACTCCCACTGTACGACGCGCCGCCCGTCACCGGGGTTCCCTTCAGGGCTGGGGAGCCATCACGTACGCCATGCCGCCCGCGTGGCTAAGCCACAACCGCTCGAAGACGGCGCGCGGGTAGGTGCGCTTCACCCCCGCGTCGCTCCTCGCCGCCGGGTCGTTCACCACCGGGTTGCCCCGCGCGTCGAAGCCGGTCAGCACCATCAGGTGCCCGTTCGACCAGGACAGCGGCGCTCCCGGCAGCTCGCCCGATTTGAAGCGCACACTCACCGCGAGCGGCAGCCCCTGCCCCAGGTACGCCTCGGCGTCACGCAGGCTGCCCAGGCGCGTTACAAAGGCCTGCAGGCCCTGGGTTGCGGCATACGCGGTGTTGAAGGGCCAGTTCCCGAAGCCGTCGTAGCGGGTGTCGAAGGTGGCCTTAGCGGCGTCCGGCACCCGCACGGGGCGGTTCCAGAAGCCCAGGATCATGGAGACGCTGGTGGGGCTGCACCAGACCTCCCCCCCGCCCGGGTAGATCATCTGGGAGAGCCCGGGGACCGCCAGAACCCTGTTCCAGGCGTTCGCCTGCCCGCCCCGGCCCTGGTCCCGCAGGCGCAGGGCGTTGTCGGACGTGTTGAACGACAGCAGGCGCACCTGAAGCCCCGCCCCTGGCGTCACGCGATACTGAAAGGCCGTGGCCCGGTAGGGGAGGGTCAGGGTGTCGGTGTTCACCGTGCCGTCCGCCGTGCGGGTCACGGGCAGGCTGGCCCGGGGTCCCGCCGCGCGCCAGGTCCCGAACCCGAAGTACGGCGTCCAGCGGCCGTCGCGCCGCCGCACGCGCACCTCCAGCGTCAGCGGACTCTCTCCCGGCCCCGTCACGTTCCAACTGGGGACGAGTTCGTTGAATGGCGCCACCTCCACCACGCCGCCCTCGAGCTGGCCGCCGCGGGGCTGGGGCAGCGCCTCCCAGGTGGCCTTCACGCTGGTCCGGGCCTGCGCGGCCTGGATCAGCGGGGACGGGGTGCCGAAGCTGGTCTGCTGCGCGTAGGGGGCGGCGCCCGCCACCGGGGCGAGCAGCAGGGCGGGCCAGAGGAGGCGTGCAAAGGTCACCCGGATACGGTACGGACCTTGTGTTGCCTTTGTGTTAAGGCGGATTCGGGGCTGCTGGAAGGGCCGCTCCTCCACCACGGCCGGGCGGCGCCCAGCTTCGGCGAACTCGGCCTCCCGCACGCCCGGCCCCTTCTCACGCCGGGGCCGGGCGTCCTCCAGGGGGAGCGTCGGGCGGACCTCCTGACGGCAGCGCGGCAGCGCGTCACACGAAGGGGCACCGGCCCACGAGCGGCCGGTGCCCCCTGGGACCTCTTCTTACTGGTGGGTGCGCAGCCAGTCCTTGAAGTCGTGCATCTCGTCGGCCTGCGCCATCATGATGCGCTGGGCGATGCTCAGCACGTGGTCGGTCTGACCGTTTTGCAGGGCGATATTGGCCATCTCGTTGGCTGAGCCGTGGTGGGGCGTCATCATCTCCAGGAACGCATGGTCGGGGCTTTGCGACCGGGACATCATCTGGGTCATCATCTGCCCCATGGCGGACATGGCCTGACGCATCCGGTTCTGCCGGGCGGTGTCCACGCCCCCCAGGCGCTGCAACTCGGCCTGCATCTCGGCGATCTCCTTCTGCTGATCGTCGATGATGCTCTGCGCCCAGGCGCGCACCAGGGGATCACGCAACCTCGGCAGCGCGGCGCGGCTCATCTCGATGGCGCTCTGGTGGTGCGGAATCATCATGGAGAAAAAGGCCCGGTCGAAGGCCGTGCCGGATAAGCGGCGCAGGTCGTCCATCATGGGCTGCATCCGGGCGCGCATGTCCGACTGCATCTGGATGATCATGGTGGTGGACATGCTGGCCGCCGTACCCCCCTGGCTGCCGCCCGCCTGGGCGGCGCTCACGGGCAGGGCCATCAGGGCCAGGGTCAGGATCAGCCCCTTCATGCGCTCATGCTCCCCAGGAGCTGCTGGCAGGCCTGCTCACAGCGGCGGCACGACTCGGCACACACCGCGCAGTGCTGCATGTTCATGTCGCGGGCGTGCATCTCGCACTCCTGCCCGCACGCCTGGCAGGCCGCGAGGCAGGCCTGAAGTTGGGCCCGCAGGACGTTCTGGTCGGGCTGGGTGAGCCGCGAGAGCACCCGCCCGGTGGCGCCGCACACGTCCGCGCAGTCGAGGTTCAGGCGGATGCAGTGGACGAGGTGCATCAGGTGGCCCTGCTCGCCCAGGCAGGCATCGGCACAGGAGGTACAGATGTTCTCGCACTCGAAACAGGCGTCGATGCACGCGGCCAGCGCTCCCTGGTCGAACACGCTGGCGGGGTTGGGGTGCGTTTGCAGCATCCGGGCAGTGTTCTGCGGCATGGGGACTCTCCTTGTCCTGAACATGAGGGCGGACCGACATGGGTGGCGCGGCGCTGTGAAGAACTCGTCGCCCTGTCAGCCTAAGCAGCGGTGTGTTCAAATCGTGTAAAGGCCATGCAAGCCTCAAGACCATGTGAAAGAAGGGCCAGCCGAGGGTGAAGCGGACAGCCGCCCCGTCCTGGCCGAGCACGCCTTCACACCTCCCCCCGTTCGGGGAACCGGCCCATCTCCCCGCAAACCAGACCCTCTCTCTCATGTCCGCCCGGCCAGCGGAAACCCGTGTGCTACACCATCCCCATGCAGACGCTCGACACGCTGATCCGGCATTGGCGCGACGATCCCGGGGCCACCTACCGCACCTGGTTCCTGTGGGAGGAACGCCTCAAGAACTTCCGCTCCATCCGCCGGGGTCTACAAACGGTGGTGAAGGAGATCGAGGCGGGGAGCTTCGGCACCCAGTACCGGGGCTCTTCGCTGGAGACGGTGGTACATTCCATCGCCGAGCAGCGCCAGATCTTCAAGGGTGCCGACCATGCCTTCCTGTGGAAGCCCAAGCTGCGCATCCCCGACATCTACGAGAGCCCCGACAACCAGAAGGCCTTCGGGCGCTTCCTCGACACCTGCGCCTGCTGCACCGGCAGTGACGACCTGATCCGCGCCATCCGCGATCTCGACCGCCGGGCCATCAAGGGCCTGGGCCCGGCGGCCGCCAATCTGCTGTACTTCCTGCACCCCACCTATATGCCGCCCTTCAACACCGCCATCGTGAACGGCTACAACGCCCTGACCGGGGCGAAGGTGAAGCTCGGAAAGTGGGAGGAGTACCTGGCGCTGCGGGAGGGGATGCTGCGGCTGAACGGGACGCACCGGGGCCTGCTGTCCAACGACCTGGGCGCCGTGGCGGGGCTGCTCTTCGACCTGGGCAGCGGGCGATACACGCCCCCGCCCCGTGAGGATGACGGGGCGGCGCTGAGTGCCTGGCAGGCGGACCTGGCGAAGGTGCGGGAAGAGTCGGCGAGCGCCAGCAAGGCGCTGGCCGCGGCCCGGGAGGGGGACCGGACCCACACCGAGGTGCAGGGCTGGCTGCGCGACCTGGGCCGGGCGCTGGGCTTCGACGTGTGGATCGCCGCGAACGACCGCTCCCGCCCTTACGCGGGGGGCAAGCTGGGCGACGGGTGCCTCGACACCCTTCCGCCCGGGATCGCGGGCACACCCGGGGCGGACGCGGTGCGGTTGATCGACGTGGTGTGGTTCGAGCGGGGGACGCTGGCCCCGGCGGCGGCCTTTGAGGTGGAGCACACGACCTCGATCTACTCGGGGATCGTGCGAATGCTCGACCTGGCCCTGGGCGCCCCCGAGCGGGCGGTCCAGGGCCTCTACCTGGTGGCCCCCGACGGCCGGGAGGCGGACGTGCGCGACCAGTTGCGCCGCCCCGCCTTCCAAGCGGTGTCCCACCTGAACATGCGCTACCTGCCCTACAGCGAGCTGGAGCGGCACCGCGAGGCGATGGCCCGCTTCGGACAGGGGTTGCGTGCTGTGGAGGCCATCGCCCGGGCGCTGTAAGCACAGACCGAGAACCCGTGGGTTCAGTCGGCACCCTTGAGGGTGCGGTGGGCGGGCTTCGAAACCGTCGAGAACCCACACTGGTGCCCCACGCACCGAAGGCTCAATCACTCGTGATCACGCTGAACGTGATGCCGTAGGTTTCCTGCAAGTACAGCTCGGTGACAGCGAGCAGATTCAACTGAGCATCGGAGATCCTGCGCTTGGAAACACCAGGTTGCACGACCGAAACGTGGAACTCGGGCCTGAGGTACCGTGCCCTGCGTCCCAGCGCACGCAGGGTCGCCGCATCCCCGAGATCGAACCGCGTCGTGCCGTGACGCGCCTGCCGTTCCCCCTCCCTCTTGACCAGGTGCTGGAAAAGTCCCTCGACGTCCGCGCGCCAGTGCACGCTTTTCTGTGCCTGGCCGCACACCTCATACAGGTCGCCGACCCGGGCACCGGGCTGGTCCTCGCCCGAGTACTTGCAGTGGTAGAGCCGGACGACCAGCCGGTCGTCGTACAGCTTGATCGCCACGATATCCGCCGCCTCCCAGGTGTCGTCATCATCGAACACGATGTCGAAGTCCTGCCCGAGCAGCCACTGGATGACCCGGTACTGCACGGTCGCCGGGTCGCGGTGGGGGCCCTGCGACTCCGCGCGGATGTTCGTGCCCGTCCAGTCCCAGGCCTCCACCCGCTCCGTCGAAAAGGGCGCCGTCACGGGGGCCGGGTGGGCGATCAGGCGGCCCCACATCACGGTCCGGTCATGAAAGTACGTGGTCGGCGGATACCGGACGAGCCACTCGGACAGCGGAACACGGGTGTTCTTCTCCGCCTTGCCGGTGGTGACCAGCACCTCCACGCCGTTCACCGGCCGGTAGCCCACGTCGTCGCCGAATACGACCTCGTACTCCACGGAGTGCTCCTCGGTGAAGACCCTGAAGCGGAGCGGCCCATCCTCCTGGAAGGTCGTCACGGCCAGGCCCGTCTCGTACAGGTGTGAAACCGTTCCTTCCAGCTCGAACATGATCGCCTGCTCCGGCCTCGCCAGGATGTCCTCGGACCACTCCACCGCGAGCGGCACCGCCCGGGGACGCCCCTCGACCGTCCGCCACTTGATGGCGCGCTCCAGGAGACCGCTCACGTCGATGGAATCGTCGATCAACTTCGCGCCCAGCGAGTGGCACCAGCGCATCCAGTCGTACACGGTCGGGGCAATCTGGTAGGACCAGAGCCGCCCCCTGGCAGAGCAGCCAGCGCTCGACCGTTCGGCCCGCTCATACCCGAACCCGAAGATGTTGGACTTCGTGCGGTCCTGGGTGGAGGCCTCGGCGAGGCCGGAAACGATGTCCGAGCCCATGAACATGGTGAAGCGCACCGCCCCGCGGATCGTGCTGCTCAGGCCGAGGTTCGTGAGCGTCAGGCGCTGGATGCCGTGCAGGCAGCGGAAGGTCGTCTCACCCTCTACCCGTTCCGCCGTGCCGCCGGTGACCGCCCTGGCAAGCTTGTCGGGCATCTCGTCGAGGTCCGAACTGTGGACGTACAGCAGGTGCCGCCCGGCGTCCCAGTGCAGGATGGACACGTCCCAGGTCACGTTCTGCAGGGTATGAAAGTCACCCCACCCCACCGGAGTCTGGTCCCGGGTGACGAACACGGCGACGTGCTCCCGGTGGCTGACAGTGGGCGGGGCGTAGAGCAGGTCCTCGGAGACCACGTCCGTGATGTGGTCGGGGTCCCACATCGGGCAGGTGGTCCGGTAGACCACGGCACTCATCTTGGGCGAGATGTTCTGGATGGGAAGGGCCCGTTCGGTCTTCTGGAACGTGTCCAGGAAGTCCATCAACTGTTCCTGGCGTCCGGACGCCTCGGCACTCAGGACCCGCAACAGGACGTTCCAGTCGGGGTCCTCGGCGTACAGGTCACGGAGTTCCGCCTGCACCTCGGCCAGACTCACGTTGGCGATCAGCGTCGCGTTCCCCAGCGTCCGGCTCGCGCGGGTGAACCGCCCGGTGAACTGCAGGGTGATCGTCAGGCTCTTGTGGATGTCGTGCATCGCCGCGATCTTCAGGTTCGGCAGGTCGAAGCCCTCCCCGAACATATTCACGCAGACGACCACCCGCGCCTCGCGCCGGGCGAGGGCCTCCAGGGCCGCGCGCTTTTCCGGCGCGGGCATGGCGTGGTACACGAGGACCGCCCCGTACGGCTTCCCGCGGCAGGCCTCCGCATACCGGGCATGGAGGTCCTCGGCCCGCCGCACGTTGTCGGCGCGGGCCATCACCAGGTGGTCGAAACCAGCGGGCCGATCCTCGCCGGGGGCCAGATCGGCGTCGAGGGTGTCCAGCGCCCTCGTGATGATCAGCCCGTCCGCCTGATCCCGGTCCAGAGCCGAGACCGGCCGAAAGAGGATGGGTTTGAAGTACTCCTCCTCGTGCGCCTTGAGGAGCGGGTAATTGAAGATCACCCTGCCTGGAATGGGCTCACGGCCGCTGCGGAACGGCGTGGCGGTGAACTGGAGGATCTTCCTGTCCAGAAACAGCTCCCGCGTCTGCTTCCAGGTTTTCGCCCCGATGTGGTGGGCCTCGTCGATGAACAGATGCGAGCACAAGGCGACGATGCGGGCCTTGGCGTCATCACCGCACAGGCGCAGCACGTCCATCGTGGTCACCACGACGTTGCAGGGCCCGAAGACATCGTCGGCCTGCTGGGCGTTTTGAAGGGCGTGGTCGAGTCGGCACACGACGGGAAGCTGGCATGTGGGGTCCAGCGCACCGACTTTCTTGAGCAGCCCGAGGGTCAGGAACTTCTCGCTGATCTGTGTTCGGAGCGCGTCGTTCGGAACGACGACCAGCAGCCGCTCAAGGCGCTGCTGCACCAGCAGGGCCAGCATCGTCTCCGTCTTGCCGGTCCCTGTCGGCATGACGACCGTCGCCGGCTCGTTCGTCATCTTCCAGTGCGCGAGCGCCGCGTGGAGTGCGCCGATCTGTGGCGAGCGCAGCCCCTCCTGAAGGCGCCCGTCCTCCAGGACCGTCTCCTCCGCGAAGCGGAAACGGTCACGCCAGGAGGCCAGCGCACGTTCGCGTGCGTCCTCGGGAAGCGGCATGTGGCGGGAGAACTTCGGCTGTACCCAGCGCGCCCTGAGGTGCTCGATGTCCGCCCGAGAAGTGGGAAGGGCACCTCCCTCCGTCCAGAGGACGGCGTCCACGTCGTCCGGGGGCTTCACGGGCCCGGGCACGACCAGGATGGAGGGCGCTCCGGGAGCCTCGACGAGCGTTCCCGTCGTTCGGCCGCGCCGGTACGGCCGGGACGTGCCGTCGAGCAGGACCATCTCCGGCGAGGCGAGCTGCTCAAGGACGTTCTTGTGAAGGGTGACACGACCGGCGTGCTGTCTTGGTAGGACGAAGGTCTCCAGGGCTGCCAAAGGTTCCTCCCGCTGGCCGCAGGGTAACAGTGCCGGCGCAAAGATCCGTCCTACTTTGCCCACGTCTTGGTGCAGGGCCTGGACCCCACCCGGCAGCGATTTTTGCTCACCTGGCCCCTCAGGCCGACTGTTCCGCCCCAAGCTGCCTGAATTCTAATCCACCCCCAGGGGATAGCCTGACGGATGTGTCGACGACGGCCTGCTATGAAGCTCTAAATCTGCTTGGCTGAATCCAAGTGCCGTGCTCAGCCTTGACATCCCCCCGGGGAGGGTATAGGGTCAGGGCGGGGAAGGCATCCTGGCGGCAGAGCAACCCGCGCGTTCCCCAAAAGCCGAGGTCACGACCGCGCCAGCCTCACTGGAGCCCTTGAGAACGTCATCGGTGCGCGGGCGCAGCGGACACTCGCCGGACGGTTCATCCCTGTGGGCGAGCGCGGCGGTCACTGCCTGCAGGGTTTACAGGAATTGAACACTTGCCGCCTACCCTCACGGCACGGGGCGATCACGCCGTGAGCAGATGAGCGGGAAAGCAGGGGGAACAATGACGCGACAGCACGAGACGCACCACCACGGCCAGACTGAAGCCAGCACGCAGACCTCCAGCGTTCTGGAAGTGGCGTTCCGCAACTGCTACGACGGCTCGGAGTTCGCCGACCTTGAGCGCAGCCTCTCCGCCATCGCGGGCGTGCAGAGCGTGCATATCGACCGCACGCGCGCCGTCGCCCACCTCGGGTACGACCCCGGCAACGTGACCGAGCCCGAGTTGCGCCGCCGCCTGCACGCCGCCGGGTACGACTGCGACTGCGAGGACTGCCCGCCGTCCGCCGTGCAGCCGGGGCATCCCCGCGTCGGGCACGCGGACCGCAGGCACACCGGGCACGACCACGCGGCGATGCTGGCCCGGGCCGCGACGTCCGCGCCCCACGCCCCCCCCACCCAGTCCCAGGGCCGCCAGGACACCTCTGCCGAGACGGGGCACGCCGGGCACGACCACCCGGCCATGACCACCAGCACCTCGCACCCCGCGGCCCACGATCACGCGGCGATGATGGCCAGCGGGGCGGGCGCGCACGCGCAGATGGGCCACGACGAACACGCGGGCCACGGGGAGGCGATGGTGCAGGGCATGCTGCGCCGCTTCGTGATCAGCCTGGTGCTGACCGTGCCGGTGGTGCTGTATTCCCCCATCGGTGAGGTGCTGGGCTTTACCGCCATGCCGCCCCTCGGCCTCTCGATGGCCTGGTTCGGGCTGATTCTCGCCACCCCCGTGGTGTGGTGGGGCGGCTGGCCCTTCATCTCGGCGGCGTGGCGGGCCCTGCGGCGCGGCGAGGCGAACATGATGACCCTGATCGCCACCGGCATCCTGGTGAGCTGGGTGTTCTCAGTGTACGCCACCCTCTTCCTGGGGGGCCGGGAGGTGTTCTTCGAGGCGGCGGCCATGCTGACCACCCTGTCCCTGCTGGGCCACTGGCTGGAGATGCGCGCCCGTTTCGCCACCGGGCGGGCGGTCGAGGCCCTGCTGAAGCTGGCCCCCTCCACCGCCCGGGTGGTCCGGCAGGGGCAGGAGGTGGAGGTGCCGTTGGAACAGGTCGTGGTCGGCGACGAGCTCGCGGTGAGGCCCGGGGACCGCGTGCCGGTGGACGGCGAGGTGGTCAGCGGGAGCAGCTACGTGGACGAGTCGATGATCACCGGGGAGCCGATTCCGGTGGCGAAGAACCCGGGGGCGAAGGTCACGGGCGGCACCGTGAATCAGAACGGCGCCTTCCACTTCCGCGCGACGGCGGTGGGGGCGGACACCGCCCTGTCCCGCATCGTGCAGATGGTGCAGAACGCGCAGGCGAGCAAGGCGCCCGCGCAGCGTCTGGCGGACACGGCCGGGAAGTACCTGGTCTACGTCGCGCTCACCAGCGGCCTGATCGCCTTCCTGGTCTGGTATTTCCTGGGCAATGAGGGCGTGGTGTTTGCGTTGACGGCGACCGTGTCCGCCATCGTGATCGCCTGCCCGGACGCGCTGGCGCTGGCCACGCCGACCGCGATCACGGTCGGCGTCGGGAAAGGGGCACGGGAGGGCGTGCTGTTCAAGAACGCCACCGCGCTGGAAGCGACCGCCGGGGTGAATACGGTCATTTTTGACAAGACCGGCACGCTCACCGAGGGCAAACCCGCCCTGACGGACGTGATTCCGGTCCCCGGAGTGGGTGAGGCGGACCTGCTGCACCTGGCCGCGTCGGCGGACCGGCCCTCGCAGCACCCGCTGGCGGAGGCCATCGTCCGGGGTGCCCAGGCCCGGGGGGTGGACATCCAGCGTCCGGACGCGTTCGACTCGGTGCCCGGGCACGGCGTGGTGGCGACGGTGCAGGGCCAGCGGGTGCTGATCGGGAACCGCAAGCTGATGGACCGGGAAGGGGTGGACGTCGGTGCCCTGCCCGGAGAGGTGGACCGGCTCGCGGCAGACGGAAAAACCGCGATGTACGTGGCCGCGGACGGACGGGCGCTGGGCGTGGTGGCGGTGGCCGACACCATCCGAGAGACGGCCCGGACGGCGGTGCAGGTCCTGCACGGGCTGGGCGTGCAGACCGTGATGCTCACCGGGGACAACCGCCGGACGGCGGAGGCGGTGGCCCGGCAGTTGGGAATGGACACCGTGATCGCGGAGGTGCTGCCGGGGGACAAGGCCGCGAAGGTGCAGGAACTCCAGGGGCAGGGCCGCAACGTCGCGATGGTGGGGGACGGCGTGAACGACGCGCCGGCCCTGGCGCAGGCCGACGTGGGCATCGCCATCGGCGCGGGCACGGACGTCGCGGTGGAAACGGCGGACGTGGTCCTGGTCAGGAACAGCCCGGCGGATGTGGCAAGTTCCATCGAGCTCGCCCGGCGGGTGCGCGGCAAGATCAAGCAGAACCTCTTCTGGGCCGCGATCTACAACGTCCTTGCCATTCCCTTTGCGGCGGGCGTGCTGTATCCGGCGTACGGCATTCTGCTGCGCCCCGAGTGGGCGGCGCTGCTAATGAGTGCGAGCACCGTCATCGTCACGGTGAACGCGCTGCTGCTCAACCGGGTGCGCCTGGGCCGACACCCGGCCCGGCCCCAGACCGCACTGGCGAGTGCCACTCAGGCCCACTGAGTCTCCTGACCGCACGGCTGCCGCCCAGTGGGCGGCAGCACGCTTGGGGCGGTTTCCCCACCACCCGCTGCTCCTTCCCGCAGTCGCCGCACGGAGCCAGGAGCGCGAAGGCAAAGCCCCCCTCACCGGGGCGGTGGGGAGCAGGACGGATTCGTAGGCGCGGGCGTCAGCGGCAGGGTGAGGGCGACGCTCTGGGCTGGCAACACGTCCCGCCACGCCGTTATCAGCTCGCGGTACGCGGTGCCGACCGGCCGGATACGGCGGTCCAGGTCGTACAGGCCCACCGGGTAGGGGCGCAGGTTCCGCTCCCGCAGCGCCGTGTCCCAGTCCACCTGATCCGTCAGCGAGTACCACGTGAAGCCCACCACCGGGACCCCGTCGTTGCGGATCTTGAGGACGTTGGCCCACTGCTTGGTGAGCCAGTCCGCCGCTTCCGTCCCGCGGCGGCCCTGGGGCGCGTTGGTCTCGGTGTGCATCACCGGCAGCCGGTAGCGCCGGTGATACTCACGGGTGATCAGGGCATACCCGAACATGTCCCCGGAGGGTTCCAGGCGGCCGTCCGGGAACACGCAGTGTTCGTTGGTGACGTAGTAGTCGTTGCCCATCACGCAGTGCGGCGTGAGCCGCTGCGCCCGGAAAAAGGCGTACTCCTGCCGGGTTAGGCCGTGATCCAGCAGGTACTCCAGCATGCTGGCGCTCACGTCCCGCCCGTAGTTCAGGTCCAGCGACAGGAACCGCAGCTCGTTGAGAAAGGCCTCCTGCGCCAGCACCTCCGGCACGCGGGCATGGAAGTGCTCCGTCGACTCGCTCTGCATGAACAGCGCGTCCGGGCGCACCTCCAGGATCGTCCGCATGGCGAGGACGTTCGCCCTCACCAAGTGTTTGAGCGCCGTGACGAACCCCCGATCTGTCGTGAGCCCCTCGTTCCACCAGCCGTACTTCCCGCTGAACAGGGCGCAGATGTACATCTCGTTGACCGGGGTGTAGAGCTGCACCCAGGGGTAACGCCGGGCGAACGCCCCCGCGTACCCGGCAAACAGTTCCGGAAAGTCCGGGTTCTGGAAGCTCCCGATCCAGTCCGGCACCCCGAAGTGGCAGAGGTCCGCGATGACCGTGAGCCCCCGCCGCCGCAGCGCCCGGAAGGTGGCGTCCGCGAAGGACCAGTCGTACCGCCCGGGGCCGACGAAGGACCGGTGCAGGGGCGGCCCGTACCGCAGGGCGTTCACCCCGAGCTCCACGGCCAGGTCGAAGTCCAGCTCGTAGTGCTCGTCGTGCCCGCAGTCGCGCATCTGGTCCACCCGCACGCGCCCGCCCTGGAGGGTGGGCGCGCTGTTCTCGATGCCGGTGGCGAACAGGAAATGGGTCATGGCTCCTTTCCGTGCGGGCGACCGCCGGGCCGAGGGTCAGAGGAGGGGGCACACGACGCCCCCGGGCCCGGCGTTCAACGTCCCACCACCAGGGCATGCAGTTCCCCGCCGAGCCGGTAGCGCGCGGTGACGCGGCGGGTCAGCGCGTCGATTCTCACGACGGTGCCCTCCCGCATGTTGCTCACGAAGACGTCGCGCCCGTCCGCGCTGATCCCGAGGCCATATGGCCCGTCACCCGTCCCCACGTTGACCGAGTTCCCGCTGGACACGTCCAGCACCGTGACGGCCGTCCCGCTGAGGTTGCTGACCCACAGCTCCTGCCCGGTGCGGAAGGCGAGTTGCTCGGGCACCATGCCGACCGGGTAGCTGGCGGCCACGGCGAAGGGCGCCGTGTTCAACAGGTCGATCCGTTCCCCGTCGAGCTCGGTGAGGGCCGCGCGGCGCCCGTCCGGCGAGAGGGCGGCACGGTAGGGCCGACCCCCCAGCATCCAGGTGTTCCTGACCTTCAGGGTGGAACCGTCCAGCAGGGTCACGCTGCCGGACAGGCGCGCGCCGGGGAGGCTCCCGGCCATGCTCGTGCTGGTGACAAGCAGCCAGGCCGCCCCCGGACCCACCAGGACGTGTTCAGGAACCTGCGCGAGCCGGACGGTGCGCTCCACCTGCCAGGTGTCGGTGCGGAACACCGTGAGGGTGCGCGGCCCCGCGCGGGTCACGTAGAGGCGCCGTCCGTCCGGGGAGACGGCCAGGCCGCGCACCCCCGCCCCCACCCGCAGCGTTCGCAGGACGCGCAGCCGCGCCGCGTCGATCACGCTCACCGTGCCCGTCTCCCCGCCCACCACGAACAGCCGTTGCCGCTGCGGGTCGGAAATCAGGCCGTGCGGGGTGCCGGGAATGGGCACCCGTCCCATCACCTGTCCGCTCGCACCGTCCAGCGCGATGATGGCGGAATCCGTCACGTTCTCGACGTACACGGTGGGCGCGGCAGCGGCGCCGGACAGTCCGAGCAGGCCGCAGAGAAGCCAGGCCTGCCTGCGGTGTGGCCGGGTCATGAATCCTCCTTTCGGTTCACGCCCCGTCATCCGGGACGACCGGCGCGCCCCGTCTGGCCGGGCCGTCTGAGCGCCGGGAAGAACGCCGGGGTGGTGGCCGCGTAGCGGGCGTAGGCTTCCCCGAACACCTGACGGGCCTCGGCCTCCTCGCGCCGGGCGAGCCGCAGGTACATCACCACCAGCACGGGAAACATCAGCAGGGTCAGGAGGGTCGGCCACTGCACCAGAAACCCCAGCAGGATCAGGATGAAGCTGGCGTACTGCGGGTGACGGACCCGCGCGTACGGGCCGGAGGTCGCCACCCGTCCCTCCCGCTGCGCGCGGTACAACACGTCCCAGGCCGCCGCGACCAGCCAGAACCCGCCGCCGATCAGCAGGTAGCTCAGCAGGTGCGGCAGGCCGAGGTGAGGATCGCCGCGCTGCCCCAGCATCGCCCACCACAGGTGCCCCGCGTCGTGGGAGAACACGTTCAGGTCGGGATACCGGCGCTGCAACCAGCCGGACAGCAGGTAGAGGGTCAGCGGGAAGCCGTACATCTCGGTGAACAGCGCAACCAGGAACGCCGTGAAGGCGGAGAACGCGCGCCAGTCGCGCGGGCTTCTGGGCCGCGCGAAACTCAGCGCGAAGAGCGCGAACACCACGGTGTTGAAGGCAACCAGGACCCACAGGCCGTAGGCGGGCGTGTCCGTCACCGCGCATCCCCTCCCCGGGAGGAACCGTCTTGCAGGTCCGCGCCCGGACCCGCGTGGCCCTGTCCCCCATGCCCATGCATCCAGAGGTGCATCAGCGGACACAGCAGGACCAGCACGAGGGGCAGCGCCCCGAACACATGGGCCGTGTGCTCCGTGACGAGGAAAAAGCCCGCGATTCCCAGAAAGGCCAGGAAGACCAGGCCCCCGGCCGTGCGCAGCAGGTGTCTCATTCTTCCCCCTGACCCGGGCAACGTCGCCGGATCCCGGCCGTGCCCCATACCGGGGCCGACGGCCGACGGTGAACTCCGGGCAGGACCCTCACCGGATGCTGGGCGGGCCTGCCTCGAAGCCGGCCCGGGCCAGTGCGGAACGCAGGTGCGAGAGGTCGAACTGGCCCGGGTCATACTCCACATACCCCATCTCGGTGGCGGGGTTGACATAGGCCCGGATGACACCCGGCAGCCGGGACAGAACGCCCTCCGCCCGCAGGGCCCCACCGCACCCGAGCCCGTCAATGGGAATGGTCAGGCGCTGGGTGGTGTGCATCGCTCCTCCTTGCCGCGCCCGTGGTGGCCCCTGCACTCTGCCGGGGCACATTCGGGCGTCACCCCCAGTCTGCCGCCCACCCTTGAGGGCCCGCTGCGCCGTTCCTGTGGGTTGGCTGAGGTGCACGGGTTCACTCTCCCCGGCAACGGCCCGCCGAACTAACGGCCGCCGGGTCCGGTCCCCGGCGCGACGGGCAGTTCGAAGGTGACCTGGGTCCCCACGCCCGGCCGGCTTGCCAGCCGCAGGCTGCCGCCGTGCTGCTCGGCGATCCAGCGGGCGATCGGAAGGCCCAGGCCGCTGCCCCCCGGGTGGTGGGTGCGGGCCGGGGCGCCCCGGTAGAAGCGCTCGAACACCCGCGGCAGGTCCGGCCCGGCGATGCCGACGCCCGTGTCGCTTACCGTCAGCCTCGCCGCCGGGCCGTCACGCCGTAGCGTGACGTTGACTTGCCCTCCCGGCGGGGTGTAGTGCACCGCGTTGTCCAGCAGGATGAGCAGGAGTTGCTTGAGCCGGTCCCCGTCCCCCTCCACGGTCGCCGCGTCGACGGGCCCGAGCGCCAGCCGCTGCCCGCGTGCCAGGTGTTGCGCCTCCTGGACCGTCTCGCGGACCAGCGCCTCCAGCACGACCTGTCCCCGCCGGATGCCCAGGCCCGCGTCCCCGCGCGCCAGGGTCAACAACTGGCCGACGAGGCGGGTCATGCGCTCGCTCTCCCGCTCGGCTTCCCGCACGACGTCCGCACGCTCCGCCTCCGGCATGTCCGGGTAGCGCCGCAACAGGTCCAGGTTGGCCCGGACGACCGTCAGGGGGGCCCGCAACTCGTGGGAGGCGTCCGCGATAAAGCGGCGCTGGGTCTGCGCCGACTCCTCCAGGCTCTCCAGCATGGTGTTGAAGGTCCGCGCCAGCTCGCCGACCTCGTCGTCGTGGGGTGGCGGTGCCACCCGCGCCGTCGGCTCCCGCGAGCGGGCGATCTCGCGGGCGGCCGCCGTCATGGCCTCCAGGGGCCGCAGCAGCCGCCCCGCGGTGAACCAGGTCGCGGCCAGCGCGCCGAGCAGGCACAGCGTGCCCACCCCGAGCAGCACCGTTCTCAGCCGGGCGACCGAACGGTCCAGCAGTCCCAGCGGGGTGAGGGTCTCGACATAGCCGAGCGCCGTGCCCCCCGCGCGCACGGGCAGCACGAAGACCCGCCAGCGCTGCTCCCCGACCAGCAGCCCGAACGCACCCCCGGCCGGGTGCGGCGGGGGCGGCGTCAGCCGGGGAAACAGCGCCACCACGCCGGCGTAGGCGGGTCCGGCGGGCGCGGCGAGCACCTGGGGCGGGGACGCCTGCACCAAGGCCGGGGCCGCCGCGCTCCGGCGCCGCACCCGCCCGTCGGGGCCATACACGCCGGACAGGACCGGGAGGCCCCCAGCCTGAAGATCGGTGTTCACCCGCGTTCCTGCCTGCCGCACCTCGGCCGCCAGGTGCAGCGCGCGGTCCACCAGGACGCGGTCGAGTTCATCGTAATGGCTGCGGGTGTGAAAGGCGTAGCTGAGGAGGCCCGAGGCGAACAGGGCCAGGGCGCAGCCGAGGCCGTACACCAGCGCCAGGCGCCAGCGCAGGGGCAACCTCCACGATAGGCGCGACCGGCCGGGCCCCCCACCGGCCCCGGCGGCGCTCACTCCCGGCGCAGCACGTACCCGGCGCCGCGCACGGTGTGGATCAGGCGCTCTTCCCCGGGTTCCTCCAGCTTGTGGCGCAACTGCTTCACGCATACCTCCACGACGTTCACGTCTCCGAAATACGACTTGTCCCACACCCGGTCGAGCAGCCGCTGCTTGGACAGCACCCGGCCCTGGCCTTCCAGCAGCTCCCGCAACAGCCTGAACTCGAGGTGGGTGAGCGGCACGACCCGCCCCCCCCGGCGGACCACGTGCCCCTCGACCTCCAGCGTCAGGTCGGCACAGCGCAGGACCGTGGGGCGCTCTGTCCGGCGGCGGCGCAGGAGGGTCCGCACCCGCGCGAGCAGCACGTCGAAGGTAAAGGGCTTCACGACGTAGTCGTCGGCCCCCGCCTCCAGCCCCGCGATCTGGTCCCGGTCCTCGTCGCGCGCAGTCAGCAGCAGCACGGGGGTGTCATCCCCGGCGGCGCGCAGCCGGCGCAGCACCTCCAGCCCGTCCACCCCCGGCATCATCACGTCGAGGATCACCAGGTCAGGGGTCTGGCCCCGCAGGAGGCGGAGGCCCGACTCGCCCGACGCGGCCACCTCCACGGCGTACCCCTCGAAGGTGAGGCCCCGCTTGAGGGCCGCCGTGACCCCCCCGTCGTCATCAATCACCAGGATGCGTTCCATGCCCCAGCGTTCATTCTGCCTCACCGCTGGAAGAGGAGGGACCCCCACCCGGCTGGAAAAGGGCAAGGGGGCCACCCCAGCGTTCGCGGTGCAGGCGGCGTGAGGCCCTCAGCGTCGGCTCAGGTCCCACGCGGGTGCCGCTCAGGCAGGCCATCTAGGCTTGGAGGACCGGCGCCGTGCGGACGCCCCCACCGCTGACCCTGGTCGCGCCAGTCCTGCTGTCCCCGGGATCAGCCTTGCCGGTCCCACCTGCCCGCTTTCCCACGCCGGAGGCCCCCATGACTCCCCGACCTGCCCTTTCCGCCACCCCGCCTGGCCCGTCGCCCCTGTCCCCCGAGGAACTGCGCCTGCTCGACGCGTACTGGCGCGCCGCGAACTACCTGTCGGTGGGCCAGATCTACCTGCTGGACAACCCGCTGCTGCGGGAACCCCTCAGCCTGGACCACGTCAAGCCCCGGCTCCTGGGCCACTGGGGCACCACACCCGGGCTGAACTTCATCTACGCCCACCTCAACCGGCTGATCCGGGCGCATGACTTGAGCGTGCTGTACGTCGCCGGTCCCGGGCACGGCGGCCCCGGCCTGGTGGCGAACACCTACCTGGAAGGCACCTACAGTGAGGTCTACCCGGAAGTGGGGCAGAACGAGGCGGGCCTGCGGCGGCTGTTCAAGCAGTTCTCCTTCCCCGGCGGTATTCCCAGCCACGTGGCCCCCGAGACGCCCGGCTCCATCCACGAGGGGGGCGAACTGGGTTACAGCCTCGCGCACGCGTATGGGGCCGCCTTCGACCACCCGGGGCTCCTCGTCGCCTGCGTGGTCGGCGACGGCGAGGCGGAGACGGGCGCCCTGGCGGCGAGCTGGCACGCCAACAAGTTCCTGAACCCGGCGCGGGACGGGGCGGTGCTGCCCATCCTGCACCTCAACGGGTACAAGATCGCCAATCCCACCGTGCTGGGCCGCCTGGACGGGGCGGAGCTGGAGGCGCTGCTCACGGGGTATGGGCACCGGCCCTACCTGGTGGAGGGCGACGATCCGGCCGAGATGCACGGCAAGATGGCCGCCACGCTGGAACAGGTCTGGGCCGACATCACGGCGATCCAGCGCGCGGCGCGGGAAGAGGGCGCGACCTCGCGGCCCCACTGGCCGCTGATCGTGCTGCGGAGTCCCAAGGGCTGGACCGGGCCGCGGGAGGTGGACGGCCTCCCCGTGGAGGGAACCTGGCGTTCCCACCAGGTGCCGCTCGCGGGGCTGTTCGAGTCTCCCGATCACCTGCGCGCCCTGGAGGCGTGGCTCCGCAGCTACCGTCCGGAGGAGCTCTTCGACGACAGCGGGCGGCTGCGGCCGGAACTCACGGCCCTCGCGCCACGGGGAACGCGGCGGATGGGGGCCAATCCGGTGGCGAACGGGGGACTGCTGCTGCGGCCCCTGGAGCTGCCCGATTTCCGCCTGTACGCCGTCCCCGTGCCCCGGCCCGGCGGGGTAACCGCCGAGGCGACCCGCGTGCTCGGCACCTTCCTGAGGGACGTGATGGCGAAGAACCCGGTGAACTTCCGGCTGTTCGGGCCGGACGAGACGGCCTCGAACCGTCTGGACGCCGTGTACGGGGCCACCACGAAGACGTGGCTGGGGCCAGTCCTCCCGACCGACGAGCACCTGTCCCCGGACGGGCGGGTCATGGAACTGCTGAGCGAGCAGGTGCTCCAGGGCTGGCTGGAGGGCTACCTGCTGACCGGACGGCACGGGCTGTTCTCGTGCTACGAGGCGTTCATCCACATCGTGGACTCGATGTTCAACCAGCACGCCAAGTGGCTGAAGACCACCAACGACCTCCCCTGGCGTCGACCGATCGCGAGCCTGAACTACCTGCTTACCTCGCACGTGTGGCGGCAGGACCACAACGGCTTCTCGCACCAGGACCCCGGCTTCATCGACCACGTGGTGAACAAGAAGGCGGACGTGGTGCGGGTGTACCTGCCGCCCGACGCGAACACGCTGCTCTCGGTGGCCGACCACTGCCTGCGCAGCCGCCAGTACGTGAACGTGATCGTGGCCGGGAAACAGCCCGCTCCCCAGTGGCTGGGCATGGACGAGGCCGCGCGCCACTGCGCGGCGGGCGTGGGCATCTGGTCCTGGGCGAGCACCGACGCGGGGGCGGAGCCCGACGTGGTGATGGCCTGCGCGGGGGACGTGCCCACCCTGGAGACGCTCGCGGCGGTGGACCTGCTGCGGGAGGCCTTCCCGGACCTGAAGATCCGGGTGGTGAACGTGGTGGACCTGATGACGCTGCAACCCCACGAGGAGCACCCCCACGGCCTCACCCACCAGGAGTTCGACCGCCTCTTCACCACCGACCGCCCCATCATCTTCGCGTATCACGGCTACCCCTGGTTGATCCACCGCCTCACCTACCGCCGCACGAACCACCCCAACCTGCATGTGCGCGGCTACAAGGAGGAGGGGACGACGACCACGCCCTTCGACATGACGGTGCTGAACGACCTCGACCGCTTCCACCTCGCCCTGGACGTGGTGAACCGGGTGCCGCGCCTGCGAGAGGTGGGGGCGCATTTCGGGCAGCGGATGCGCGACCGCCTCGCCGAGCACCACGCGTACATCCGGGAACACGGCGATGACCTGCCCGAGGTAAAGAACTGGACCTGGCGCGGCTGAGGCACCACCGGCTGCCGGGACCGCGGGGGGGTGACGCGGTCCCGGTGAACTTTCCCCGGGCTTCCCGGCCGTTCAGCTCACGACGATGGCCATCGTGAGGCCGCCACCCCCCTGGACCTCCACGTTGTCATTGGTGAGGTGGTGGGGGATGTGGCAGTGAATCAGCCAGGTGCCCTTCTCGCGCGCCGTCCAGATCACGTCGTAGCGTTGCCCCGGCCCGACGTTGATGGTGTCGGCCCGGAAGCGGGCCGAGGGGGCCAGGGTCTCGCCGTCGCGGGCCACGACCTCGAATGGCCCGCCGTGGACATGCATGGGGTGGATGAAGTTGTTGTTGCTGCCAATAAAGCGCAGCCTCACCGTCTGGCCGATCTTCATCCGGATGGTGTCGGTGGCGGGATAGGCCTTGCCGTTGATGGTGAAGAAGTTCGGCAGCAGGCCCTCCATGAGCATGGCGGGAAAGGTGTAGCCGTCCTTGAAGGTCCACTCCTGCAACTGCAGGGTGTATTCGGCGTCTGCCCGCGGCTCGCCCGCCCGGTCCCTGGGATCAACGATCAGCGCCCCGTAGAGCCCCAGGCCCTCCTGGCGATCCACCGCGGTGTGTGAGTGGTAGAAGTAGGTCCCGACCTGCCTCACCGTGAACTCGTAGGTGAAGCTCCCGCCCGGGGGAATGGGCGGCTGGGTGACGTCCGCCGCACCGTCCATCGCATTGGGCACCACCAGGCCGTGCCAGTGGAGGGTGGTGGGCTCGGGCAGGGTGTTCTTCACGATGATGCGGACACGGTCTCCCTCGGTGAGGCGCAGGCGCGGCCCCGGGACCTGCCGGTTCACGGCGTAGGCCGCGACCTGCGTTCCGGGCAGGATGTTCCAGCGGATCAGCGAGGTTTCGAGCTGAAACACCTTCACGCCGTTCTCGACCCGGGGCGTGAGCGGCTGATCGCCACGCGCGTTCGGGGGGGCGGTGGAGCTGACCTTGCCCAGGTCCACGGCCGCCATGTCGGCCATCGCCTCCATCGGCGTGCTGGCGGTCATGATCATGCCGGGCGGCATCACCAGGCTGCCCATCTTGGTCGGCGTCTGGACGGGCGTGTCGGGAAGCTGCGACACCGGCGTGGCCTGGCCGCTTCCTCCCACGGTCATGCCGGGCATCGTCCCATTCTGCATGGCGCTGGCCCTCATGCCGAGGTCGCCATACCGGGCCGAGAGCAGCACGCCTCCCGCCAGGGCGAGCAGCGTCAGGACGGTGACGGCAGTCATCTGCGGCCTGCCGACCCGGGGCGGGCTCCCCATGTCCTCCATGCCCACCGGGCCGGATGGCCCCACGCTGCGGTCACTGCCGTTGCGGTCGTTCATGATTCCATTCCTTTCATGCTGGGGCTGGCGGGAGGCACGGGGGCCAGGGGCCGTTCCGCACGGGCGGCAGCGAGGTGACGCTCGGCCGTCAGGCTGTGGCCGCCCCGCCCGAGGGCCAGGACGGTCCCCATCCCTTCCTTGGAACGGACGCTCACCAGCCAGACGTTGATGGGATAGGCGAAGGCCAGCCCCACGACCGCCGCAAGCGACATCACGCCCCAGAAACGCAGCGAGGTAGGTTCCATCGCGGCCATGTCCCGGCTCATCAGCAGGACCATCACCGGTGCCATGCCTGCCATCATCACGTTCATCGACAGGAACTCGGGCAGCAGGCTGCGGCGCAGCGCCGCCAGGTACGAGCCGCCCAGCATGTTCCGCATGAACAGCGCCTGGAAGATCAGCAGGCTGAACAGAAAGCCGAAGACGTACTCCGCCAGCAGGTCGAACCCCATCGGCCACCCCAGCAGCCCGGTGACAGCGGCGGCCAGGATGATGCCGGTGGCGTCCCCCGCCAGGCAGTGGATGGCGGACCCCAGGCCCTGCTTCCACAGGGGACGGATGAACTCCGGGTGCTGCCCGGCGACAGGGGCCTGACAGGACAGCACGTACAGCGCCGCGCCGACCGGTCCGGTGTACGCCGTGACAAACACCCACCCCCACTTCATGACCTTCATCTCGGGATTGTTGGCAAAGGCGTCCCAGGCCACGTACAGCGTGGTGAGGGCGGCCAGGACGAACCAGACCCGCAACACGGTGTCGAGGTCAACCACGGCGAATGCCCCTTCCCGGGAGGGCTCCCGGCCCCCCGTTGACAGCGTTCCCGCCGTCCCGCAAGCGGACCGGCACCTGGCCGTTACAGCGGTGAGACATAGACTTCCTCCCCCTCGACCTCAGCGCGAAAGAGCCGCACGGGCTTCACGGCGGGCAGCCGCAGGGCCCGGCCGGTCTCGAGATCGAATCTTGCCCCGTGCTTGGGGCAGGTGATCGCGCCGTCCTCCACCGGGCCACCCTCCAGCGGAAAGTTCTGGTGGGTGCAGAGATTGCGCAGTGCGTAGAACCTGCCCTGATCCCGGATGACGAGGACGTTCTGGTCCCCCACCCGGACGCTGGTCTGGCTACCCTCGGGCAGGTCGGCGACCCGACCGACCCGGACACGCTCCCCCGTCCGGCTCGCCCCTGAACCTGGTGCGTTCACGCCGCCCCCGGCGAGCGCACCCGTCCGGGGAGCACGGTGGTCAGGGGCTCGCTGGCAGTCCGCACGCTTTCCCTCTGCCATGACCTGTCCATGGGTCACCGGGGGGCCGTCGGCTCTTCGGCCCCCTTGGAACCGGCAGGCGTTCCTTGACCCGGCGTCACCCGTGGTGGCCGGGAGGAGGGCAGAAAGTGGCGGGTGATGCCCAGGCTGGCGTCCGTTTTCGCGATGGACCGCGCCGCGTCCGGCTCGGTGCCGCTGAGCGCCCGGATGCAGTCCACGTTCTCGGGAATCACGATGGCCTCGTTGTGCACCTGGAAAGTGAGGTACACTTCGCGCCCGTCGCTGGCCAGGGCGTCCTCCCAGACCGCCACTTCCCACATGTCGCCGCGGGGGCGCCGGAGGTCGCGCATCAACTCCATCACGCTGTTGAGCGCCTCCAGGCCATCCGCCGCGCGCACCAGGGCCACGCGCGGCGTTTCCAGCAGAA